>JANLTI010000132.1:0-23488 GCA_031362845.1 Gemmatimonadaceae bacterium | reverse complement strand
AGCAACTCGAAGTGACTGCGGTAGCGCGCCTCGCTCTGCGGAAAGAACCGCGCGGCGTCCCCTGAGGACAGCGCCCCTTCCTGAAATCGACGCTTGGGGAACACCGGCATCTCGAGCCCTAGCACCGAGCGTACACCGCGCGCGACGATCTCTCCCTTCAACGCGTACAGCCGCTCGTGCGAGCCGTCGGTCAACGCGGCGAACGGGAGCGCCTCGGCCACCGCAATCACGGATGGGCGCGTGTACGGGCTGAACGCGGCGAAGCCGTACTGGCGCGCGCAGGCGTGGCTCCTGACGCATCCGCGGCTGTAGCCGCCCGAGTAGGTGAGCGAATGCTTGATGGAATCGACGCCCCACCCTTCCTGGTACAGCATGCGGTTGTTCACGACGCTCCGGATCGTGAGCTCGCTGTTCTCCTCAATGGGATAATCCTTGAGGTTTTCATCGCCTCCGTCTCCATCCACGAGGAGGCGCCATGCCGGATACCGCTCGCGAATGCCGCCCAGGAGCGCGAGGTTCACCGCGGCGCATTCCACGTCGCGCCGCTTGTAATCCTCGATTACCGCCACGGCGCGCAGGGGATCGAGCACGCTGGAGGGAACGTCGATGCTCTCGCCGAGCATTTCGAGGTTCATCGACCGGAGAAAGTCGCGCGCCTGCCGTGCATCATCCCCGCCGCCGTCCACGGAGAGCGTGAACGCCTTGAGTCGGGCAGGGGAGTGCCCTTCGTTCAGCAGGAGCGCGTGGAGACTGAGCAGAATGGCCCCGCTGTCGATGCCGCCCGAGAAGGGAACGCCGATTGGCGCTTGCGGATCCTGCACGGCGAGCCACTGGCGCAGTTCACCGTAGACGGCCTCGATGTAGTGGCGGCCCGCGAGATCGAGGTCGGTCCCGGCCGTCGCGCGGCTCGGAGCGAAGAAGCGCTGATGCAGCGGATTCGGATCCGGACAGCCGATCAGGCGGAGCGTCGTGACATGATGTGCGGGCACCATGCGCGTGTAGCTCGGGTGGAACTGCTCGGCCCAGCCGCGGCGCGCCAGCTCGGCGGCGATCTCGTCGATGCGCTCGGCGACGATCAGCGCGGGACCATCCACCGACTTCGCGAGGAAATAGCGCATGGGGCGATCCAGACTTCGCGCCAGCACGATGCGCTCGCCGTCCTGCGCCACCAGGGCGAACGATCCGCCGAGACCGAGCACCCGGTCGGTATCACCCGCGAGCAGCCAGTGCCGTGCGTCGTCAGCGTCGATGGACCAGAGGCGCTGGGACTCGTCATCGATCAGGTTGATGAGGCGGGAAATGGGCGCGTATCGATTCATGCGACGAACTTATCCGCCCTCCCTCACCGCGGCCAGTCACGCGATGTCACCGACGCATCCGGTGTGCGACGGCGATCTCGTTGACAGAGGTTCGGCTGACGACGTATCGTCCGCGCTCGCGTATCTCACCCCGGTGATGGACTCCAAGATGACGATGTTCGCCCGCACGCATCGGTCGGTGCGTCTCGCCCTGCTGATTCCCCTCGTCTGGTTGGCCGGTTGCAGGCCGCGAGAGAATCGCCCCCTGTTCGAGCTCCTGAGCGAACGGCAGACCGGAATCGCGTTCGCGAACACCATCACCACCGATGACTCCGTGAACGTGCAGTCCGACGTCTACGTCTACAACGGCGCTGGTGTGGCGATCGGCGACATCGACAATGACGGGTTGCCGGACCTGTTCTTCGCCGGCAACATGGTCACGAGCCGTCTGTACAGGAACACGGGAAAGATGCGGTTCGAGGACATCACCCAGCCGGCGGGTCTCGTCACGAAACGGTGGATCACCGGCGTCACGATGGTGGACATCAACCATGACGGGTTCCTTGACATCTATGCGTCGGTGTCGGGGCACCCGTGGTCGACGCCGGCCGAACGGGCGAATCTCCTGTTCATCAACAACAGGGATCGGACCTTCACGGAATCAGCGGCGCGATACGGAATCGCCGATACCAACTTCACCACGCATTCCGCCTTCCTCGATTACGACGGGGATGGATGCCTGGATCTGTTCGTCCTCAACAACTCGCCAGAGGACTTCGCGCGCGGCGACGTGGCGACCCATCCATCCGGCGCGCGCGGCGAAACACCCGGTAGTCGGAATGTGCTGTATCGCAATGGCTGTCGCGGGACCTTCACGAACGTGTCGCGGCAGGCGGGCATCCTCGAGGATGCCGGCTACGGCCTCGGTGTCTCCGTCGCCGACGTGAACCTCGATGGCCGGCCCGACATCTACGTCTCCAATGATGCCGCGCCCAACGACGTGCTCTACGTCAACAACGGAAACGGCACCTTCACCGACAAGGCGGCCCGGTGGCTGAAGCACACGAGCCTTGCCGGGATGGGCGTCGATATCGCGGATTTCAACAACGACGGACGGCCGGACATCCTGCAGGTGGACATGATGCCGCCCGACATGAGTCGCCGAAAGCGCATGAGCGGATTCACGACGCACGGAAGCAGACTGGCGTCGCGCAGCCGGGGATTCCGCGATGACTTCGACGTCAACAGCCTGCAGCTGAACACCGGCGTGACGCCGAACGGAGAGCTCGTGTTCAGTGACATCGCCCGACTGGCTGGCGTGGCGGCCACGGACTGGAGCTGGAGTGCACTCTTCGCGGACTTCGACAACGACGGACTGAAGGACATCTTCATCGGCAACGGATATCCGAAGGCGGTGAACGATCTCGATTATCAGGGCGCCGCCAACAGTGCGCGCCGCGCGGGCGAGCACCAACGAGCGCGGCAGCTCCTCAAGGACGTGTATGCCTACGACGCACCCAACCATGTGTTCCGGAACAACGGCGACCTGACCTTCACCGACAAGACGAAAGCCTGGGGCATGGACAGGCCGAGCTTTTCCTATGGGGCGGCCTATGGTGACCTGGATAACGACGGCAAGCTCGATGTCGTCGTGAACAACATCAATGGGCCGGCATTCATCTATCGAAACATCCAGCCCTCCGATGACGCGCATCACCATCTCCGGATCAGGCTCGTCGGGGATTCGTCCAACACGCGCGGCATCGGTACGACGCTGGTGCTGCGCAGCGGCGGCACGCGACAGCACGTCTATCACGCGCCGGTTCGTGGCTTCATGTCGAGCATGGATGACGCCGTGCACTTCGGGCTGGGGCGAGCGCGGCGCGTGGACAGCCTGGAGGTCACGTGGCCCGATGGCCGCGTCCAGGTGCTGACGAATCTCGAGGTCGACCGGCTGATTGTGGTGAAACAGTCCGACGCCACGCGGCGAGTTCGCGCGCCGGCAACTCCCGCCCGCGCGCTCGTCTTCGAGGCGCTCGACGCCCGCAAGACGCTGAGCTATCGGCAGCTGCCGACATCGCTGGCGGACTACACCGTGCAGCCCCTGCTACCGTACAACCTCTCGAGCCATGGCCCACCGCTCGCAGTCGGCGATGTGAATGGCGACCGACTCGACGATGTGTACATCGGTGGCACCGCAGGTGTCGCGGGCCAGCTGTTTATCCAGCAACAGGACGGACGATTCGTCGCGTCCGTCGCGGGGCAGCCGTGGGAGGCGGACAAGGCGCACGAAGACTGGGGCGCGCTCTTCTTCGACGCCACCGGAGACGGACGGCCCGACCTGTACGTGGCGAGCGGCGGCTATCACTTGTCCCCCACGTCGCCGCTCCTGCAGGACCGTCTCTACGTGAACACCGGTGGTGGCAGGTTCGCGAGATCCCCAACGGGCACGCTGCCGGTGATGCTCACCAGCACGGCCACGGTGCGCGTCGGCAACCTCAATGGCGACGCACGATCCGACCTGTTCATCGGCGGCCGACTGAGTCCTCGCGACTATCCGGCTCCCACCCGGAGCTATCTCCTGCGCAATGATGGCGATCGGTTCACCGACGTGACGGCGGAGGTTGCTCCCGAGCTCGCGCGGGCCGGTGGAATGATCACCGACGCGGCCTGGATCGACTTCGACGGCGACGGGCGCCAGGATCTCGTGACGGTGGGCGAGTGGATGCCCATTCGGTTCTATCGGAATGATGGCACGCAGCTGCGCGACGTCACGCAGTCCATGCACCTGCCTCCCACGCGGGGCTGGTGGTACAGCCTCGCAGTGGGAGACTTCGACCGCGATGGCCGACCGGACCTCGTCGCCGGAAATCTCGGATTGAACCACGCCTACCACACCTCGATGGAAAGTCGGTTCGGTGTCTATGCCGCGGCGTTCACCGGCAACCGGAGCGCCGACATCGTGCTCACCCAGGAGCTCGGGGGCGTCGAGTATCCGTACGCCGGTCTGGCCTCGCTCGGCCGAGAGATCTACTCGCTCGGCGTGAAGTTTCCAACGTTCGGATCATTCGCGAAGGCGTCTGTCACCGAGGCCTTCGGTGCCACCGCGGTGCAGGGGGCTCTCCACTACCAGACCGATACGTTTGCAAGCGTGTTCCTGCACAACGAGGGCGGCCGTGGATTCACGTCGATCGCGTTGCCCAACCTGGCGCAGATCGCCCCCATCAAGTCCATCGTCGCGCACGACGTGGACGGCGATGGCCATCTCGACCTGGTCCTGGCGGGAAACATGTTCGACGTGGAGCCGAACACGCCGCGAGCCGATGCGGGCAACGGGCTCTGGATGCGAGGGGATGGCGCGGGGCACTTTTCCCCGGTGTCACCGACGGAGAGTGGCTTGCTGGCTCCTCTCGACGTCTCCGGTCTGGCGATGATCCGCACGGCGACCGGCAATGCGCTGCTCGTGGCGAACACGGGCGACTCGCTTCAGGCATTCTCCATCAGGGCACGCCAGCACGGCACCGGTGCGACTGCACCGGTGCCGTGAGCGTGTACTACCACCCTGCGTTCTGCTTCAGCCCACCGCCTGCTCCACCCTTGCTCAACTCGATCTGGATGGCAGGTATCGGAAAGACGACGTGGCGCGCCGAAAAGAGCGCCGCGTTGCCGAGCTGGAGTCGCCGCGACTTCTCGGCGCCCCCGGCCACACCGTTGATGTACGCGTTGAGCACCTGCTCGGCGATGCCCCAGCGACGCAGGTCGAAGAAGCGCTGACCCTCCATGGCCAGTTCCAGCCGACGTTCGTTCCGAACGGCGGTACGCGCGGTCGCCTGATCGGCGAACGGTGTCGCGTACGGGCCGATGCGATACGTCGCCCAGGTGATGGACGGATCGTTGATCGGCACCGCGATCGAGGCGCGATCAGTGCCCTTGCCCTGCACGCGTACCCCTGCCCGCGCCCTGATTTCGTTCACGATCGCGCGCGCGTTCTCCAGTGACCCGGCCTCCACTTCGGCTTCGGCCAGGAGCAACAGCATATCCGCGTACCGGAAGATGTGCACGTTCACGGAGTTCAACTGCGTGTTCACCCAACCAACGGTGCTCTGCGCGCCGCTGGACTTTTCGTGCATGTTCTTCTTGTTGCTGTAGGGGCCGCCGTACGTGGGTGACCTGATCCAGTCAGAGCCGTGTGGCCCCCAGTCCTTGTAGGGCACCCCATCCCGCCCGACCGTCCAGTCGAGGCGAGGATCGACCGGCGTCGTTGCGGACGCCGTGAGATTCGCATTGCTGGCGTTCCAGTTTGGATTCGTCAATGACAGCGGCAGCCCGGTCGCTGCATTCGTCGCGTAGAAGTTGACCAGATTCTGCGACGGCTGGTGGAAGCCGCAGCAGCCGAACGGACTGCCGGAATGCGGGAAGGTCAGTCGTGCACCATAGTTCGCATTATTTCCGCTCGGCTCGCCGTCGTTGGCGGACGCCTGGTACGCGAGGATGGTTTCCTTGCCGTTCTCGAACTCGCTGAATCCGGTCCAGACGCGATCGAAGCTCGGCTCGAGCGCATAGATGCCGCTCGCCCGAACCTCGCGCAGCGTCGTCAACGCCGCGGGGAACTGGCCCGCGTACATCTGGACACGCCCCTTGTAGGCCTTGGCCGCCCACTGGGTGGCGCGTCCGACGTTGCCATTCCTTGGCGCCACGGGCAACTGGGCGATAGCGGCGTCGAGATCCTTCAAGATCTCATTGCCAACCTCCACCTTCGTGAGGTTCGCCTTGCGGAAGTCGGTGTCGGTTTCGCGGTAGTACGGAATGTTGCCCCACATCCGCCACGCTTCGAAGTGATAGTGCGCTCGGAGAAAGAGCGCCTCTCCCTCGATGAGCTTTGCCTCGGCGGCCGAGAACTCCCCTGGCTTGCTCGCCGACACCTCCTTGAGGAGGTTGATCGTCGCATTGCTGCGCACGATGCCTTCGTACGCGGCGCGCCACTTGTCATTGAGCTCGCCTTCGACGCCGCTCGCAGACCACTGGTACTGCTCGATCGGATCGATCGCCGGTTGATCGCTCGCTTCCGATCCCTTGTAGGCGTCGTCGCTCGGAACGCTGCCCCAGATCCAATTGCTGGCTGCCGAGCCCCACGCGCCGCCGACGCCGGTGGTGAAGTCCAGCGTCCGGTAGGCGGCGATGAGCGTGCCTTCCACGCCGTTCCGATTCGCGAGCGTCTGGGAATCCAGCGTTCCCTGCGGAGCAGCGGCATCCGTCAGGAACTCCTTGCAGCCGTAGATCGTGCCGACGGCACACAACATCAACGCCGCCCCGAGCAGAGGCTGCCTCGATACTCTTTTCATTGCCGCCCTCTGATTGAAGATTTTCATCGTCAGAACGAAGTGGACATGCCGATGCTGAACGTCTTGCTGCTGGGATACACGCCTCGGTCCACGCCACGGTACTGATCACGGATGTCGCCGGCGGCTCCCTCCACGTTCGCTGCGGGCAAGGACGGATCGAGTCCGGAGTAGCCGGTGATCGTGAACAGATTTTCGCCCTGGACGTAGACCCGAGCTGCGGGAAGCCACCGGACCATCGACGCCGGCACGTTGTAGCCGATCTGAAGATTGCGCATCCTGACGTACGAGCCGTCCTCGACGTAGTAGCTGCTGAGCGCCTTGCTGTACGTATCGTTCTGGTCGAGTCGCGGATACTTCGCGTTCAGATTCTGCGGCGTCCACGAGTTCTCGAGCAGGTCATCCCGGACGTTCGTCGAGAAGTTCCGGAACACGTAGAACTCCTTCTGGGCGTCGAAGATGTCGTTTCCGAAGGTGCCGAACACCGTGCCGGCCACGTCCCAGTTGCCCCGGCGATATCCCAGGTCGAGACCGGCCGTGAAGTCAGGATGCGGACTCCCGATGATGATGCGATCCGTCGGGGTGATGGCTCCGTCGCCGTTGGTATCCCGGAACTTGATACGACCGGGGGCGGCACCGTCCTGCGTCGCGTGGCTCGAGACATCCGCGGCGTCCTTGAAGAACCCGTCCGCGACGAGCCCATAGAACGACCCGATCGGCGAGCCCACCTTGTTGATGACCTGATTGCCGAACCGCGTCGAGATCGGTCCGTAGAAGAAGTCCTGCACGCCGTCGATCGAGACGATCTCGTTCTTGTACTTGCTTCCCTGGAATGTGGCGTTCCAGGTCGCGCCCTGATGTCCGATCGAGAAGTCGAAACCCCGATTCTTCATCTTGCCGATGTTCACGATCGGCGCCGAGGCGACGCCGGCGGTAGCCGGAATGGCGGGGTCGAACAGCAGGTTGTTCGTGTTACGCTGGTAGAGGTCGAGCACGACGTTGACCTTGCCCTCGAACAGGGCGAGATCCGCTCCAACATTCGTGGATCGGTTCTCCTCCCACTTCAGGTTTGCGTTCCCGAGCGACGTCTGCCGGAAGCCCGGCGCCACGACGGTGTTGGCACCCGTGATGTCGTAATACGTGTCGCCGAGGCTGCCGCCGAACTGTGACACGATGCGGCCGGATGGAATGGACTGGTTTCCCGTCACGCCGTACCCGACTCGCAACATGGCGTCCGAGAGTGTGCGATTGCCCTCGAGGAACGGCTCCTTCGAGATGCGCCAGCCCAGGCCGACGGCGGGGAACGTTCCCCAGCGGTTTTCCGGTCCGAGTCGGGAGGAGCCGTCGCGCCGAACCGTGAAGCTCGCGACGTACTTCTCGGCGTAGTTGTAGTCGGCCTTTCCGAAGTAGGAGAGCAGCGCGCTCCGGCCACCGAAGCTGTTGACGACTTTGCTCTTGGCATCGCCCAGCGCGTCCTGCACGTACCGGGAATCCACGTTCTCGGACAGCAGGTTGCTCAACCCCGCACCGATGAAGCGACTGTTGCCCGCGTTCGTCTCCTGACCGAGCAGGAGGCTGAGATTGTGCTGCGAGCGCGCCCGCGCGTACTTCAGCGTGTTGCTCCAGGTGTAGTCAGTGGACCGACTGGAGTTCTCGTTGATGGAGTTGGTGAAGGAGGGCTCGGAGTTCTCGGGAAAGATCGGACTGAACCCGATGAAGGAGCCCTCGGCCACGTTGAATCCCAGGCTGCTCCGCAGGGCGATCGTGGGGGTCACGGCGAAGCCGGCGAAGACGTTGCCGAACACCCGGTTGTTCTGGCCCTCGTTATTCCGGCCTTCGAATGCCGACTTGAGGGGGTTGGTGTTGTTGCCCAGCCCCACCGCCTTGCCCGACGCGAAGTTGCCCTGAATGTCGTACACGGGCACGACGGGCTGCATCAGGATGTTCTTGCCGATCAGCGCCGTCTCGCCACCGGCGTCATCCGGCAGACCGCCGTGATCGCGTGCACCGGACACCGCGATGTTCTCGCCGAACGTCAGCCTGGATCTGGTGAACGACGTGTTCACGCGGACGCTGGCCCGCTTGAAGTTGTTGTACGCGGCTGTGCCGTCCTGGTCGAAGTAGTTGAAGGAGACGCCGTACCCGGTCTCCTCTCCGCCGCCGGCGATGTTGAGATTGAAATCGGCCACTTTCCCAGGCTTCCCGAACACGGCATCCCACCAGTTCGTGCCCGAGCTACCAGGCATGATGAGACCGTTCGGATAGGAGTACTTGGCCGGATCTACGCCAACCGGGCGACCGAATGCATCGACGCCGGTTCTGGTACTGGGATCAGCGTAGGTGTACTGCGGAACGGTGGGAGCGTTGGGGTCACCGTAAATGTTGGTCGGCACCGGCAAGCCGGCGTTCAGGTAGCTCTGTTTGACCACCGCGAAGTAGTCCAGCGCGTTCGTGAGCAGGAATCGGTCATAGCCGTTGGTTGGCGTGGCGACTCCCGTCCGCACCGTCGCCGTCATCCGCGGCGGTCCGGATGCCCCACGCTTCGTCGTCTCGATGAGGATCACGCCGTTGCTCGCGCGCGAGCCGTAGATCGAGGACGATGACGCGTCCTTCAACACCTGAATGGAGGTCACGTCGTTGGGATTCAGCCAGTTGATGTATGAATCCTGCACCGGCACGCCATCGACGACGTAGAGCGGATCATTGTTCTGAAACGAGCTGATGCCGCGAATGCGAACGGTGCTCCGCGAGCCGGGCGACCCGCTCGCAGCCACCGTGATGCCGGGAACGGCGTCCAGCTTCTGGAGCACACTGGCCCCCGTCTGTCGCGCCGCGCTCTCGACGTTTATGCTCGCGACGGCGCCAGTGATGTCCGCCCGCCGCTGCTCGGTGTATGCGGTCACCACGACCTCCTCGAGATAGGAGATCTGCGTCATGGTGACGTCGATGCGTGCCCGTCCGCCAATTGCCGCCTGGAAGGGCCGGTAGCTGAAGAGCGAAAAATTGAGCGTTCCGTTCGCGGGCGCGTTGACGAAGTATCTCCCGGTCGAGGAGGACAGCGCACGCGTTTCCGTCCCCTGCACACGCACCAGCACTCCAGCCAGCGGAGTTCCCGCTGGAGAAATGATCGTCCCGCTCACCGCGATCTGTTGCGCCGATGCAGTTCCGCTCAGCGTAAGCGCAAAGACTGCACTCAGGCATGCAGCGCGCATGGTCCGTGCGAAGTCACCGCAAAATGACTTCCGATCCGGCAACTGCTTCTCCATTGGTCTCCTCCCAGTTGCGCATCCGTTGTGGTGTGTTGCCGGCATTCGCATGGACTGCAAGCCCTCCTCGGAGTTCTACAATTGGAACGTGGACGTCAGCGGGCCGTAGGACCGATGGCCAGGGTGCGGCCCCGCGATGCACCAAGGCACTCGCCCGCGACCTCCTTGCTCGAGGACGGGGGACACATCCGCAGTCATCACCTTCATGGGGCGCGAGCCGGGCGGCGGCGCCCGGACTTCACGGAAGGCTCACCTCTTGTACAGGGCGTGACGGACGTTGTCAAGAAAAGCCGGCCGCTGAGGTTCGGGCGACTGGTCAGCCCGAGGGCGACCGCACCAGAACCCGCGCGGCGCAGAATCGCCCGCTCACTCGTTCGGATGCGCTCCGTCTTCGCGAGCCACGTCGATGAAGCCACGCGCCGGATCGGCCGTGAGAAGGAGGACGCGCACCGCATCACCGACGCGCAGCCCTTGCCGCCCCCGCACCAATCGACCTTCGATGTCGCCCGGCGCGAGCACGACCCAGGTCGCCTTCCGCGACGTGCCCGAGACCACGGCGTCGAACACGTCGCCGATGCGTTCCTGAAGTCCCACGGCTGCAGCCCGCTTGCGATCGACTCGCTCCTCCTTGGCGCGATCGACAGCGCTCACGAACTCGAAGTCGATGAAGCCGTGTACGCTGTCCGTGCGCAGCAGCCGTACCGGCACCGTCATGCCGACGGTGAGTGTCTTGTAGCCGCGCACCACGCGTCCCTCGCCAGATCCGTCGACCAGCCGCACATACGTTCCGCTCTCCGATACTCCCGTCACCTCGGCGTCGAACGTCTCGCCGATGCGCGGACGGAGGCGATCGGCCGCGGCCTTCTTCCGGCGACTACGCTCCAGCTTCCGCGATGCACCGTCCGCTTCGTGCGCGAAATCAATGAATCCCTTCGCCGCATCAGCCACCACCAATGTCAGGCGCACCGTATCACCCACATCGAGTCCGCGTGCTCCGCGAACGATGCGCCCTTCCACCGGAGGGCTCAGCAGGCGCGCGTACGTCCCCTTGGGCGACGCGGCCGTCACCACCGCGGCGAAGCTCTCACCCACCCGGTCGGCCAGCAGGGATGCGCCCGCCACCTTGCGCATCGTGCGCTCCACCTTGCGCGCGGCGTCACCCCGTTCCGTGCAGCGCCGAGCGATCTCGGTGAGCTCGTCGGTGGAATACGGCGGCTGGCCCTTCAGCTCCACGGCGCGCAGCATGCGTTGCGTCACGAGATCGGCGAATCGCCGGTTCGGCGCGGTGGAGTGCACATAATCCGCGACGGCGAGGCCGAAGTGGCCGGCCTCGCGCCGGTCGCCGAGCCGGCGCTCCAGCACGTACACGCCGGGTCCGAGCAGCTTCACGACCGACAATGACAGATCCGCGAAGTGCTCCGGATCGGCCGCGCGGCGCCGCGCGAGAAACTCGCTCAGCGCCACACTGCTCGGTGCCTCCGGCAATACCTCGCTCACCTCCGCCGCCAATGCCACGATGCGATCCCAGCGCTTGGGCTCGCGAACGACACGGCGCAGCGACGCCGACCCGTGCTCCAGCAAGTAGATGGCGACCGTGCGATTGGCCGCGACCATGAAGTCCTCGATGAGATCGCGCGCGCGGTTGCGGCCGGCCACCTTCAGATCGATCACCCTGCCGTTCACGACGACGGGCGATGCCTCCACGCTCTCGAAGTCCAGCGCGCCAGCCTTCCGGCGCGCGACGCGCAATCGACTCGCCGCCTCGTCCTGCAGTCGCACCTGGTCGCGCAGCGCCGGCGCGCGCGCGATGGCCGGGGGCTCGGAGGCGCGACCTTCCAGCCACGCGCCGATCGCATCGTACGTGAGCTTGGCGTGGTTGTGCACGAGTGCGCGATACACCCTCGCGTTCGTCAGCTCGCCATCGGCGAGGACATCGAACTGGATCACGACCGCGAGCCGGTCCTCGCCCTCGTTGAGCGACGTGAGGTCGGTCGAGAGTCGCTCCGGCAGCATCGGGAACACCGCCACGCCCGTGTACACCGAAGTGGTGTTGACCGCAGCATGATCATCCGCGGCGGATCCGAGCACGACGAGGGAGTCGACGTCGGCCACGCCGATGAAGAGGCGGATGCTTCCGTCCGCCCGTCGTTCCGCGACCTCGATCTGATCGAGATCGCGCGATTCCCGATTGTCGATCGATGACCAGGGCAGGGCACGCATGTCGCGGGCGCCTGGAGGAAGCCGGTCGGCCGACGGCTCGTCGAGCGAGGCGACCTGGCGCATCACTTCGGGAGAGAACTCCGGCTCGAAGCCGTTCGCACGCATGGCAGCGACGGCCGACGTGCGAAGAGTGGTGCTGGCGTGGACGGTCAGACGATCACCTCGTGGAGTCGTGGACTCGTGGAGTCGTGGATCGGAATGCGTTCGCCGGCGTCAGCGTCGCGCCGACGAAAGCTACGCAATTGGCGCGGCGTGGCTTGACAGGCGGGGCATGCCTCGCCTAACATCCGTGGACAATCGAAGAGCCGTGGTATTTTGCCGCCTATTGCAGCCACGTTAAACAAATGCTAAAACGCGAACGCCCGGCGGCTCGCCGGGCATTTTTTGTATACGCCCGTGCCTGTTCGCCACACCATCGCCCCGGTCGCGCCATGCATCGCTCGCGAATGTTCCTGTCGATGTCGATGACCACCGCTTTCCCACTGGGAGAGACGGACGGGCGACCGCGCATGCATGCGTAGTCGACGAACCGGCGGACCATCGCCGCTCGGCCCCGATCCTCTCCACGGAGGATCGGGGCTTTTTTCTTGTTCACCACGAGGACGACGGCATGACCAGTCTGATCGAATCCGAGACCGAACAGATCGACACCACGCGACCCATCGCGACGGTGCGCGTCGCGCTCGCCGGCTGCGGGGCGGTGGGGGGTGCGCTCCTTCGCGAGTTGGTCACGCGGCGGGTGGCGCTCGCGGATCGTCAAGGTGTGGAGATCGTAGCGACCCGTGTACTGGTGCGCGACGTCGCCCGTGATCGCGCCGCGCCATTCGACCGGTCGCTGCTCACGGCCGATGTCGGCGAGTTTCTCGCCACCGACACCGACGTCGTGATCGAGGCGATTGGCGGACTGGAGCCCGCACGAACGATCGCGAGATCCGTGCTCACGCGGGGACGCGAGTTCATCACGGCGAACAAGGAATTGCTCGCGGCGCATGGCTCGGAGCTCAGCACACTCGCCGCGCGACAGCGTGCCGTGCTGCGGTACGACGCCGCGGTGGGCGGCGGTGTGCCCGTGCTGCGCTTGCTCGACGACGCGCTTGGCGCAGGCACACCGTCGCGGGTACGCGGGATTCTGAACGGCACCTCTAACTTCGTGCTCACCCGGCTGGGCGAGGGCGCGTCGCTGGATGCGGCCCTGCGGTGGGCGCGCGCCGCAGGCTTCGCCGAGGCCGATGCGTCGCGAGACCTGGACGGTCGTGACGCTGCCGCGAAGCTCGCCCTCGTGGCATGGGGAGCGTTTGGCGTCGCTCCGGAGTCGGTGACGGTCCGGCGCACATCGCTGCTTCCCGATCCTGCGCGCTACGTACGCCTCGGCCAGCAGTTCGACCGATCGGTGAGGCAGATCGCCGAGTGCGAGTTGGTGGACGGCGCGCTCGTATCGACAGTCGGGCCGGTGCTCGTGGAGCGCGGCAGTATGTTCGCGCGAACGCTCGACGAACAGAACCGCGTCGAGGTTTACACCGGATGGAGCGCTCCACTGTGCGCCTCCGGTCCGGGCGCCGGCGGTGTGCCCACCGCTACCGCGCTGCTGAGCGACCTGCTCTCGTCGCGTGGGCGCGTGCGTCGCGCCGGCGCGACGCGTGTAGCGCGCGTGGATGCGCGCGCGATGCGCTGGGCGATCGAGGTACGCGGCACCTCCTCGCTGCTGCACCGCTCTGCGCCCGGCACGGGAATCGTTCACACCGACGACCGCGCGACGCGCGCCTGGTCCATCGTCGAGTCGGCGACGTCGGCAGAGATCGACGTCGTGCTGCGACGGCTGCGCGCCGAGGGCGGCGACCCGATCGCTGCGCCGCTCGACGTGCCGGACGCCCCGCTCGCAGGTGCGTGGTCGTGACGGCGACGATCGAGCGCGCACGCGACCTCGCGCTGCAGTACGAGTGCGTGGGCGCACCCGGCGCGCCCGTGCTCCTGGCGCTCGGCGGCATCTCGGCCACCCGACATGTCGTGAGCCATGAGGGGAATTCGGCTCCGGGCTGGTGGGAGGGGCTGGCTGGCGCGCGCCGGCCGTTCGACCTGGCGTCGCGTCAGGTGCTTGGCGTCGACTATCTGGACGGCGGTCGTGCGGCCGATGGCCGGCCAGCCGGCACGATCTCGACGCGGCAGCAGGCCGCCGCGATCGTCTCCGTACTCGATCATCTCGGCATCGTGCGCCTCGACGCGGCCATCGGCGCCTCGTACGGCGGCATGGTGGCCCTCGCGCTCGCCGCGGAGTGGCCGGAGCGGGTGGGACGACTCGTCGTGATCAGCGCTGCACACGAGCCGCACCCCATGGCGACCGCGCTGCGCGTCGCGCAGCGGCGCATTGTCGAAGTGGGCCTCGAGACGGGCCGAGTCCACGAGTGCCTCGTCATTGCGCGCGGCATCGCGATGACCACGTATCGCACGGCGCGCGAGTTCGAGGAACGCTTCGAGTCGACTCCTCGGGTCGGACAGCGCCGCGTCGAGTTCGATGTCGAGCGCTATCTCCAGCATGCCGGCGAACGGTTCGCCGATCGGATGGCGCCGGAGCGATTTCTCGCGCTGTCGCTGTCGGCCGATCTGCATCGCGTGGACCCCGCGCGCATTGCGGTGCCCACCACGGTGATCGCTGCGCAGGGGGACACGTTGGTCCCGTCGTCGCAACTTCGCGCACTGGCGGGTCGGCTGCCGCGCCTCGACGCCTACGCGACGCTCCGCACCCGATTCGGTCATGACGCCTTCCTCACCGAGCCCGCACGGCTCGGACGCCTGCTCACCACCGCCCTCACTGCACGATCATGACGCACCAGCCACGAGCCTGCTCGACGCCCACGCGCACCGTTCGCGCGGGCATTGCCACCGACGCGCATCATGGCGCCGTGGTGCCGCCCATTCACCTGTCGTCCACGTTCGCCTTCGCGGGATTCGACCAGAAGCGTCGCTACGACTATACCCGCTCCGGTAACCCGACGCGCGATCACCTCGCCGACGCGCTCACGACGCTCGAAGAGGGAGCGGGCGCGGTGGTGACGAGTTCGGGCATGTCGGCCGTCGCACTGGCGCTTCAGCTCGTGCCACCGGGCGGCAAGGTGCTCGCCGCGCACGACTGCTACGGGGGCACGTACCGACTGCTCCGCGCGCTCGCGGCGCGCGGCCAGATCGAGCTGGAGCTGGCCGACCTCAGCGCATCGGACGTGGAGACGACGATCGCTCGCTGTCGGCCGTCGCTGCTGTGGGTGGAAACGCCGAGTAACCCATTGCTGCGCATCACCGATCTCCGGACCGTTTCGGAGGCGGGCCATCGAGTCGGCGCGATCGTCGTGGCGGACAATACCTTCCTGTCCCCGGCGCTGCAGCGCCCGCTCACCCTGGGCGCCGACATCGTGGTCCACTCGACGACGAAGTACCTCAACGGGCACAGTGATGTCGTCGGCGGCGCGGTGATCGCGCGCGACGCAGCGCATCTCGAGACGCTGGCGTGGTGGGGCAACTGCCTCGGCATCACGGGCGCGCCGTTCGACAGCTTTCTCACGCTCCGGGGCGTGCGTACCCTGTTCGCCCGGATGCGCGTGCACGAAGAGAACTCGCATGCGGTGGCGGTGGCGCTCGCGGACCACGCCGCAGTGCTCGCCGTACATTACCCCGGGCTGAGCACGCATCCCGGCCATCGTGTGGCGGCGGGTCAGCAGGCCGGATTTGGGGCGATGGTGAGCTTCGCGCTACGTGGGGGCCGGGAGGTCGTCGAGCAGTTCACGGCGCGCCTCCAGTGCTTCACGCTTGCGGAGTCGCTCGGCGGAGTCGAGAGCCTGATCGCGCATCCGGCCACGATGACGCACGCGTCGATGGATGCGGAGGCGCGACGCGTGGCCGGCATCACCGACGGATTGCTCCGACTCTCGGTGGGCATCGAGTCGTCCGACGACCTGGTGGCCGACTTGTGCGGCGCGCTGGATGCGGTGTCTACCTCCACGCAGCGCAGCACGCCTAGCGCCCGCGCGCTGGCCCGCCTGCCGGCCGAGCGCTGACGCGCTTGTCCACGACGACCGCGCCACCCTTCATCACCCAGCGCACGCGGTCGATCACGACGCGGATGTCTTTCAGCGGGTCACCGTCCACGGCGACGATGTCGGCGAAGTAGCCGGGCGCGATCGCGCCCAGCTCCTTGTCCATGCCGAGCAGCGCGGCGCCGTGCGTCGTCGCCGTGGCGAGCGCCTGCGCCGGCGTCATGCCGAGCGCCACGAACCACGCGAGCTCGCGCGTGTTCTGCCCGAACATGGTGAACACCGCGTCGGATCCCATGGCGAACCGCACGCCAGCTTGAAACGCCCGTCGAGCGGTGGCGAGGTTGCGCTCCCGGTACGCGTCGAGCGCCGCCGCCTGTGCATCGGTGTATCCGAACTCGGCGCGATACTCGGCGTAATATCTGTTGTGGTCGATGGTCGGCACGTAGACGGTGCCGCGCCTGGCCATGTCGGCGAGCGTCGCGTCGTCGAGATCCACGGCGTGCTCCACGGACTCAGCTCCGGCGGCGGCCGCATCGCGTGCGCCGTCGGGGCCATAGGAGTGGATGGCGATGCGCTTGCCCAGCGCGTGCGCCGCCTCCACGGCCGTGCGCATTTCGGCAGCAGAGAACGTCTGGACGCCGGTGACGTCGGACGCGCTCCCCGTGGAGCCATACATCTTGATCACGTCGGCACCCCCGTCCACCTGCGCTTTCACCGCGGCCGGGATGTCAGCCGGATCCGCAACGCGCGCACGCACGATCACGGACACCGGTGCGGGGTTCGTCGTCGTGGGTCGCAGGCGGCCGAGCCCATGGCCGGCGACGAACATGCGGGGGCCGGGGAAGGCGCCACGCCCGATCAGCTCGCGCATGGCGACGTCGGTGAAGTCGCGCGAGCCCAGGTCGCGCACGGTCGTGACGCCCGTCTCCAGCGTGCGCAGCGCGTTGGCCTGGGCGAGATACACGGTGACGGCGGTATTGCGCGTGCCCTGCTGCTGCCACGGGTTCGTGGCCGGCTGCCGATCCCAGTAGTACGTCATGTGCGTGTGCGCATCGATCAGCCCGGGGATCGCCGTATAGCGGCGAAGGTCGCGGACCACGGCGCCACGTGGGATGGCGCTCGTGCCGACGCCAACGGACACGATTCGCTCTCCATCCACCACGACCACCGCATTGCGAATCGTGCGCCCGCCTCCGTCGACGAGGGCACCGAAGCGGAGCGCGACGGGATGCGGAGCGACGCGTTGCGCCGACGCGGGTACGGCGACGGCGACGAGTGCGCCGCAGAGCAGACGATGCCAGGACATGACGCAAGTCTGGCGGCGGAGCCGGACATCCGGAAGCATCCGTGTCGCGGACTTGCATGTCGTGCGCGCGTGAGCATGTTGGGCGCGTCCCAGCGCGGTGCCGTCGATTCCTCTCACTCCCTGACCTCGCATGACGTCGACCCTGTTGTCCGGTCTGTGTGCCTCCGCGGTGCTCGTCCACGCGAGTCTGGTCGGTGCGCAGGCACCGACGGCCGCGCCCACGCGAGCCGACGCGAGGCCGAGCGCCATCGCGCTCGTGGGCGGCACGCTGATCGACGGGTTCGGTGGCCCACCGATCCGCAACAGCGTGATCCTCATCGACGGAGAGCGAATCACGCGCGTCGGCACGGTGCAGACACTCCAGGTGCCGGCGGGAAGTCAGGTGATCTCCACCGAGGGGATGAGTGTGCTGCCGGGGCTCTGGGACATGCACGTCCACCTCATGCTCAACGGGCACAGCGACTACGCGCACTGGGATCGCACCTATCTCCCGATGCTCGAGCGCGTGATCATGCCCGCGTCCGCGCATCAGCTGCTGCTGGCCGGCGTCACGAGCGCGCGTGACCTGGGGGCGCCGCTCGCCGCGAGCGTGAACGTGCGCGACGCGATCAACGCGCGACGCATCCCCGGTCCGACGCTCTACGTCTCCGGTCCGTTTCTCCAGCACCGGCCCTATCCGGGAACGGAGGCGTTCCGCTGGGGGGTGAACGGCGTGGAAGACGCGCGCGCAAAGGTGCGCGCGCTCGCGCGCGCGAAGGTCGACTGCGTGAAGCTCATCGATCAGGACGAGATGACGATGGACGAAGTGCGGGCGATCGTGGACGAGGCACACAAGCTCGGGCTGCCGGTCGTGGCGCACGCACACCGGCCGGACGAGATCCGTCGGGGACTGATCGCCGGCGTCGACGGCTTCGAGCACACCGGCATGGCGACGTCGCCCGAATATCCCCCCGACATCGTCGCATTGATTCAGGAGCGGACGGCTCGCGGGAACGCGGGCCCGTTGTTCTGGACGCCGACGATCGAGGGGCTGTTCAACTACGAATCGATGCGGGACGATCCCGAAGCGCTGGATGATCCGTCGTGGCACCTGGATCTGCCGGATTCCATCGTGGCAGACATCCGGGCGTCGATCGCCCATCCCGACCGGATGCCGTATTTTCAGGCGACTCCGAGCCGTCGTCCGACGCTGGGCCGCAAGTTCCAGCAGTTGAAAGACGCCGGTGTCGCGCTGCTCGTGGGCACGGACGCCGGTATTCCGATGAAGTTCCACAGTCAGGCCACGTGGCGCGAGCTCGACGCGTGGGTGAATCGGCTGGGCGTGGATCCCATGATGGCGATTCGCGCCGCGACCTATTGGCCATCGGTGGCGATGAAGGTAGACAACGACGTGGGCACGGTGAGCGAGGGCAAGTACGCCGACATCATCGCGGTGCGCGGAAACGTCATGCGCCACATCGCGCTGCTGCAGCGTGTCGACGTGGTCGTGAAGCGCGGGGTGCGGTACAAGTAGCGAGCGCGGCGCACCGGGCAGTACCGGCGACGCCCGCGCGTCACTCTGGGGCGCGAAGCAGCAGCAGCGCCTCGGTGGCGCGTGCCAGTCCGCTGTGCGCGCCCAACCGCCGGAATTCCTCCACCGAACGGGTGGCCTCGTCCCTCGCGCGATCATGGTCCTCGACCTGCATCGACAGGCGCGCGCTCGCCAGCAGGGCTTCGGCGTGCATGAGCGCTTCGCCGGTGCCCTGCGCGAGCACGAGGGCTTCGTCGAGCAGTTCGCGTGCCTCCTGCGGTCGTCCGAGCGCCATCGACGCCTCCCCGGCGCAGCGGCACGCATCGGCCTGCGTCGCACGGTCGCCATTTGCCGCGCTCGCGCGACCGGCGGCAAGCGCACTCACGGACGCGAGCTGGAAGTCGGCGCGACGCAGCGCGAGTTCGGCGCGGCCCACGCGCGCCATCTGCACGAGTCGGGCGGCGCTCGCCTGCTGCGCGAACTCGATCACTCGCATCTCGTACTCGTCGGCCGCCGCGAGGTCGCCAAGATCCCGGTACACGATCGCCAGGTTGTGAAAGGTCTGCGCCAGCCCGCGCATGTCGCCCAGCCGCTGGTACACCGGCACGGCGAGCTGATACAGTGCCAGCGCGTGATGCGCCGCGCCACGAAGGCTGGCGATCGCTCCCAGATTGTTCGTGGCACGCGCGACCAGCAGCGAGTCGTTCGCCTGCTGCGCAAGTTCGAGCGCGCGATCCCACGCCGCCTGCGCTTCGTCGAGCGCGCCGAGTGCGAAGTTCGCCGCCCCGAGCAGATTGAGTGCGGTGCGATGGGAGGTGCGATGCGCACTGTTCGTCAGCGACGGTACCGCGCGCCGCAGAAAGTCGTTGGCGCGCTGCGGCTCGCCACAGCGCATGAGCGCTTCCGAGTACAGCGTCATCCGTTCCGGCCGATCTGCCTGCGGCTCGCCCTGATTCTCCAGCAACGCCGCGACCTCGGGCCACGCGCCAGCGTCGGCGCGTGCGCGTGCCTGTTGCAGCACCAGGTCGTCGAGGATGGGAGTGGTCATCGCGGATGACGGAAGGAGAGGATGGCTCGGCTCAGTACGCGATCGCGTATCCGGTGAAGCCCAGAATATCGGCTTCCAGTTCTTCCAGGCTGAACTCCGTGACGCTCGCGACGCGCATCCACGGCAGGCCCGGCGCCTCCTGCTTCCAGATGCGCAGGGCCTGCTCGGCCCGGTCATCGTCCGCGTCCTCATCGCCATCACCGTCGAAATCATGGCTCGACTCGCTGAAGTCGAGCTTCAGGTCGGCCGGTTGCGCTGAGGTGAAGCGCAGCCCCGACGGCTGGAAATCGAGGATCAGGCGAGCAGGGTCCGACACACGAATCGTGATGAGGACCGAATCACCCATCTGGATGACGCTGCCGTCCGGGCGCCTGTCGAGCGATGACGCCGACACCTTGAAGCGCATGAACGTGGACGAGTCGGTGCGGCCCGCCCTCGGCCGATAGTACATGAACGCTTCGCGGTCCTCACCACGCTTCGCCCAGAAGCTCAGCATTGGATTGGCGAGCGGAGGCGCGTCGGCCGCTGGACGCAGGAAGTGCAGCGCTTCCGCCGGGCGGATCTCTCCGTCGGGCGAACTGACGCCGTCGGCGCCGCAGCCGGCGAGCGTGCCGAGCAGGACGACGCCCAGGGCGATTGAGAAGGAGCGTGCAGGACCGTGAACTCGCATCAGCGTGCCTCGGTAGTCTCGGGGAAGTCGGGCTGCTCCAGTGTGTCGTCATCGGTCGCGCCCTCATCTCCGGGCGCGCCGAGGAGGCGAAGCAGCCGCGGTCTCGAGATGCCGAGCCGCCGGGCCGCCTCGCTCTTGTTGCCGCCGCACAGTGCGAGCATGCCGTGTACGGCCGCCGCCACGATCGTCCTGAGCGGTGCGGGGAACGGCAGCGCCGCGTTCGACCGCGTACCGCTGCCGCGCACCGGTTCGAAATCATCGGGGGTGAGCATCGACGACCGTGCGAGCAGCACGGCGCGCTCCAGGATGTTTCGCAGCTCGCGAATGTTGCCGGGCCAGTCGCGCGAGCGGAGCGCATCCGACGCCGCGGCGGTGAGTCGCGGCGGTGCGATGCCGTACTCCGTCGCGAATCGGAGCAGGAAGTGATCAGCCAGGGGAAGAATGTCGTCGCGGCGCGCGCGCAGCGGGGGCAGCTCGATGGGCACGACGTTGAGGCGATAATACAGATCCTCACGGAATTCCATGCGGCGCACCGCGTCGCCGAGATCGACATGCGTGGCGGCGATCACGCGGACATCGATCGGGATGTTGCGCGTGCCACCGACGCGACGGATGGAACGTTCCTCGAGCGCGCGGAGCAGCTTGCCCTGCAGTGGAAGCGCAAGATGGCCGATCTCGTCGAGGAAGAGCGTTCCGCCGTTCGCGAGTTCGAACAGTCCCGGCTTGGCGCCCGTCGCGCCCGTGAAGGCGCCTTTCTCGTGGCCGAACAGTTCGCTCTCGAGCAGGTTCTCGGGAATCGCCGCGCAGTTGATGTCCACGAACGGCGCCGCGTGTCGTGGTCCGTCGTAGTGAATGGCGCGCGCGAGCAACTCCTTGCCCGTCCCGGTCTCGCCCGCGAGCAAAACCGTGACGGCCGAGTGCGGAATGACACGCGCGGCGCGCTCGAGCGCGGCGTGCAGAATCGCGCTGTCGCCGAGAATGCCTTCGAAGCGATACTTCCGCCGCTCGGCTGCGGTGAACGCCGTCGCCTGTAGCTCGACGCGAAGCGCCTCGGCCCGTTCGCGCAGCCAGGTCCTGAGCAACTCGTAATCGTCAGGGAGGGCGAAGTACGCCGAGGCACCGGCGCGTACGACAGCCGCGGCCAGCCGATGGTCCATGACGGCGCCGACGGTGGCGATGGGAATTCCGCCGCCCACCATCTGCAACAGCGCGGGCTCGATCTGCGCTTCCTCTCCGGCGGCCGCGATGATGCCCACCGTACCCACGAGGCGATCGAAGCCGGCGGGTTCGGAGACCGTGACGATCCCCAGCCCGCACTCGCTCGCGAGCAGCGGCCATTGCGCCGAGAAGGAATCAGAGAGGGAGAGCACGGAGAGGAGGGGCACGGCGGAAGGAAAAAGGCGGTGAGGACCGCCGGTGGGGTACGAGCGCGGTGGCGCGGCAACCTGCCCGCGCCACCGGCCCGAATCAGTCAGTTAATGGCGCCCGTCGTGATCGTCGTCCTCGAAGACGTCGAACGAACGCTTGATGTTGGCATCGACCAGCGACTTGTTGACGCCACCCGAGTTCGCGGTGGACGGATCGATGCGGGAGCCGTTGCCATTCACGAACCAGCGCGACATGTCGACGTGCACGGTGAGGTTGTTGGTGGCACCGTCCACGACCATGTCCGGGTTGAACTCGAGCTCGATCTCGGCCTCGACTCCAGTCGTGTAGACAAATGGCGTCCCGTTATATGTACCCTCGACACGGATGCTCACGCCACGGAAGTTCGGGTTGGCGGCGAGAAAGGCGGCTGACTCCTGCTGGCGTCCCTCGTTCTCGGAGCTGATCGCATCAATCTCCGCCTCGAACTGCTGATACGTGCCGGCGGGAATGTTCACCGTGATCGCCGTCCGCGCGGTCGCGTCCAGCGGCAGGTCGACGAGCATCGGTCCAAGCTTCAGGTCGGGGCAGCTATCCTCGTCGGATTCGGTTGCTCCGACGCAGGTCACGCCGGCCCGCTCCAGTTCCGCCTTCGAGAAGACGAGCTGTGCCCGCGTGATCACGAGCGGGTCGGGGGCGCCAGCAAGCGCGAAGCGAGCAGCCGTCGCGACCGGGGTGAGACCGCCAGTCGAGAACGAGAGGCTCACCGGTCGAGCGCCACCGGTTCCGGTGGAGTCCGCACACGCGGCAAGAGCAACTGTGATTGCCAGCGTGGCAACGGCGAGGTGACGGGGCGAGGTCTTCATGAAAAGCTCCTGAAAGGCTGGTGTGACCCTGAGTCGGACCTGCTCCGCGCCGCTGCATCCGACTCGAGTCTGGGTGGTGGGAGCGGGCGGAGTCGACGCACACAAGGGCCAGTCGCGTGCCCGGAAGCCCGCGGCGGCGGAGCGTGCTAACCTGTGCATTCACATACGCTTGCGAAGTGTGCGCTGTGTCACGTGGCTCGCCGCTGTCATGATTCGTTATAGCTGCCTCTGTCAAAACGATGCAGGCGGATAACGCGTGCGGAGCCACCGATCGCGCACAAATGGCAGACGGGGCCGGGCGGCTGCGCGCCCGCCCCGCGACGGTTTGCCCCCCCCGCCCCCAAACCCGTACCGCAAGACCACCCGCCCCGACGTTCTGGGTGCGCGCCGGAGGCCGAAGACCGAGCTCGCGACGCACATCTCGCGTGCGGGTCAGCTCGGGCTCCGCGCCAAGCTGCACGAACACGTCATGGGCGCGGCGCAGCTCACGCGCCGCCTCGTCGCGATCGCCCGATTTGCCGAGCACCCAGCCAAGATTGCGCCGCGCCCGCGCCGCATCGAGCACCCACGGCACGGCG
>JANLTI010000130.1:0-1662 GCA_031362845.1 Gemmatimonadaceae bacterium | reverse complement strand
ATTCGCTACGGGCTCACGGTGACGAATCGTATCGTCATGGGTTCGTACGGCGCATGGGACCTGAGGTCGGCGCTCGCGTCGGTCTCCGCGCCAACGCTTGTCGTGCACGGCGAGGAGGAATCGATCCCGATGGATCTGGTGGAGGAGTGGACGACGGCGCTGCCGCACGCGACGCTGCTGCGCGTCCCGCGCGCGGCGCACTTCGCGTATGCCGAGCGGCCGGAGATCGTATGGCCGGCGGTGGAGCGGTTTCTGGCTTCCAATCCATGACGCGGGCAGAGGCACACGCACGCCCGCATCAACCGTAACGCGGGCAGACGCACACATACGCACGCAATAACCGGATACGATGATGAATCGACGACAGTTCAACGCAGCGCTGCTCGGCAGCGCAGCCGCAGTCATGCTTCCCCGCTCGCTGTTCGCCGGACTGACGGCCGATGCGCCGCGCGTGAACGGCGTGCGTCTCAACGCGCATCTCACCGAGCTGTCCCGGTTCGGACGCAACGCGGTGGGCGGCGTGTCGCGTGTAGCGTACAGCGATGCCGACCGGGAGGCGCGCGCCTACGTGATGGAACTGATGCGCGCCGCCAGGCTGGAGCCGACGATCGATGCCGCCGGCAACATCATCGGGCGTCGAGCGGGGCAGGATGCGTCGGTGAAGCCGATGCTGGTGGGCTCGCACATCGATTCGGTGCCGGAGGGCGGCAACTTCGACGGGCAGGTGGGCAGCATGGGCGCGATCGAGGTGGCGCAGACGCTGTCGGAGAACAGCATCATCACGCGGCATCCGCTGGAAGTCGTGATCTGGCAGAACGAGGAGGGCGGCCTGTACGGCAGCCGTTCCGTGAGCGGCGACGTGAACCCGCGCGAGCTCACGAACGTGAGTCGCAGCGGGAAGACGATCGCCGAGGGCATCGCATTCATCGGGGGCGATGTGGCGAAGCTGGCGGGAGTGCGGCGCATGCCGGGATCGATCGCCGGCTATCTCGAGCTCCACATCGAGCAGGGTGGCACGCTCGCGCGCGATGGCGTGAACATCGGCGTCGTGGACGGGATCGTCGGCATCAATCAGTGGGAGGTCACGGTCACCGGCTTCAGCAATCACGCTGGTACGACGGCGATGAACGCTCGGCGTGACGCCCTGCTGGCCGCAGCGCGTTTCGTGGAGCTGGTGAACCGCACCGTGATTTCCATTCCTGGACGGCAGGTGGGGACGGTGGGTCGGATCCAGGCCTTTCCCGGCGCGCCGAACGTGGTGCCGGGCAAGGTGGTGTGCACGCTGGAGCTGCGCGATCTCGACGCGAAGAAGATCATGATGGTCTACCGGCGGATCGTGGCCGGCGCCGAGAAGATCGCGCGCGACACCGGCACCTCGTTCGCGTACCAGGAAATTCACGTCGACATTCCGGCGGTCACGGACGCGCGCTTCCGCGCGGTGATCGCGCGCAGCGCGAAGGAGCTGGGACTCTCGACACGACAATTGCCGAGTGGTGCGGGGCACGATGCGCAGGCGATGGCGCGGATTGGCCCAACGGGAATGATCTTCGTGCCTTCGCAGGATGGCATCAGCCACTCCCCGCGGGAGCTGAGCACGGCAGGCGACATCACGAACGGCGCGAACGTACTGTTGCGAAGCCTGCTGGCGCTGGACTCGCAACT
>JANLTI010000097.1:0-3215 GCA_031362845.1 Gemmatimonadaceae bacterium | reverse complement strand
GACAAGACGAGCATTGAGGCGCTCGCCCAGTCGGCGGGACTGCGGGTGGATGAGTCGCGCTACTTCTTTCACTGGACAGCGGCGGCGAAAGTCCTGACGCGGATCAAGGAAGCGTTGATCCCCGGCGAGCCGGCGTCCCCCACGGTGCCACCAGCGCCGGTGAATCGCGTGCTGCATGCGCTGTCGAGGCTGGAAGAACGACTAATTGGCCGAGCCAACGTTCCATTCGGGAGTTCGCTGCTGGTGATCGGCGGACGACGCGGGGCCTGAGCAAGCGAGTCGGCGTCCGCACCGCTTGCTGAGCGTGTTGCCGTCCATGAGTTTGAAGGGTCCGCCGCTGCCACCACCCGAACTCGTGCTCGCGTGATGATCCTCTCCCGCCGATCCGCTCTCTACTTCGCTCCCCTTGGCCTCGCCGCGTTCGTCTCGCTCGCGCATGCGCAGTCACCCGCGCAACTCGCCACGCGCAGCGATGTCCGCGCCCTGCTCGACGCCCTCAAGGCCGACAACGCCTGGACGCTCGAGAAGCAGGTGATGCTGTGCGAAATTCCTGCGCCGCCATTCAAGGAGACGGCGCGCGGACTCGCCTACAAGGCGCAGTTCGAGCAGCTCGGTCTCACCAACGTGCGCGTCGATGCAATCGGCAACGTGATCGGTGAGCGGCGCGGCACCGGGGACGGTCCCACCATCGTCCTCGCGGGCCACCTGGACACCGTGTTCCCCGAGGGCACCGACGTTCGCGTGAAGAACGAGAATGGTCGGCTCACGGGCCGAGGCATCGGCGACGATTGCCGAGGACTGGCGGTGGTGCTGGCCACGGCGCGCGCGCTGCAGGCGTCGAAGGTCTCGACGCCGGGCACCATCATCTTCGTCGGTAATGTCGGGGAGGAAGGACCGGGCAACCTGCGCGGCACACGGCACCTGTTCGACAAGGAGCTCGCCGGCAAGATCGACTACTTCATCTCGGTGGATGGCGTGGGCGACGGGCTCACGAGCCGCGCGGTGGGCAGCCATCGCTATCGCGTGACGTACAAGGGCCGCGGCGGCCATAGCTATGGCGCATTCGGCATCCCCAATCCGGCGCACGCCATGGGCCGCGCGATCGCGGCGATCGCCGACCTCAAGGTCCCTACCAAACCGAAGACGACGTTCAACGTCGGCATCGTGCGCGGAGGCACGTCGGTGAACTCGATTCCCTTCGAGGCGTCGATGGACATCGACATGCGGTCCGAATCGGCGAGATCGCTCACCGCCGTCGACGTGCAGGTGCAGCGTGCCCTGCGTCGCGCCCTCGCGGCGGAGAACAAGCGTTGGCCCGGAGCGAATGACCGGCTCACGATGGTGATCGACACCGTCGGCATCCGGCCCGCCGGTTCGCAGCCCGACTCGGCCCGCATCGTCCGCGTCGCGAGCGACGCGGCGAAGGCGCTGGGCTGGACGCCACAGCTCACGTCATCGAGTACGGACGCGAACGTGCCCATCGGAATGGGACTGCCGGGCATCACGATCGACGGTGGTGGCCGCGGCGACGGCGCGCACGGTCTCGACGAGTGGTACGAGGATGGCCCGCGCGGCTGGCTCGGGCCGCAGTGGGCCGCGCTGCTCGTGCTCTCCCTGGCCGGCTCGCGGTAGCGGCTACAGCGCGTCGAGCGCCTCGCGTCCCGTGTTGACAGCCCATGGGATGAGCTCGTACTGGGCGACCCCAAAGGTGACGTAGGGATCGCCGTCGCGGACGGCGTCGAGCGCGCCGATCACGTCGTCGTCGGGGACGCGCAGGAGCAGGGCGCCGCCGGAGCGGGGGTCGAGGGGGCCGGACGCGATGAGCGTACCGGCCTCCTTCAACGAGCGCAGGTAGGCCCGGTGCTGCTCCTGCACGACGAGCACGTCCTCGAGGGGACGGCGATAGCGAATGAGCGCGATGGCGTACATGACTGGACGCTGACCACGGCGCGTGGAAAACGCAAGCGTGTCCCCCGTTCGCCGCCGCGCATCACGGCGGACGGGGGACACGGCGTGCGCCCTACTTCTTCTTCGGCGGCGGCGTGCCCGGCAGCATGATGTGCGCGTACGGCGTGCCCTTCCACATGACGAAGGGTCCGCCGGCTTTCGGATCGGTGGAGAATCCGTCGAGCAGCGTCTGATCCGGGAGGAGGACCATCACGTGCGGATCGCCATGCTGAATCCAGTCGTTCGTGGCAGTGGGTCCCGTGGCGAACGGGTCGGTGTTGCTGACCGGGATATCGCCCTGCAGCATGTAGGCGAACCCGACCTGGGTCACCGTCGGGATCTTCTTGTTGACCCACGCGTCGATGACGACGCGCCAGGGGGCGTCCAGGCACATGGGCGTATTGTTCGGCCGGTCCGGCATGTCGGGCATGCACACCCAGTCGTTCGTTCCCTTGCGCAGAACGCGTCCGTCGTGATCCATCACGGTGGCGCCGGACGTGACCGACGTGGGACCCGCGCTCAGTGCGTTCAGGATGAGCGTGGCATCGTTGGGTGACCCCTTGGCAGCAGCCGTGTGCTGGCCGTGCGTCGACTGGCCGGCAGCGGTGCCTGCGAGGCCGGCCAGGAGCATGGCCGAGGAGAGGAGAGTGGATCGCATGTGAGCCTCTGAGTGGGGGTAGCCTACCACCGGTCGCTTCACGAAGCGCGGACGAGCGGTCCGCACAGAAGCGGCTGGAACACGATCAGCTCGCCTTCAAGGCCGCGAAATAGAAATCGAGTACTGCCTCCAGCGGTTGTCCGTTCCGCACGAGTCGTGTCCGGAACGCCGCACCCTCCCACGCATCGACCAGCACGTTGGCCATCTGCGTGGCATTCGTCGCCGATGGAAGCTCACCCTGCTCACGCGCCTCTTCGAGGCAGACGGCGAGTCGCTCGGCGATGGCGGCAACGCATCCCTCGATCTTCTCGCGGAACACCGCACTCTCGCCCGACAGCTCCTGGCCGAGTGCGCCGAGGAAGCAACCGAGGTAGCCCTGGGCGGCGTAGGCGTCGCGTACGCTCCCGAAGAAGGCGCGGACGCGCTCGAGGGGCGGGCGGCTCGGGTCGGAGAGCGTGGTCTCCAGGAGGTGATGGACATCCGACGCGTAAGCGTCGATCACCTGGAGGGCGAAGTCCTCCTTGCTCCTGAAGTGGTGGTAGAAGGAGCCCTTCGGCACGCCGGTGTCGCGAAGGAGGTCCTGGATACCCACGGCGTTGTAGCCCCGCCG
>JANLTI010000033.1:0-3917 GCA_031362845.1 Gemmatimonadaceae bacterium | reverse complement strand
GAGCCACGAGCACGCCTCCCGCGCGTGCAGACGCGAATCGGCGTACGCGCGTGTCGTCGCCCTCGTCCACCCCCAGGGCGACGACTCGAATGCCGCGTGACGCCAGCGCCGTGCGCAACGAATCGAGCGTCGCGAACTCGCCGCGGCAGGTCGTGCACCATGTGGCGAACACCGCGACGAGCGTGACCGCCTGGCCCGCGCCCACGCGCACGTCGGTGCCGTCCAAGGCGCGCACGGAGTAGCTCACTCGAAGTGCACGCGCCTGCGCCGCGGCTGGTGTCGCCGCGCCAGCGAGAACACCCAACGCGACGACCACCAGCGCGAACGCGCGTCTCTCAGCGTTGCGCCGCGCCACCACTGCTCTTCCTGACGCTGTCGGCTCGCGCGGGCACGACAGGCACCGGCACGGCAGGCGCCGGGTTCGGCAGATAATCGAAGTAGCCGATCATCATCTCCTCGAACGTCTGCTCGCCGAACTTCACCGTCTTGGACGGGTCGGGGTTGAACGGATTGTCCTTCGAGTTGTCGTAGCCGGCAGTCGCGACGATCCGCGAGCCCGGCGGAACCTCCAGTGGTTTCGCGAAGGCGTAGTACGTCTGCCAGTTGAAGTTGTAGTGCGGCACGTCCAGGATGGTCGTGCGCTGGCTGTCGGGGGTCACCAGCTCGTACTTGAACGCCGCGCCACGCGTATGCATGTGCGGAAAAAGACTGAGCAGCGTGCCGCCGTTCCGCATCAGGATCTCCGCCGTCACGATCTGGTTCTTCTCGTACGGCTTGATCTCGAATCTCGTATTGAACGCCGATCGCGTCACCACCTCCTGCGCCACCGGCTTGTCGGCGAACAGCAGCCCGATGCGGGTCTGGTCCACGTGCTCCGAGCCGTTGGGGGTGTAGTGAATCTGGAACTTGAGCCACGCGCCCTTCGGCAGCTTCTTCGCCGTGCCCTCGGGATAGATCGTCGCCGGCGTGCCGGGCGCCGTGGCACCAAAGAAGCCGCTGATGCCGCCCTGCGGCGCGGGGTCGCCCGGCTTGCGCTTCTTCGCATCCGGCTCGCGACCCGGCTCCTCGATGAACACGATCACATGATGCACCACGGTCGCCGCCGTGGGCCGGATCTCCATCGCCGTCACCCACTTGTCCTCGTCGAAGTTCGTCTTCGCGTACGAGTACTTGTACTCCACCACGCCCTGCGCCGGTACATGAAAGGTGTCGGGAATCTGCACGACCGCGTCGGGCGTGCCGATGTTCCAGCCCTTCACCCACTTCTTCGGCAACGGCGCATCCTTCGGGTTCCCCAGCGGCGCGCCGTTGCGCGACCACGTGAGCAGGTCCGCGAGATCGCGCTCCGACAACGACCGATCGTTCGCCCACGCACCCACCTTCCGGTGCGCAAACCATGGCGGCATCCGTCCGCTTTTCGTCATGAACTCGATCGTCGCGCGACGGTCCGCCACCTGCCGGTACGTGTCCAGCGGCATCGGCGCATTGCCGTCCACCCGATGACAGCTCTGGCAGTTCTCCTGCACGAGGCGGCTGATGCGATTGTGATAGGTGACCGGCCGGGCAACGCCCTTCGCGGCGCGGTCGACCGGCAACAGACATCCTGGCGCTTCGGTCGTGCGGCGCACGATGTCGCGGCCGAGCGAGGCGCGGTCCAGGGCCTCGCGCAGGTAGTTCATCGTCGGGGCGTTCTTGTGGAAGTCGATCCCGAACTGATCGTCGATCGCTCCGCGGTAGCGCAGCGTCCCTCGCGCATCGATCACGAATGCCTCCGCAGCCGATGTGGCGCGCAACGCATGCACGACCCGATGGTCCGTATCCAGGATGGTGCGGCCCGTGAGTCCATACTTCGCCACGTCCGCCCTCGCGTCGGCGGCTGAGTGCGGCGTCACGTCGATGTACGCGAACGCGTATCCCTTCGGCCCGTATTCCTTCTCGAGCTCCACGAGCCTCGGCGAATATCGCTGCGTTACCGGGCACTCCGCGTCCCGCACCACGAGAACGGCGCCCGCCAGGCCCGCGAGGCCGGCGAGGGTGCCTCGCTGTCCGTCGACGTCGGTGACGGCGAGGTCCGCGACCCGCTCACCGGGCGCGAAGCCGAACGAGACGTAGCCGGCCTGAGCGGCGCGGCGCGCCTGGGCAGACAGTGGCGCGGACGCGAGAACGATCGCGACGAGCATCGCGGTCGAGCGGACGAATGTCGACATGAGGGGCGTGGGTCGCGGGTTGTCCGGAGCCGGGGCGGGCAGGAGTCGGTGGCCTCCTACAATGAGACTTCGGCGCGACCGGGGCAACAGTTTCAGCCCGGCCACCGGCCTTTGGTGATACGCCACGGTTCTTGCGAGGCCGCCCGCTCATGAACCCAGCCAGCATCGCCTTCCTGTTTCTCGGCATCATCGTCGCCCTCATGGCCTTCATCGGATTCATGAGTGCCGTGAAGGGCACGCCCGTGGATGCGGTGAAGCGGTTTGGAGACGGCCAGCCGGCCGCCGTCGACGAGCCGGGCTTCCGCACCGCGCTCGAACTCGTGAGTCGCACCACGCTCCATGACGGTCACGACGTCGAAGTCTTCATGAACGGCGACGAGACCTATCCGCGCTTGTGGGGGGACCTGAGAGCCGCGAGAGAGTCCATCACCCTCCAGCTGTATTACAATGAGCCCGGCCGCATGGCCGATGAGCTTCGCGAGATTCTCGTCGAGCGCGCGCGCGCCGGCGTGCGGATCCTCTTCCTCTACGACGCGTTCGGCAGCTCGTTCCCGAAGGAGTACGTGCAGGCGCTCGAGAACGCCGGCGTCGTGGCTGAACCGTTCCGGCCGATCAGCGTGCTGTCGCCCCACACGATGCAGAACCGCGCGCACATCCGTGTGGTCTGCGTGGACGGGCGCATCGGGTGGACGGGCGGATTCGGCATCTCCGACAAGTGGTACGGCAATGGGCGCGACGAAGGCCAGTGGCGCGATTCCAACGTGCGCTTCATCGGGCCCGCCGTGCATCAGCTCCAGTCGGCGTTCGTGGCGTGTTGGGCCGAGGCGACGGGCGAGCTGCTCGTGGGCGACACGCTCTTCCCGCCGCTCGAGCCTCGCGAGGGTGGCATCGTCGCCGGTCTGCTGCATGGGTCGCCCTCGGTGGGCAGCACCGAGGCGGAGCGGTTCTTCGCCCTCACCATCGCCAGCGCGCGCAAGCGGCTCTGGATCACGAACTCCTACTTCGTCCCCGATCGTGAGTTTCGCCGCATGATCGCCGACGCGGCGCGGCGCGGAGTGGACACGCGTGTGCTCACGCCGGGCATGAGCACCGACATCAAGAGCACGCTGTACGCGGGACGTGCGCGGTACGAGGAGTTGATGAAGGCTGGCGTGCGCATCTACGAGTATCGGCAGACGATGATGCACGCCAAGACGGTGGTCGTGGACGGCATCTGGGGCGCGGTCGGGAGCATGAACGCCGACAATCGCTCGCTCTCGTTCAACGAGGAGACGGTGCTGATGATGCTCGATGCCGGCATCGGTGAGACGCTCGAGCGCCAGTACCGCGACGACATCGCACATGCCGACGAGATCCTCCTCGCCTCATTCCGGCAGCGCGGAGCGTTGGACCGCGTGAAGGAGTCGGTCGCGCATGCGGCGTGGCGAGTCCTCTGATTCGGTGGGTCGCGTGGGTCGGGTGGGGGGACCAGCCGCTCCGACGCCCCAGGCGGCTCGTTTCCCCGTCGAGCCTGTTTCAACCGGGACGGGCTGATCGTCCATGGGATAGCGTTCCCTCCCAAGGACCGATTCCGTGACGTCTCCGCAGTCCGCCACCTGCCCCCACGACCTGGGCAAAGGCACCACCGTCTGCCTCCGCTGCCGCCAGGAGCGCCGCGATGCTGATCGCGCGCGCCAGCAGCAGCTGCTCGGGCTGAGTGGCGTGGCCGCC
>JANLTI010000261.1:0-2932 GCA_031362845.1 Gemmatimonadaceae bacterium | reverse complement strand
TCCGGGCCGAAGACGATGTCGTCGGCGGCGCCCGTGCCGTACTTCAGCCGCGCCGCCTTGCCCGCGCCGCCGCGCCCCGTGATGAGCTCCATGTACTGCGTCCCCCGATTGTTCGGGTACGCATTGAGCGCCGCGCTGACGCTCGCATACTGATCGAAGTTGTCCGTGAGGATGAGCGACTGGCTGGCGGGATCGTAGACCGGCTCTCCCGTTCCGGTCGGCGGCGGCGGTGGCGGCGCCGTGGCGACCGCGATCGACGACGAGGTCGCCGAGGTCAGGCTGGGCGAGCCGAATTGCAGCGTGTACGCGCCCGAGCCAGTGATCGAGAGATTCGTAAACGTCGCCGCGCCGCTGCCGTTCGTGGTGGCGCTCGTCGCGCCGCCAAGACTCCCACTCGTACCGCTGGCGATCGATGCCGTCACCACGACACCGGACCGATTCACGACGTTGTTTGACGCGTCGCGCAGCTGCAGGACGGGTTGCCGCGCGAAGGCGGCTCCACTCGTCGCCGTCGTCGACGGCTGCGTGGTGATCGACACCTGCGTCGCCGTTGCCGGCGGCGCATTGTACGTCACGGTGACGGTCGCGCGTGCGGTGTTGTTCGCCGCATCACGAGCCGTGATCGTGAGCACGTTGCTCCCTGGCTGCAGCGCGATCCCGGTGGCCGACCAGCTCGTCGTGCCGGACGCCGTACCTGAACCGCCAGTGCTGTTCGCCCACGTCACCTGCGTCACGCCGACATTGTCACTCGCGGTTCCGCCAACCGCCATCGGCGTCGCCGACGCGGTATGCGTTGCGGCCGACGTCGGAGACGTGATGGCGACGGTAGGCGCCTGGCTGTCACCGCCACCGACGGGCGGCTCGTTGATTGGGCGGCTCATATCCGACTGGATTTCTGCGACGCTCAACGCGCGGCGGTAGAGGCGGACTTCGTCGATGCGGCCCGCGAAATATTCCTGCCACACGGCGTTGCCGCCGATGCGCAAGGTGCCACTCGACACGGTGATCGCTCCGGTCGCGGCTCTTGACGCGACCTGCGCTCCGTTCATGTAGAGACGCACGATGGCGCCGTCGTAGGTTGTCGCGAGGTGCGTCCACGTATTGAGCGGAGCGGCCGACGCCGACGTCGCGTCCCGTTCACCGTCGCCATTCGTTCCGATGTTGATCGCGCCAACCGCGTTGCCGGGCGTGCCGCCATACAGCGCGTAGACATACGCGCCAGGCTGCTCCTTGAGGATCGCCGTGGCCCAGCCGGACATCGCCGTCGGGTACACCCACGCTTCCATCGTGATGCCGGACGTGAGATCGAGCGAGGCGTTGTCGGGAACCGTGACGTAGCTCCGATTGAATGCCAACGCGCCGCCGAATTTCCCCGCGGTTGTTCGGGTCACACCGCTGCCCAGTGTTCCGGGATTGCCGATCCCCGAAGCATCGGTTGCTGTGGTTCCACTCGTTTCGTCGAATCCGAATGCGGCCACAAGGCCCGTCGGCGGAGCCGGAGGCGGAGGCGGCGGTGGCGTCGACACCGTGATCGTCAACGCTCGCGAGGCAGTATTTCCGGCCGCGTCACGCGCAGTGACCGTGATGACGTTGTTGACGCCCGCTTGCAGCGGAACGCTGCTGACGGTCCAGCTCGTCGTGCCTGTCGCTACACCGGATCCACCAGCGCTGTTCGACCAGGTCACATCGATCACGCCGACGTTGTCGGCCGCCGTTCCACCCAGGGCGATTGGGCTGGACGACGCCGTGTAGGTGTCCGCGCTCGTCGGACTGCTGATCGCCACAGTTGGCGCTTGCGTGTCCTGGCTCGACGTGATCGACGTGGTCATGTCCGACTGAATCTCCGCGCCACTCAAGGCGCGGTTGTAGATGCGGACTTCGTCGATGCGGCCCGTGAAATATTCCTGCCACACCGCGTTGCCGCCGATGCGCAAGGCGCCGCTCGAAGTGGTGATCGTTCCGGTCGCGGCATTCGCTGCGACCTGCGTTCCGTTCACATAGAGACGTACCATGGCGCCGTCGTACGTCGTCGCGACGTGCGTCCACGTGTTCAGCGGAGCGGTCGACCCGCCCGTCGCGGTCCGCTCACCGTCGTCATTCGTTCCGATGTTGACCGCGCCAGCCGCGCTGCTGGGTGCGCCGCCATACAATGCGTAGACATACCAGCCCGGCTGCTCCTTGAGCATCGCCGTGGTCCATTCGGACGACGCCGCCGTCGGGTACACCCATGCTTCCATCGTCATGCCCGACGTGAGATCGAGCGAGGCGTTGTCGGGAACCGTGACATAGCTCCGATTGAATGCCAACGCCCCGCCAAACTTTCCCGCGGTCGTCCGCGCGACCCCTGTTGCGAGAGCGCCCGTATTTCCCAGACCGGACGCATCGGTGGCGCTGCTACCGCTCGCTTCGTCGAACCCGTACGCTGCGACCAGGCCAGGTGCCTGACTGGACAGAGCCACGCGCGCTCCACTCCCAGCAATGAGCTGGTCTGAACGCGGGCCTGCAATATCCGAGCATGCGAACACCGACGTGGCGACTGCCGCCAACAGAAGGCTCGCGGTGCTCTTCATTCGTTGCAACGACTGCATCTCCGGCTCCTTGACCTTCCGCACTTACGACGGTCGTAGGGGGACACGACCGCAGTCGGCTACGGCGCGCTCGATGAGCGCGTCGAGGTCACGCTAGACGAAGCATTCGTCTACGCACGTGAGTCGCGGTCGATAGTCTTGCTGGTACCGCGCACGTATCTCGTGCACGGCGGAGATGTGTTATGGAATTCTAATGCCATACATAGGTGAATCATGTGATTGTCGTGCGTGCTGCGGATTCGGTGATCGCCGCATGTCGCCTCGCGTGACTGTGCACACTGCGCCGACGTGACGCGAGAGCAATGCGATGTGGAATGCCAACGCGGTGTAGCACAGCGCACACG
>JANLTI010000183.1:0-8187 GCA_031362845.1 Gemmatimonadaceae bacterium | reverse complement strand
TGACGGTGGCCGGCGCGCGCGAGGGATCGACCTTTCTGATGACGTTCCGCCACCGGCGGCCGGTCCGCTGAACGCTGCCGCGAGCGCTCCTGTTGCGACCGACCGCGATGCCATGCTCGCCGCCGCGGCACGGTTGCGTGCGGAGGTAGGAAAGCGGATCGTCGGGCAGGAGACGGTGCTCGATGAGATCCTCATGGCGCTCGTCGCCGGTGGCCATGCGCTACTCGTGGGTGTGCCGGGCCTCGCGAAGACGATGATGATCCGTGCGGTCGCTGAGGCGATGACGCTGGAGTTCCGTCGGATCCAGTTCACGCCCGACCTCGTGCCGAGCGACATCACCGGCACCGAGTTGCTGGAGGAGGATCACAGCACGGGCAAGCGGTTCTTCAAGTTCGTGCACGGGCCCATCTTCGCGAACATCGTGCTGGCCGACGAGATCAACCGTGCACCGCCGAAGACCCAGGCGGCGCTGTTGCAGGCGATGCAGGAGCATGCGGTGACCGCGGCGGGCAAGACGCATGTACTGGCCGAGCCCTTCTTCGTGCTGGCGACGCAGAACCCGATCGAGCAGGAGGGGACGTACCCCCTGCCCGAGGCGCAGCTCGACCGGTTCATGGTGCAGCTCACCGTGGGGTATCCGAGCCGCGAGGAGGAGGAGCGCATCGTGGCGGAGACGACCACCGATTCGCAGAACTCCGTGACGCCGGTGCTGAGCGGTGCACAGTTATCCGAGTTGATGCACTTGGTGCGCCGGTTGCCGGCGGCGCCGAGCATCGTGAGTTATGCGGTTAAGCTGGCGCGCGCGACGCGGCCCGATGCGCCGGAGGCGACGCCGGACGTGAAGAAGTACGTGAGCTGGGGCGCGGGCCCGCGGGCGTCGCAGTACCTCATCCTCGGTGCGAAGGCGCGCGCCGCGATGGATGGGCGCGCGATGCCCGATCTGGACGACGTGGTGGCGATGGCGATGCCGGTGCTGGCGCATCGCGTCGTGCTCAACTTCCAGGCGGAGGCGGAAGGTGTGTCGGCGACGAAGGTGGTGGCGGGGTTGCCGAAGCCGTAGGAAATCTCATGGGCCCCAGTGTCATGGTTGGGAGCAACCCGTGAACTGATTCGCGCCCTTACATCATCGGCAACGCACGTCGGATGACAGGCTATTGCCATGTATAACGGTATGTGTTATATTGGGAGCATCCCGAATGGCTCACTGGCAGGTAGCGGAATGCACGCGTGGGTATCGTTTCATTTGCGAACGCAGGAACGGAAGACATCTTCGACGGTGCAGACTCTCGGAAGGCTAGGCATGCCTGTCCTGCAGCTCTGTGGGATGTGGCGCGACGGAAGCTCGATCAACTGAACGCGGCCGTCCGATTGGCGGACCTCCGTCTCCCACCCAACAATCATCTGGAACCCCTGAAGGGTGACCGCAGAGGACAGCACAGCATCCGTATCAATCGCCAGTATCGCCTCTGCTTCGAATGGACAGAGAATGGACCGGAAGGCGTTGAGATCGTTGACTATCACTGAGTAGGACTTCCATGCGTATTCCTTCGAAGCGGCCTCCAACGCGGCCTGGCGAGATGCTCCTCGAGGAGTTCATCAAGCCACTTGGCATCTCGCAGACGGAGCTCGCGGAGTGGATCGGAGTGTCGTATCCGCGATTGAACGAGATCGTGAATGGCAAGCGCGGTGTGACACCAGATACGGCCTTGCGTTTGGAGCAGGTGTTCGGGGTGGATGCACAGTTCTGGCTGAACCTTGAAATCGCGTGGGAGCTCTACCAGGCCAGGCACTCAAAGACGGCCGCCGAGATACGGCGCATTCAACGACACCCGGCCATGGCCGCAATAGCCTGAGCAATGCAAAGGGGTGCCGGAATCGGCACCCCAGCACCTGAACATTCAGCGCCTGATCGGCGACCACGCGCTTGAGCTGCCAATTCTCTTCTTCCAGCGCCCGTACATTCCAGTCGTTCTCGCCGCGTCGCGGCATCGGGGAGTGTCAACCTACGAATGGACCGCGAAACTGGGCTACCCGCCCACGGGTGGTTCGGTAACTATCGTACACGATGACTTCGGCAGCCAAAACAGTTTAGATGAAGCGAACGGAGAACTCGCGAATGTCTGCGCCCGGCCTCCGTCGCTCGTGGTCCAGGCGATGCTGTTTGCTGCTGAACCTGTTTCTGTCGCTCAGGTCAGCGCAAGCACAGCCGAACTCTCCTGTGGTTCCGTTGCGCGACGGCGCATGCGATTACGGAGCCTGGACGCCTGCGACGATCGTGGAAGCACCGACGTCCATGCTATCCGCCACTCGCCTCGTGAGTGCGGCGTTATCAAGCGGAGTGCAGCGCGACCGGTCGCGTCGGGACGGTGCTGCTGCTGTCGGGTACCTGGTCGGCGTCGCAGGTTTCGAGGCGGCACTACTCACCCGCCCGTACACCTGGCAGTCCACATGGCCCCCGCGGCTTCGCGTGCTGCGGCTCGATGGCACAATCATCGATGGGCCCGCCGGCGCGTGGTGGTTTGCGCATCCACGAGCCGTGACTGATGCCGTTGGCACGGTGCACGTGGTGTGGGCTGAACCAGTCGATCCCCTTCCCATCGATCCAGCCACTCTTCGCGGCAGCCCTCCGCCCCTCCGCACCATCTGGTACGCCAGCCTGACGTCGAGAAAATGGAGTCGCCCGCTCCGAATTCATCACGGCGGCACGATCCGGTGGGACGAGACAACTGCGTCGCGCCTCATCCTTGATGGCCAGAACCGTCTGCACGTGGCATTCGCCGCCGATGATTCATCCGGATGGGGCATGGTCTATCTGAGCGCATCGGCCGCGCCAGCTCGTGAATGGCACGCAGTCCAGTGGCATCTTGCGGTGGGTGTTGCGTATCTCGACCTGGCAATCGGCCCGACCAATCGTGCCGCAATCGTATTCGCATCAGCGCTCGCGTCACCTCGCAAGCGAGAAAACGTGCTCTTTCTGACGCAGTCGATGGACGACGTGAGTCAGTGGACGCCCGTTGCGGAAATCAGCAATGCGGACGAGGAGCCAGCCACCGAGCCGCACCTCTTCTGGGATAGTCCTTCAGCACTGAAGCTTCAGTGGGTGCATCAGGCAACGGATTCGTTCATCGGCGGCAGGATGCTGTACACGAAGTTGACAGGGCCGCGGCTTCGGCGCACCAACACGCGCGCGCTTTCACTCGCGGGGGCGACAGGACGCTCGCGCGCCGCGATCGACGCATGCGGCACCATCCACGTCATCACCCACGCCTACCTGGGCGAAGATACGGAGTTGCGCTACGCGCGCGTTTCGGAAAATGGATGGACGGCGCTGGTGCGGGCAGTCGAGAAGCCCGCATCGCATCCGTCCATCTCGGTTCGCGGCCAGCGCGTGCACCTGTTCTGGTACTCGGAGACCCAGACGTCACCGACCAGCGCTCCACTCTCTGGTCTGCTGCACGCTTCTTTACCCACTCAGCGTGCAACAGCCTTGAAGTCCCGAGGCAGCAGGCCGCGCATCCGGCAATGAGCGTCAGTCAGTACACGCCCAGTGCACCGTCACCTCCGCATCACGATCGCGGTACGCAGCAGGCTCCACGTCTCGAAGTCGCCGTCCACGATGCCGTGCGTCACCACCAATCGGTCCAGCGACGACGCGCCCATCGTGTCACCCGATGCGCGGCGCGCATCGGCCTCGAGCTTCGCGATCGTCACCAGCGAACGCCAGAAGTACACGCCATGTCTCGCCTCGGCCGCTCGGCGCGCTGCGCGCGCGTAGTCGCCTCGCACGTACAGGAGCGCTGCGTCGAGCGTGCGCTGCGCCATGACATAGCTGCGCAGCCCACGTGCCCGATCGCGCTCAGCGACGAGCGACCATGCACCGCGCACCGTCGCTTCGTCGCCCGCTCGTGCCGCAAGATCGCCGATTCGCTCCGATAGTCTCGCCACCGCGGGCGGTGACAGGTCTCGCTTCCGCAACCACGCCAGTGCTTCGCGCGCGCGCTGCCTCGCGGCGGCCCGATCCCCGCCGAGCGCCAGCTCCATCCATCCCTGACTGAGCAGCGCGCGCGGCAGGAACTGCGCACGGTCCTCGGCGCGCAGGGAATCGAGCGCTGCCCGTCCGCCAGCGATGTTCCCGCCCGTGAGATGCGCAAGCTGGCGCCTCCACGCGCGCACCGACACGAGGCTCGAGCTGTCGGCCAGCGCGAGCGCACGCGCAATATCCCGGCGCTCGAGGGCAGCATGGAAGCCAGCCTCGGCATGCGCTTCCGGATTGCGATCGCTCACGCGTGCCGCGAGCGCGAGGGCACTCGCCGTATCACCCACCGCGAGCCACGAGTAGATCGCATTGTTGGTGTTGGGCACCACGGCTCCGGGCTCCAGTGCCATCGCGCTATCGGCGGCGGCGGCGGCCTCCTCGTGACGCCCCAGCGCTCGCAGCGCCCACACCTTTCCCTCATACGCCAGATACTCGTGCGGATACGCATCGCCGAGCATTTCCCAATAGACCAGGGCACTGTCGGGGCGATCTCGCACGAGCTGCTCGTAGCGGGCGCGAATGAGCAGCCGCTCCCGCAGCGGCGCGGCGGCGCTGAGCTCGTACGCGCGAGAGAGGTGCGCGTCGGAGCGCGCCTGTCGATCGAGAAACCAGAGGACATCACCGAGGAGATAGTGCGCGAGCACGAAGGTGCTGTCATGCGCGATGGCCCGCTCAGCGTGCTCCACCGCCGCGAGGCGCTCTCCTCGCGCCAGACTCTTTCGCGCGAGCGCGTAGCTCTTGAGTGCCGCGAGTGATGCCGTCGTCACCTGAGGCAGCGCACGCACTGTCGTGTCGCGCGATGCGACGCTGATCGCCGCACCGAGCGCTCGGCCGATCCGTTCCACCGCGCCGAGAATTGCCGACGCGTCGTGTGGCCGTTCTGCAAAGGTCTGGATCGCTCGCCCGGTCGCCGGATCGAGCACGTCGACGACGATCTGCGCCCCATTACCGATCGGCACCACCGACCCCGAGATCGCCAGGTGCGCGCCGGTGCGCGTCGCGACCCCGATCAAACCCTCGAGACGCAGCGGTGAGTCCTGCGGAAGGCGCATCAGCGTCTTGACTTCGCGTACCCCGACGTCGCTCGCGACACGCACGCCGCGGGTATTCGCCAGCTCGGCGCGCAGTGCTTCACGCACGGCGAGCGCGAGCACGGAATCGGGTCCGCCAAGCTCTCCAAGGACGACGACGGCGGTCGCCGAGGACGAGCCGAGGCCGTTGCGATGCTGCACCTGTCGCCACGCCACCACACCCACGACAGCGGCCGCGGTGACGACGGCGACCGCGTAGCGCCCGCGGCGCGAAAGCACGGATGGCGCGCGCCTGTCCGTTGTCGAGAGTGCGGCCTTCGCAGCGGGCGCCGGGGGAGGTGCGAGCTCGGTCGCGACCACGGCCGGAGCTGCGAGTTCACTCGCCGCGGGAGTTGCGGCGCGTCGCAGGTCGGCGGCCAGCTGCGTCACCTCGCGATCGGGCTCCGTCTCGAGCTCTTCCCGCATCAGCGTCTCGTAGACGCGCGCCGTCCGCAGCGCGCCGTGACGATCGCCGACGGCAACCAGCGCCTGCATCAACCGCAGCGTCTCGCGTCCATCCATTGGATCGAGCGCCGTTCGCTTGCGCCGCCACTCCACCACCGCATGCCTGTCGCACCTGGTTTCCGCAGCGGCCGCGAGACTCTCCAGCGCCCGTGCGCACGCGCTGGCCCGCCGCGCGCGCGCCTCCTCCGTCCATCGGCCGAGGTCCGGGCAGTCGTCGACATAGAAGCCGTCGAGGAAGGGGCCGCGGTATTCCTCCACGGCGCGCTCTAAGCGGTGTGCGTCGAAGGCCACGTCGAAGTCGTGGACGTCGCTCGTCACGACGTCGGCATTCAGGCGCAGTGTCTCCTGATCGGCACGAATGGCATCGGCGCCAAGGTCGTGTCGGATGGAGTAGAGCAGCTGCGAGAGCGAATGCCGCGCGCCGGCTTCGTCGCGCTCCGGCCACAGCATGGCCATCAGTTTATGTCGCGTGACCACGCCATCCGCCGCGGCAAGGTAGGCCAGCAGCGCGAGTCGGCGACGTTGCGTGTGGGCGCCGCCGAGCGGAGCGCGATCACGCTCGAGGAACACGGTGCCAAACGTTCGAAGGCGGAACGTCATATGGCGTGTGACGCCGGGAGGAGAGCGGTCTGATCGCCATCCGTACGTTACGCCCGCCAGTGCGATTCACAAGTGTCGCGCGGGCTCCACAACCCCGGTGCACTCCCATTTCCAGGAGGTCAAGGGCGCATGCTCGACAGACCACGTCCTATAGGAAGGGTCATCGCCGTCATTGCCGTGGCTGCGCTCTGCCTGATGGCGCCGGAGACGCTGGCCGCGCAGGACCTCGCGCCGGCACGGGTGAAATCAGACGCCTCACCGTGCTGCGGGATCGTCCGGATCTACCTCGAACGATCGATCATCATGGCTCGTGACCTGTCCACGGGCTACACGTTCCTCGTCGCGGTCAAGTCACGGAAGGTGCTCGCCAGGCTCAAGGTGGGCGACAAGGTCTGGGTCGACTTCGCGACGAAGCGCGCTCGCGTCGCGGCTGGCGACTCCCTCTGCTGCCCGGTGCTCGCCGCTCCCGCCGTCCCTGAAGCGCCGTAGACGGCCCCTCCCATGACACTCTCCCTCCGCTGGAGTCGAACCATGCGATATCCGCTCGCGCTCCTTCTCGCGATCACCGCGAGTGCAACTCCGCTCTCCGCGCAGGCGCGGACCGCGGCGCAGGCACAGTTCAAAGGCGTTTTCGAGCCGGTGAGCTACACGGAGGACATCGATCTCCATTCGGTGTTCTTCGTCAATGGCGACGTGGGCTGGGCGTCCGGCAAATCCGGCACGATCATCCACACCAGGGATGGCGGCGCGAAATGGACCGCGCAGCTTGGCGGAGACCCGGGTGACAAGGCGGAGAAGATCACGATGCTTCGTTTCGTGGACGAGCGTCACGGGTGGGCGAAGCAGGACGAAAAGCTCCTCGCCACGCGTGACGGTGACTCGTGGGAGGAGATCGGCACGCTTCCGTACACCGTCACCGACATGGCCTTCCTGTCGACCTCCGAAGGTGTGCTCGCGGGAGGCGCGGACATCTACAGTCGTGGTGGCACCACCATCTATAGAACGACGAATGGCGGCAAGACATGGAAGCCGGCGTGGACGTGCGCCGCCAAGGTGCAGTTGTCGGGTATCAACAAGAACGTCGTGTGCACCATCGAACAGCTGAACTTCGTCACACCGCGCATCGGGTACGCGGTGGCGAGGAACAAGTGCATCGGCAGTGGCTGTGAGCCTCCGCCCATCATCGCCAAGACAACCGACGGCGGCATGACCTGGGCGACGATGGTGGGTCCCGGAGATCCCGAGAGCGACGGGGTGAGCTCGATCTTCTTCCAGGATGAGAACAACGGCATCGCGCGACTCACGAGCAAAAAGCTGCACATCACCACGGACGGCGGTGCAACGTGGCGTGGCATCCCGGTGTCGCCGGGCGCCGATCTGCGCTTCGCCGATCCCAGCGTGGGCTGGGCCCTGGAGCTCGATCGCCGAGACACGCCCATCTCCTACACGACGGACGGTGGCAATCGCTGGACGACGCGCGTGGCACTCTTCCCCGTCCGGGCATGGGACTACACGCTGCCTCGGCGCGACCGGGCGTATGTCGTCGGGGAGAACGGCATGGTCCTTCGCTACAGCGTCGTCCCTGCCTCGAAGCCGCTCGGCAAGAACGATCAGGTTGCGCCCGCCATGCCCGCGTTCGAGTCGCCGCTCGATGAACAGGTCGCGCAGCTCGAGAAGGTGGTGACGGACATTGCGTCGACGGTTGGCGTGACCGCGGCCGATGGTGCGGGGGGTGGTGTGTCGTCTGCCGGTTCGCCGGCGAGTGCGGAGCCCGCGAGCGCCGCGCCGGGCACCGCTGCGTCGGAGGCAGGCCCGCTGCCACCTGCGTCGACGTTCATTGCCAAGTGCTGCAAGAAGAACTTCAGTCTGCTCGAAGTCATCCTGGGCGCGCTGAACACGACGCTGCCGGAGTTCATCGGCAAATATCGCAACCTGAATCTGCTGCTCGCGGCTGTGCGCATGGGCGCAGAGCTGCCGAGTGAGTATCGCTCGGTGCGCGAGGGCCTGGGCACGTTC
>JANLTI010000172.1:0-1973 GCA_031362845.1 Gemmatimonadaceae bacterium | reverse complement strand
ACGCGAATCCCGCCACGGCGCTCGGTACACCGAGTCCCCCTTCGGCGCCATGCAACAATGCGGGGAGCGACGCGAGCGACGAACGCGATCCGAACGCGACGGCCTGCGCCGGTGCGGCGGCACGCGCGAAGCGGAGCAGTGAGACCCGCGCTGCCAGCATGGTTGCCGGATACAGGACGAGCATGAGCAACACCGAGAGCGATACCGCGAGCGCGACGTAGTACGCGAGCGCACCGGCTGCCGAGATGCCCAGTCGCGCAGAAAGCGCAAAGGTGAGCGCGAACACGCCGACGGGCGCGAGCGCGAGCACCCACCCCACGAGCACCCGCATCGCGGCCGTCACTCCCTCGAAGAAGCGGAGCACCGCTTCGCGCAATGAAGCTTCGACTCGCGTGAGCGCCAGCGCGAAAGCGAGGGTGAAGATGACGAGCGGGAGCATCGCACCGTCAGCAGCGGCCTTGATGGCGTTGGACGGCACGAGTCCGATGAGCCACTCGCGGATGGTTGGCACTGGCGCGCTCGACACGGACGCGCCCGCGACGCTCGCGCGCAATGACGCAGTCGTCGCAGCATCGAGCGGCAGCCACGCGAGCAGCAGCGGCGCGAGCAACGCAGCGATGACGGCGCTGGCGGCGGCGAATACGAAGAACCACATCGCTGCCTTGCGACCGAGCCGGCCAACGAAACGTGTGTCGCTCGACGACGCGATGCCGACGATGAGGCTCGAGACGACGAGCGGGATGACAGTGGAAAGAATCGCGTTGATCCAAAGTGTGCCGATCGGCTCCGCCACAGTGACGAGCGCGAGCGGTGCCGGCAGCTGCGTGGCGTGCGCGATCAATCCGAGCGCGAGCCCGATGACGAGCCCGGCGAGCACGCGGCGGCTCACTCGCTTTGCGCCTCGACGCTTGCCGACACGGGCACGCCGTTCACGATCACGTCTCGCCCGATGACGATGTCGGAGGCGAGCGACGCGGCCACCGAGCAGTATCGGTCGACCGCCAGCTCGACGGCGCGCGCCGCATGCGCGGGCTCAACTCCCGCGCCGTCGATGGCGAACTCCAGGTGCGCCGACATGACGCGCCGAGGAAGCTCGGCACGACGTTCAGCGCGAACGGTGACGGTGAGTCGTTCGGGAGGGGTGCGCCGCTTGACGAGGTAGTCCTCCACGTCGATGGCCGAGCAGGCGGCGAGTGCGCCGAGGAGGGTGTCGACCGGGCCGGTACCGGCCTCGCCTGCGCCGTCGATGGTCGTCACCGGTCCTCCCGGACGCGCGACGTCGTACCGTCGCCCGCCGCGCCAGGTCGCGACGACGGTGGTGCTGGTGGGTGGAGTCGGAGCGGGCATCGTTCTCCATGGAGGTAGCAACGGCGTCGGGCCGCCTCTATCCGTCGGCGGCCGGTAGCGTCTATTTCATCAGCGTCGACACCCGATCGTCCCCAACCAGCGAGGAGTCATGCTGCGCCGGATCGCCATTCATATAGTAGCAGTCGCATCGCTGGTCACCACTGCGAGCGAGCGCCTTGCAGCGCAGTCCAAGGTCGCCGCGCCCCGCGTGACCATCGGGGCCGGCACGCTGGAGGGGTCGGTCGACAAGGCGACGAAGATGCTGGTGTTCCGTGGCATCCCGTACGGCGCGCCGCCGACCGGCGACCTGCGGTGGCGGGCACCGCGGCCGGCAGCGCGATGGCAGGGCGTGCGTGACGCACGCCGGTTCGGCCACAACTGCATGCAGACGCAGGTCTACGACGACATCAACCCGTTCGCGGCCGGTGTGTCGGAGGACTGCCTGAACCTGAACGTGTGGACGGCGGGCACGAAGGGCGCGACGCGGCCGGTGCTCGTCTGGATTCATGGCGGCGGATTCCGCGCCGGCTTCGGCGGTGAAGCGCGCCACAACGGCGCCTACCTTGCGCAGAAGGGCGCGGTGATCGTGACGATCAACTACCGGCTCGGCGCACTCGGTTTCCTCG
>JANLTI010000159.1:0-4348 GCA_031362845.1 Gemmatimonadaceae bacterium | reverse complement strand
CATCCCCAGCGACGTTCCGGCGCCGAACGTCGACGCCGACGGGCATCGCGCCGCCATCGTCCGCATCACGCTCGACGTCGCCACCGCGTCGGATGGGGGACTGTTCATCCTGTTCACGAGCCACCGCGAGGTGCGACAGCTCGCGAACGCGCTTCGGGCGCGAGACATCGAGCGACGGTGGCCCCTGCTCGTGCACGGCGACGAGAGTCGCGACGCGCTGCTGGCGCGATTTCGCGAGTCGGGCCGCGCGATCCTGCTCGGCACCGCATCATTCTGGGAGGGAGTCGACGTACCCGGACACGCGCTGCGCGGCCTCGTGATCGCGAAGTTGCCCTTCCGCGTGCCGACCGACCCCATGACCGCCGCACAATGTGAGGCGATCGTCGCCCGCGGCGGAGATTCGTTCGCCGAATACATGCTTCCGCATGCGTCGCTGCGGTTGAAGCAGGGCTTCGGCCGGCTCATTCGCAGTGGCACCGATCGTGGGGTCGTGGTGATCGGGGATTCGCGCATCGTGACCAAGCGATACGGGCGCGGGTTGCTCGAGGCGCTCCCGCCTTCGCGTCGCGCGATTGGCCGGTGGGACGCCCTCGCGCGGCAGGTCCAGGACTTTTTCGCGGCGTCGCACTAGCGGACGCTGCGGGGGAGACGCGTGCGCTCCCACCATTAGATTTGGAGCATGCCACCTCTCCAGCCCAGCAAGATCGTCTGCGTCGGGCGCAATTACTCAGCGCATGCCAAGGAACTCGGCAACGACGTGCCGACCGAGCCATTGATCTTCCTCAAGCCGCCGTCGAGCCTCATCCGGACGGGGGAATCCATCCGGCTCCCAACGGTGTCCAAGCAAGTGGAGTACGAGGGGGAGATCGGGGTGGTCATCGGGTCCCGGCTGCGCCGGGCCAGCCTGGAGGAGGCGCGTGGCGCCATCGCCGGAATCGTGGCGGCCAACGACGTCACGGCCCGCGATCTCCAGAAGTCGGATTCGCAATGGACGCGCGCCAAGGGATTCGACACATTCTGTGCGGTCGGCGAGATGGCGCGCGTGCCGGCGGATCTCGCGGCACTCGTCGTGAGGACGCGCGTCAACGGGCAGGTGCGGCAGGAAGGCCGTTACACGCAGATGGTGTTCGACATTCCCGTCGTGCTGGCGTACATCTCCGCGGTGATGACGCTCGAGGCTGGTGACCTGGTCCTCACCGGGACGCCCGAGGGCGTCGGGACCCTTCACCCCGGCGATGTGGTAGAAGTGGAGATCGACGGCCTGAGCCACGTCAGCAACCCTGTCATCAGCGATAACTAGTGCCCCCGTTCGCGCCCCGCTTCGCCATCCTGCCCGAGTATCCGCTCGCGAAGATTCCGCAGAAGAAGCGGGAGCTGATCGCGCGGGGTATCGACGTCATCGACCTCGGCGCGGGCGACGCGGATCTCGATCCGCCGCGCGCCGTCGTGGAGCGAATGGCGCGGGCCGTGCGCGAGCCGGCACTCGGTCGATACGGCTTCGGCATGGGCCATGTGCCCTATCGCGAGGCGGTGAGCGCCTGGATGCAGACGCGGTTCGGCGTGCGCGCCGATCCGATGACGGAGATCGTCCCGCTCATCGGATCCAAGGAGGGCATCTCGCATCTGGCGCTCGCGTACCTGGAGCCAGGCGCGGTCGGCATCATCCCGGAGCCCGGGTACAACGCCTACCAGGGCGGCACCCTGCTCGGCAGCGGTGAGCCCTACCGGTACGCATTGCGGCCACGCACCAACTTTCTCGTGGAACTGGACGAGATTCCCGACGACGTCCTGCGCCGCACGCGCATTCTGTACCTGAATTATCCCAACAACCCTACGGCGGCCGTCGCGCCGGTGGACTATCTCGAGCGCGTGGTCCGGACCTGCCGCGAGCGCGACATCCTGCTCGTGTACGACAACGCGTACAGCGAGTTGGCGTTCGACGGCTACGTGCCGCCGAGCATCTTCGAGATCGATGGTGCGCGCGAGGTGGCGATCGAGTTCCACTCGCTGTCGAAGACGTACAACATGACGGGATGGCGATGCGGCTGGGCGGTGAGCCGTCCCGAGCTCGCGAGCACGCTCGCCAAGGTGAAGTCGTTCGTCGACACCGGGCAGTTCATGGCGATTCAGGCCGCTGGCGTTGCCGCGCTGGAGAGCTGGGCGGACTTCGTGCCGGGCAACGTGGCGGTGTTCAAGGAGCGCCGCGATGCAGCGGTGACGGCGTTTCGTCAGGCGGGCTTCGAGTGTGACGTACCACGCGCCACGATGTACCTGTGGATCCGCTTGCCGGAAGGCCTGCCGTCGGCGCTGTTCGCCGACCGGCTGCTCGACGAGGAGGGTGTGGTCGTGATGGGCGGCTCGGCGTTCGGCGCCGGAGGTGAGGGATTCTTCCGCATCTCTTTCGTGACGTCGCCAGCGCGCATCGCCGAGGCGGCACGCCGCGCCGGCAGGCTCCTGGGCACGATGGCCGCGGTGGGCGTCTCGTGACGTCGATGCGCCGTCCATCCGGCTCGCTGCTCTTTTCGATCGGCTTGCACGCAGCGATTGCGTTGGCGCTCGCGAACGCGGCGTTCCACTACGATTTCTCGTCGAGTGGCATCAGGCGGCCACCGCCCGCCATCGAAAAGATCACCTACGTGACCGTTGCCCCGTCCGGCGGGGCAGCGGGCGGTCGTGGCGCATCGGCACCGGCAAAGTCCGTCGTGCCGCGGCGCGGCCTGGTTGCGCCGGTACGCGTGCCGACGCAAATCGCGCCGGTGGCGCCGCCGGTGAGCGGGACCCCGGGCGGCGCGGTCGACGGCACTGGCGTGGGCGGTGGGATGGGCGATGTCACGGGCGTCGTGCCGAACGATCCTGATCCGCGCCTCTCGACCGACGCGCATCAGTTCATCCCGATCCCGAAGTCGCACGGACAACGGGTGGACAGCACCGTCCGTGCGCTCGTCTTCGCGTTCAATGATTCCGTCACGAAGGCGGCGGCGCTGGCGGGCCGCAAGCCGGGCGACTGGACGTTCGCGAAGGGCGACCAGAAGTGGGGCATCGACGGGAACAAGATCTATCTCGGCAAGTTCTCCATCCCGAGCGCCGTGCTCGCGGCACTGCCGCTGCGCATCCAGGGAAACCCGGGCGAGACAATCGCCGATCGCCTGGTGACCACACGTCGCGGCGAGGTGCTGGAACACGCACAGTCGCAGTACCACGACGTGGAGTTCAAGAGCGCCGTGAGGCGTATCCGAGAGCGCAAGGATCGCGAGCGGCGCGAGCGCCTGATCGCGGAAGGCAAGGCGGGGCAGGAGTAGCCCGCGAGGCGGGCCGGGGAGGCCCGCCTCGCGACCGTCAGCTCACGAGTTCCGCGTCGGCGGTGGTGGGGAGCGTGGGCTGCATGGTGGATTCCATGAAGGGCCGGAAGACTCCGCACACCACACCCAGCACCGCGAAGTCGTCCCTGGGACCGACTTCGATTGCCCGCTCGCTCTCGTTCGCCGGCTCCAGCACGACCGTGCCGCCCTTGTGCGTGAGCGTCTTGATCGTTGCGTCGTCTCCGAGCCGCGCCGCGACGATGTCGCCGTCCTTGGCGCGCGTGGACGGCGTGATGAGGACGTAATCGTTCTCGAAGATGCCGCGGCCGATCATCGAGTCGCCCTTGATCCGCAGGAAGAACACATCGTCCGTCGGCAGGAAGCGGCGGTCCATCGTGAGATATCCCATCCGGTGGTCTGGGATGAGGGCCGGCTCACCCGCGTGCACGCGACCGTAATACGGGACGGGCTGCGTGCTCGACTGATTGCCGTAGCCGACGATGCGCACACCGCGCGAGCGGGAGTGGTCGCGCTCGATGTAGCCCTTGACCGAGAGTGCGCCGAGCAGATCGGACACCGTCTTGGTGGACTTGATGCGAAACTTCTTCGCGATCTCGCGAATGCTGGGCTGGTAGGTGTTCTCCGACAGGAAGTCGATCAGGTAATGGTAGACCCGACGTTCCAGTGGAGTGAGTGGCTCAGTCATGCGTCCTCACCGGCATCGCTGCCATGTACGCGGGGCTCCGGTGCCGGAGCACCCCGTTCCCCGCTGCCTTCTGTGCGCTAATGTAGTGGCAATCTTCCGCGCCGCAACCAGCGCTCCCCTCCGCGCCGGTGCGATTTCGTGCCCTGTTCAGGCCGGCCCGTCCGTCAGATGGACGACGGCCGACTGGATCCGCTTGAGCGAGCGGTCACGTCCGAGCATCAGCAGCACGTCGAAGATGCCGGGGCTCACGGCCAGGCCCGTCAGCGCCACGCGGAGCGGCTGGAATATCCGGCCTGCCTTGTCGCCGAATCCCGAACGCTCAGCGAGTACCCGCAATGCCGCC
>JANLTI010000136.1:0-10582 GCA_031362845.1 Gemmatimonadaceae bacterium | reverse complement strand
GATCGCAGCGGGCAACGAGCCGCCCAACGTCAGTGTCGATCTCATCGGTAGCAACCGGTCGTTCTTCTTCCCCGGCATTCCGGTGCGCTACAGGGTCCGCGTGACGGATCGTGAAGACGGCTCGCTACGGAGCGGAGCAATCCCGGCGCGTCGAGTGAGAGTTACCGCGCAATACCTGAAGGAGGGGCTCGCATCGGGCGGGGCAGCGACCGCGCTTCGCACGATCGACGTGCACGCGACAGGGAGGAGACTGATCGAAGGGAGCACCTGCCTGTCGTGCCACCAGTTGAACAGGAAATCCATCGGCCCTTCCTACGGGGATGTCGCGCGGAAGTATCACGACGATAGCACGGCGACCGCGCGTCTCGTCCGGAAGATTCGCGAAGGAGGAACGGGCGTGTGGGGCAAGGTGACGATGCCCGCGCACCCCCAGTTCACTGATGCGCAGTCGTCCGCAATGGTCGCCTACATCCTGAGCCTTGGCGATCGGAAATCGAACGCGCCCGCCCTCCCTGATCGCGGCGCATATGTCCCGCCAGCTGCATCGGGTGATTCGCCCAAGGGAGCCGTGGTGCTGCGCGCAGCGTACACCGATCGCGGCGCAAACGGGATGCCTGCGATCACGAAGGACAAGACGATCGTCCTCCGCGCGCCGAGCGTGGTGGTCGCCAGCGGGGAGCTCTCGGACGGATTGTCGAAGCAGAGCGTGCCGGAGCTGCCGGTCGAGATGACAGTCGTGAATCGGTCGGGCGCGTTCGTCGCGTTGAAGCAGCTCGATCTGACGGGCGTCGCCGCAGTCGTCTTCTCTGCGGTGGCGCCATCACAGTTTCAGGCGAAGGGCGGGAAGGTCGAGGTGCACCTCGATTCGCCGATGGGTCCCTTGCTGGGCGAGAGCGAGCTGATACGTCCGACTGCTGACTCAGGCGCGCCCCCGTCACGGCTTCGCACGACGTTCCGGCCGAGTTCGGGAGTGCATGACGTGTATCTGGTCTTCCGGAGCCAGGAGGCAAAGGGCGATCAATTCCTGTTTGGACTGTTGACGGCAACCTTCGAGGGCGTGCCGCGCAGATAGCGCGAAGGCGGCCGTCAGCTTCATCGGCTGCTCAGGTGGCACTCACGGCTGCTGAAAGCGCCAGACGCCAGAGGTATTCTGATTCCCATCCGCGTATCCGCCCGCAATCAGGACGTCCCCATTGCGCAGCGGCGCAGCGGCAGCAAAGCGGTAAGCTGAAGGGAACCGTCCGGGAACCTCATTGAACGTCCACCTTGCGACATCGAGAAGTTCGGCGACCCGAGCGCCAGAGGTGACGAGCACATCTCCGCTCGGCAAGAGGACAGTGGTGCCGGCGATCTTGTATCGCTGGTTGGCCATCGAGGGGCCTCGCTGAAAAGTTGCCGTCTGAGGGCTGTAGATCTCGGTCGTGGCGAAATGAACGCGATCGGAGCGATCCGCCCCACCGATGACAAGCACTCGCCCATCGGCAAGCTTGATCGCGTCGTGTTTATGACGCGCTGTCGCCAGGGTGGCGGCGGTCTCGAATCGACTGGTTCGCGGAGAAAAGACCTCCGCGCTCGCATACACTTCCACGTTGGGTCGCCGTCCACTGTGACCGCCGATGATCAGCACTCGGCCGTCCGCGAGCAGGGTGCTCGTGTGGCTCTCTCGTGGATCGTTCATCGAGCCGACTGGCTCGGAACGACCAGTCCTGGGGTCGTACAGCTCTGCGCTACGGAGAAACGTCCATCCTCGGCCCACTCCACCCACGAACAGCACACGGCCGTCAGGCATGAGCGTGGCCGTATGCCCGCTTCGCCCTTCCAGGAGAGAACCGGCCGAGCGAAAACGCTTCGCTGACGGCTCGAAGATCTCGAGCGATGCATGGTAATCCCCGTCGTAGCCTCCAGCGATGAGCACGCGGCCGCCACCGAGCGACGTCGCGGTGTGTCCCGCTCTACGCTTGGCAAGCGACCCGACTTCCTGCACGGTGTTGTTGCCGACGTCGAAAAGCTCAGCGCTCGCAACACTGCCCCCACCGTCTGCCATTCCTCCAACCATCAGCACGTCCCCTGATGGAAGGGTGGTTGCGGTGTGCACCGCGCGAGCGGTGTGTAGCGTTGCGACTTGCCGAAGGGACTGCACGCGTTCCGTCGGAGCGGAAGCCGGCTTGTGCATCATCGCCAGGCAGAGCGTGCCAGCAATCCGCAGGACGGGGCTGGAAAACATTCGATACCTCCGCAATCGAAACGTACGTGAACCGGTACTTCTCCGATTGCAGGATGCCACTGCTGCCAGACGTGTTAATGCCTACGGCTACGTGGCACCCGTGAAGACACGATGCCAGGCATGGTATCGCGGCCCGGATGGCGCGCTACGCGCATACCGGGGAGCCGCGTGTGGCGGAGCCTGGTCAGGCGTCGCGTGTGGACGTGCAGACTGTCGCGCCGTGATGCGGCAACGATTATTCAGCTGACTGCTTCGTGGCGGCTCGAGCGCCGCTCAGCAGTTTGGTCGTGAACTCCTGGCCCGCGTCGAGGCGCTCGACCGACCCTCGCACATCCTCCACGGACTCTTCGAGGGCGACGACGCGCTCGCGGAGCGCCGCAAGCTCGGTCTCATTGCTCCCACGGTGTTCCAGGATCCGGAGAAAGCGACGCACGGAATAAATGCCAGCACCGAGCACGATACTCCAGAACAGGATGGCGAAGATGAACAACGGAGACATCGGGCCCATGATCGTTACTCCTCAGCTGCAAGTCGTGGCCAGTTGACACCGGGTCGCTGCTGCCGATGCTCAACCGTGTACACTGAACCGGTTGACATACACCACGAGTCCCACGAGTGCTTGCAGCACTCCGAGAGTCAGCAGGGTGATGTCGTGTCGACCTCTCCAGAACCGCCTGCTGAGCCCCCAGATGATGGCGCCCGACACGAGGGTCAACACAACGAAGCCGAAGATGTGGTCTCGGTAAGCCAACTGGGTTCCGCCAATTGCCTGTGCGGCCAACAAGTGCCCGAGCAGGCCCGCTCCAAGCAGTACGATCCCGAGCCAGACTCGAAATTGGCGACCGCGATCGATGGTGGTGACCATATCGGGCGTACCCATTGTACCTCCACAGGTGACAGCCACTCCAGAATGTGCGGATCGAAGTTGCACGTGCATTGGAGGTGATAGCAGCGTCGTGTGCATCGACGGCAGGAATGACGCGCGTGCGGCGCGTGGTGCGTGACTGCGTCGCATTCTGATGCTGCCACCGTTCCGTACGTGGCAAGCGGCGCGATGGTTTCCCGGCGGCGGTGCGAAACAGAGGTACGAGCGCGAGCATCTGATGCCGCGAAAAATTCTGCGTCAGGCGATGCGGGCTTTGCGGAAGGTGCGGACGATGAACGCGAGGCCCAGCGCCACGAACGCAAGGGCGATGGCGCCTGTCCGCCAGTCGGCGACGCCGTCGTCGTACCGGTCGTACAAGTAGAGGGCGCCCTGAACGCCCGCGGCCAGTCCCGCGACGTAGATGGCAAGCACACGCCTGAGACTCAGTTGGGTAGTCATCTGCCCGCTGTCATCGCCGGGCAGCGGCCGCGCACGGCACGCTGCGCCCCGACGTGGCGTAGCACACCCCGTATGGGCTCGTGCTGCGTCCAAAATAGGAAGCAGCAATCGCCGCAGCGAGCGCGATCCATCCCACCACGGTGAGCACTTCGACGACGCGATTCCCGTGTGCGTGGGAGTTCACGTCGCGACGCCATGCTTGAGGCGATTGGCGATCGCCAGGCCGAGCCACGCCATGGGAAGGTAGGCTGCGGCGAGATCGAGCACCTTGAACCAGGTGGGAGCGGGGATCATGAAACTCGCTGCGATGCCGCCACAGAGGAAGACGACCCCGATCGCGTACGCCACGAAGGTGCGATGCGACGCGGCGACGATGCAACCGACGAGCGCGCCAACGAGCGTTCCAACCGCATGCGCCATGAAGGGCATGAGAAAGTGCCTCGGCGCGAGCAGGGGCATCGAGGCCCTGAGGCCCTCGGCGGTCGTCATGTCGACACCCGGTGGCGGAGGAATCAAGGCTGGCCCCAGGATGATGAGTGCCATGTTGACGCCACCGCCCACGATGATGCCGAGAATCAGTGCCAGTGCGGTTCTGAGTAGCTTCGGCATGCAGCGCTCCCTCCTGTCGTCACGAACTCCTGCGGTACCGGCTGCTGCTCGCTCTATCATCCCCCGCGGGGTGGATGAGCACAAGGACTCGCTCGATGTCGCGGTCGTCTCCCGGAGCGCGAGGAGCTATCACACCTGCTCAGTCGTCGATCGGCTCGAGGCCCGCGATGCCGTCCTTCATGGCCTGGATTGCCTCTGGGGAGTGTCCCTGCCAATCCAGAAGTTCGCTCACGATCCGTAACGGCTCCCGGGAGCGATACGATTTGGTGGGATTACCCGGAAATTTCCTGTCCGTCAGATTGGGGTCATCCATCAGCGAGCCGGTCGGTTCCACGACATAGATTCGGCCTGCTCCGTCGCCCTTCGCCAACTCCGCGCCCCAGATTGCCGCGTCCAGGGTCTCGCTGAAGTAGACCCACGGCGATCTCCGAACGGTGTAGTTCGAGGAATAGCCCGGTTGAATCAGGTCGCCGGGCTTCAGGTCCGCCCGCGTGCCGTGGTAGAATCGTCGCGGGTTCGTGCCAAGAGTCGTGGATGGTGCCGCAACATCGGTCATGCTCATTGATTCATCCATCCACAACACTCAGTCCAGTGGAGACAACCGGAGAAATCCGTCGCCTTACGCCTAGTACTCAGGCACCTGCACCGGATCAGGCGAAGCGCACACCTCCATCCTCGAGTGGCGTGCTCCGAATGCGCTTGCCGGTGAGTGCGAACACGGCGTTCGCCACTGCTGGTGCCACGAGTGGCGTACCGACTTCGCCCATGCCACCGGGTTTGCCACCGGAGTGGACCAGCTCCACCACAATCGGCGGAACCTCGTTCATCCTCAGCAGAGGGAAGTCGTGGAAGTTGCTCTGGTCCACGCGGCCTTTCGTCACCGTGATCTTGCTGCGCAACGCGTGCATGAGGCCAGTCACGACCCCGCCCTGGAGCTGCGCGATGGCCTGATCCGGATGGACGGCAACCCCGCAATCCGCGCAGACGCTGATGCGCTCCAGCTTCACGCGGTCGGCAGAACCCGACACCTCGCAGACCATGGCGATGTGCGTGTCGTAGCACTCCATCGACGCGACCCCGAATGCGCGGCCCTTGGCTGCCGCAGCGGTGTACCCGGCGGCGCGCGCCGCACGCTCCAGCACCGCGTGCTGCCGCGGCATCTTCTCGAGCATCGACAGGCGGAAGGCCACCGGGTCCTGTCGCGCCGTCTGCGCCAGCTCATCCACGAAGCTCTCGATCGCAAAGGCGTTGAGCGCGTGGCTCACCGAGCGCCAGAAGCCGACGCGGATCCCAACCTCCTCGATCACCGTGCGCAGCTCGACGTTGGGAATGTCGTACGTGAAGTTGACGAGCCCCTCGGTCATGAACGGATCGTTGCCGTTCTGCACGAACGGCGGGAACGCGCGTGCCGTGATGGAAGGCGAGATGAGCTTCGCGCTGAACGCCACGATGCGCCCGTTGTCCACGGCGCCGCGCATCACGTGGAGACTGGGTGGCCGGTAGAAGTCGTGCTGCATGTCCTGCGGGCGCGTCCAGATGAGCTGCACCGCACTCCCGGGCACGGCCTTCGCGATCGCCACCGCCTGGCCCACGAAGTCGTTCTCCAGCCGCCGCCCGAACCCACCGCCGATGAATTGAGGATGGATGCGAACCTGCTGCGGCGGCACGCCGGCGGCCTGCGCCGCGGCGCCTTGCGCTCCTTGTGGAAATTGCACGCTCGCCCACACGTCCACGCCGTCACCGCTCACGCGCGCCGTGCAGTTCTGCGGCTCCAGCGTGGCGTGGGCAAGCATCTGGCTGGTGTATGCGGCCTCGAGCGCGCCCGACGCGAGCGGCCCGCTGACGTCGCCGGCCTGCTTCGCCACGAAGCCGGGCCGGTTCCGGGCGCTGTCGAGCGCCGCGAACACCGCCGCGGTGTCGAGCGATGCTGCCGGCCCTTCGTCCCACTTGATCTGCACCGCGTCGGCGGCGGAGCGCGCGATCCAGTAGTGATCGGCGACGACGGCGACACCTTCGCCGATATTCACCACCGCCTTCACCCCGCGGCGCGTGCTGACGCCGGCGGCGTTGTACGACGACACTTTGCCGCCCATGACCGGGCACGGCACCAGCGCGGCGTAGAGCATGCCCGGCCGCTGCACGTCCATGCCGAACACCGTGCGCCCGCGCGCCTTGTCGCGCCCATCCAGCCGCGGAATGTCTTTCCCGATGACGCTGAAGCGCGCGACATCCTTGAGGGGAACGTCCTTCGGAATCGGGAGTCTGGACGCTGCGTCGGCGAGCGAGCCGTACGTCGCGCGCTGCTGCCCGTGCAGCACGAGACCATTCTCCGCGCGGCAGTCGGCCGCCGGCACGTTCCATTGCGCCGCGGCGGCGCTCACCAGCATCACGCGCGCGGTCGCACCTGCCTGCCGCAGTGGCATCCACGCCTCGCGGATGCTCGTGCTTCCGCCGGTGATCTGCGCGCCGAGCATCGTATTGATGTACACCGCGTCGGCAGGTGCCTGAACGACTCGCACTCGGCGAGGATCGACGCCCAGCTCTTCGGCGAGCAGCATGCTGAGCGAGGTGTGCACGTCCTGCCCCATCTCGTTGCGGTGACAGGTCAGCGTGACGCTGCCGTCCGGTGCGATGCTCACCCACGCGTTTGGCTTGAACGTCGTCGACTTCCCCGCGGCCTCGCTGAGGCGGAACCCGAGGAGCAGGCCCCCGCCGGCCACGGCGGACACCTTGAGAAAATCACGACGGGTGACAGGAGAGGCGGTCATGACTTGACCTCCAGACTCACTGCGGCGTCGCGAACCGCGGCCCGAATTCGCCCGTACGTTCCGCAGCGGCACAGGTTGCCCTGCATCGACTCGACGATCTGCGAGTCGGAGGGCGATGCGTTCTTCGCGAGGAGCGCGGCGGCCGTCATCACCTGGCCCGACTGGCAGTAGCCGCATTGCGGAACCTGATGCTTGTCCCACGCGGCCTGCACCGCGTCGCCCACCCGCCCGTGCAGACCTTCGATCGAGGTCACGCGCCTGCCGGCCAACGCCGAGAGCGGCGTGACGCAGGATCGTGTCGCCACACCGTCGACGTGCACGGTGCAGGCGCCGCAGAGCGCCGCGCCGCAGCCGAACTTGGTGCCGGTCAGTTTGAGGTGGTCGCGCAACACCCAGAGCAGCGGAGTGTCCGGCGAGGCGTCTACGGTGACGGTCTTCCCATTGAGCAGCAGCGTGGCCATGCAATCCTCCGGCGCCCGATGTTGTCTACGGATGGCCGCACGCCGGGTCTGGCCGCGCGAGCCCCGTGGCCGAATGTGCCATGCACCGCGGCGATGTCAAGCCGACGGTGATCCAGAGGTTCTCGATATCGAGGCGAGGGCGAACGAGCGCGCCGTGCTCACGCTGCGCGAGTCGATAGCGCTCCACCGCTGACCGCAGCTACCACGCGGTCCGCCAATTCAGACGATCGGCTTCATGACCAGTCTGCCGTACGCGATGAACGCCATGACGAGGCCCAGCATGCCGCTGAAGATCATGGGCACGACTTCGTGGTACGTGACGTGGACCCCGATGAACACGAGGCTCTCGATCGCGAGGAGCGTGGCAGCCAGCACCGTCAGCCGCGGCTGCCAATGGAGGGCGGCGGGCACGATGAGTCCGACCGCGCACACCAACTCGAGGGTGCCGAGGGCCATCCAGGCTTCCCGCGGCAACGCACCAAAGGACGCGACATCCGCGCTGATCCTGTCGAACATGAAGACCTTCATGACGCCCGACGCTCCGTACAGGAGCGCGACGAGGATTTGCAGGACCCATAGCAGGATGTTCATGGTGTGTCTCCTCAACCTCCGCTGCGCTCACCGAACCAGTAGCAGAGACCGTCCGGCGCGACGACGTAGAACACCTTCCATGCGACGCCGTCGCGCCGCTCGATGTCGAAGTCGGAGAGCTCCTTCTTCAGCCCGTTCGCCCGGAACTCGGCGAAGAGCGCGTGAAGGTCCTTCACGTGGAACGCACAGCCGTCCTGCGTCGGATCGCCGCCGTTCTCCGTGAGTCCGATCCGGATCTCGTCGCGGGCGAGCACCGCCGAGGCCTGTGGAGCGCTCCCGCGCGACAGGACCCGAAAGCCGAGCACCGTCTCGTAGAACGGCAGCGCCGCCGCGAGGTCCGGTACCGGGAGATTCATGTTGTCGCCCTGGTATCCGAACACCTTCTCGAGAATGGCAGTCATGGGGTGCGCGCGTCAGCGAGCATTTTCGGCCTTCAATTTGTACCTGACAGGGGGAGTTGCGTTGGTGGAACTGGAGAGTGTCCCGTCAGGCGGCGCGGTGATCGACCTCAGACACGAAGCGTGTGGCGTGAGCCGGTGCGAAAGGCCCAGACGGCGAACCCGCCCGCGATGAGGCACGCGACTCCCGAGACCCAGAGCGGCACCTGCGCGCCGGCGACGGTCACCGGCCACCTCAGCACAAGCCTCATGAGCTGCACGAGAGCGAGAAGGGTGAAGAACACTCCCGATGCGAAGTCGAATCGCTGCATAGGTGCCTCCTGCACGACGTGGCGAGAAGCGGGGCGTCCGCCTGGAAGTCATGACTAGGCTGGCCTCCGACCCCCGTGTCGCGCGCGGAGACCAACCCATTTCATCACTCGCTGTAGTACCGGTTGCTGCTCGCTCTATCATCCATCTCGGAATGGATGTGCACAAGGTCTCGATCACCATCGCCGTCACGCCGGCGGGAGCGTCGGATTTCGCTGGGCGGTCGCCCGGGAAGTGGATCTCGTCCCATCGCGGCAAGGTGAGTCGTGGTCCGGCGTGTGGCGCCAAGGTGCGATGCGCGGCAGCACGACGCGTGCGGCTATTTCGCGAGCGCCGGGAGGTAGTGGCTGGCGATCAGCGTCGCCAATGTGTTCACCGCGTCGAACCGGTCGATGTTGAACAGCACGACGACGCTGAGGTCAGCATCGAGATACCGGTAGACCACGGATGAGTAGCCCGCCATCGTACTTCCGTTGTGCACCGCCACTCGGTGTCCTCGAACCGTGTCCGTGAACCAGGCGATCCCGCCCGGAAAGGTCGACCCATCGGTGAACCTCGTCGGAGTCAGCATCACGGCCATCGTTGCTGGCTTGACGAGCGTCCCGTTGGAGAGCGCGATATTCCAGCGCGCCATGTCGGTGGCGGTGCTCAGTATCCCGCCGTTCGGTGTGAGGATCGCGGGACGCCATGGAATGCCGTGGACCAGCTGGCCACCGTGGTCGGCGTATCCGGTTGCGCGATTGAGAACGAGCGTCCTGTTGTCCCGAAAGCGTGTCTCCACCATGCCCGCTGTCCGGAAGATGCGCTCCATCACGACCCGTTCGTATGGCATCCCCGTGAGTTGCTCCACCACCTTGCCCAACAACGGGTAGGCGCTGTTGGTGTACCCGAAGCGACTGCCGGGTGCGAAGTCGAGCGGGCGGCGCGCCACCAGCGCCACGAATTCGGCCGTCGTGTATTCGCGCCAGAAGGACAGCGTCGTATCGCGCTCCCAGTCGTGCAGCCCGGAGGTGTGCGTCAGCAGGTGTCGTATCCGGATTCCGCTCCACTCGCGCGGAAGGTCGGAGAGGAATCGCGTCAGCGAATCGTCGAGACGCAGCTTCCCCTCGTCGACCAGCATCATCACGACCTGGGCGGTGAACTGCTTCGTGATGGATCCGATCTCGAAAACGCTATGCTCCGTGGCGTGAACATTCAGCTCCACGTCGGCGACACCATAGCCAGCAGTCTTCACCACACGACCGTGATGCACCACGGCGATCGCTGCGGCTGGTATGTTCTTCTGTTTGATGAAGTCGCGAACGAGCGCGTCGACCGCATCTGTCTGGGCGGCGACGGCCAAAGGGAGCGCGAGAAGCGCGATGAACGACAGACCTGCCAGCTTCATCATGGTGGCCACCGGGATCTCGAGTGGCTGCAAGGTGGGCGATGTGCTCGTCTCGAACAACTCCGGGCGCGTGAAGGCGGTGTGGAGTGCGACGTCGAGCCAGCGAGATGAAACCGACGATGTCGTCTGGTCGCTCTACCTCGGATCGGTGTTGCTCGGAAAAAAGCGACGAGTCGACCATGGAGGTCGATGGATGAAACCCCACCCTCAATAAGTGTTACCCATCATCCCGGAATACTCTATTACCCATCATCCCGCTTGCTCAGAGCGTTACGGAGCGCGCGGCCGTCGCCTCATCAGGGCGCCGCCGATGAGAATGTGCGTTGTTGGGCCCATGCGCAGAGAAATTTCTTGTCGGATTCCGTCAGCCGGGCGGCGGGGTGCATGATCAAGTAAGACGGAGGAGGCATGATCCCTCGGCGAATGTCCCGGCACATCCACTGAAAGCGCTGCCGTGGGGTCGGCTCGCGATTCGGGTCCACCGACCACCGTGAAAAATCGAGATTGGAAC
>JANLTI010000133.1:0-21145 GCA_031362845.1 Gemmatimonadaceae bacterium | reverse complement strand
GCAGGGCCGGTTCCGTCAGAACCTGCTCGGCAAGCGCGTGGACTACTCGGGTCGTTCGGTCATCGTCGTGGGCCCGGAGCTCGCACTGCACCAGTGCGGTCTGCCAAAGAAAATGGCGCTCGAACTGTTCAAGCCCTTCATCTATTCGCGCCTCGAAGCCAAGGGTCTTTCGACCACGGTGAAACAGGCCAAGAAGCTGGTTGAAAAAGAAAAGCCGGAAGTTTGGGACATTCTCGAAGAGGTCATCACCGAACATCCGGTGATGCTCAACCGCGCGCCGACGCTCCATCGCCTCGGCATCCAGGCGTTCGAGCCCGTGCTCATCGAAGGCAAGGCCATCCAGCTGCATCCGCTCGTCTGCGCGGCGTTCAACGCCGACTTCGACGGCGATCAGATGGCGGTGCACGTGCCGTTGTCGTTCGAGGCACAGCTCGAGGCACGCCTGCTCATGCTGTCGTCGAACAACATCCTCAAGCCGTCGGACGGACGTCCGGTGGCGGAGCCGTCACAGGACATCGTGCTCGGCTGCTACGTCGCGACGAAGGCTCCGGCCGACTTCGCCACGGTCGTGCCGACGCGTCGGTACACGAACGTGGGTGAGGTGGAGATGGAGCTGGGCGTCGGCAAGGGCGTGACGCAACAGACGGCCATCATGTACTGGGTGGACGACAAGAACGGCGCCCGCTGGGAGAAGACGACGATCGGCCGCGCGCTGTTCAACGCCATCATCCCGCCAGAGCTCGGCTACAAGAACCACGACATGAAGAAGAAGGCGCTGTCGGAGCTCGTGTTCGAGAGCTATCGCTTCGCCGGCCTCTCGAGCACCGTGCAGTTCCTGGATCGCCTCAAGGAGTTCGGCTTCGCCAACGCCACGCGCGGCGGCGTCTCCATCGGCATCGAGGATCTCCACATCCCACGGGAGAAGGAGACGATCCTGGAGGAGGCGAGCGAGCGCGTGGCGCGCTTCCAGCGGGCCTATCAGACCGGCAACATCACGAACGGCGAACGCTACAACAAGGTCATCGATACGTGGACGCACGCGAACTCCGACGTCGCCGACGCCATGGTCAAGGCCATGCGCGAGAGCAAGTCGGGGTTCAACCCGGTGTTCATGATGTTCGACTCCGGATCGCGCGGATCGCGCGACCAGATCCGTCAGCTCGCCGGCATGCGCGGCCTGATGGCGAAGCCGCAGAAGAAGCTCACCGGCGGCATCGGCGAGATCATCGAGAGCCCGATCAAGTCGAACTTCCGTGAAGGGCTGTCTCCGCTCGAGTACTTCACGTCCACGCACGGCGCCCGAAAGGGTCTCGCCGACACGGCGCTCAAGACGGCCGACGCCGGGTACCTGACGCGTCGCCTCGTGGACGTCGCGCAGGACGTGACGATCTCGGAAGAGGACTGCGGCACGATCATGGGTCTCGAGGTCGGCGCGCTGAAGGAAGGCGAGGACGTCATCGAGCCGTTGGCCGAGCGCATCGTCGGCAACGTGGCGGCCGAGGACATCGAGGACCCGCAGGAGACGGACGAGTCGGGCCGGCCGACGATGCTCGCCGAAGCCGGTGAGTTGATCAGCGAAGAGGTCGCGCAGCAGATCGAGGATTCCGGTCTCGAGACGGTCAAGATCCGCAGCGTCCTCACCTGCGAGGCGAAGCGCGGACTGTGCCGCATGTGCTACGGTCGCAACCTGGCCACCATGAGCATGGTCGACATCGGAGAAGCTGTCGGGATCATTGCCGCGCAATCAATTGGCGAGCCCGGTACGCAGCTCACGCTGCGCACCTTCCACATCGGTGGAACGGCCGCCCGCATTGCCGAGCAGACGGCACGCAAGAGCAAGGTGGCGGGCAAGATCGAGTACTCGGACCGGCTGGTGTACGTGACCAACCGCGAGGGGCAGTCGATCGTCACCGGTTACGAGGGCGAGATCATCATCCGCAACTCGGCCGATCGCAACTCCGCCATTGGCGCACGTCTGCAGGTGCCGCTCGGCGCGGTCCTCATGATGGGCGATCACGAGGAGGTGAAGAAGGAACAGGTCATCTTCACGTGGGACCCATACTCCAACCCGATCATCGCCGACGTCGAAGGCACGATCCGGTTCGTGGATCTCGTGGAAGACGAGTCGGTGTCCGAGGAGCTCGACGAGCTCACCGGTCTCCGTCAGCGCGTCGTGATCGAGGATCGTGAGAAGAAGCTGCACCCGCACATCGAGATCTGGCAGGCGAAGGGCGGCAAGGAGAAGAAGATTCGCGACTTCGTCATTCCCGTGGGCGCGCAGCTCACGATCGAGGACGGTGCGGCGATCTTCCCGGGCGAGACGATCGCGAAGCTCGGACGCGAAGCGTACAAGACGCGCGACATCACGGGCGGACTGCCTCGTGTGGCCGAGCTCTTCGAGGCGCGCAAGCCGAAGGATCCGGCGACGATCTCGGAGATTGATGGAGTTGTACGGTTCGGCGACATCAAGCGCGGCAAGCGCGAGATCTTCGTGCAGCCGGTGAAGGGCGGCAAGGGAGCCGACCAGTTCGCGCTCGATGAGACGGCCGAGGCGCAGTTGTACGAGGTCGCGGCCGGCAAGCACCTTCGCGTGCACGAGGGCGACCGCGTGCGGGCGGGTGACCGTCTGTCCGAAGGACCGGTGAACCCGCACGACATCCTGCGCATCAAGGGCGCGCGGGCCGTGCAGGAGTACCTGCTGAACGAAGTGCAGGAGGTCTATCGCCTGCAGGGTGTGAAGATCAACGACAAGCACATCGGCGTCATCGTCCGCCAGATGCTCCAGAAGGTCCGCGTGATGGAGGCGGGCGAGACGGAGTTCCTGGAGGGTGAGCACGTGGACAAGCAGGTCTTCCGGGACGAGAACGACCGGATGAAGAAGAAGAAGGAGGCGCCGTCCACGGCGGAGCCGCTCCTGCTCGGCATCACCAAGGCGTCGCTCACCACGCAGTCGTTCATCTCGGCGGCCTCGTTCCAGGAGACGACGCGCGTGCTCACGGATGCGGCCATCCGCGGAGCGAAGGACGACTTGCTGGGCTTGAAGGAGAACATCATCATCGGGCATCTGATTCCGGCGGGTACGGGCATGTACCGGTATCAGGACGTGGAGCTGGAGGGCATGGAAATGCCGGCGGCCGCGGAGCTCACTCCGCTGCCGGAGGCGCTCCCGAACGTGTTCGCGATGGCGGACGAGGAAGCGGAGTTCCCGGGTTCGGCCCGAGCGGCGGCGAAGGGAACGTGAGGGAAGAGCAGTAAGCGTGAATCGTGAACCGTGAACCGTGAACCGTGAGCGGGAAACGGTGAACAATCTTCTGCAGCGGCCCGGGCGATCTTGCCCGGGCCGTTCGCGTTTCGCACCTTCCCGCCATGATCACCGCTCGTGTCGATCGGTTCAAGCTGGCGAGCCGCTCGCACGTCCGCGATCGGCTGCTCGGCGACGGCGTCATCGCGGAGGCCGTGGCGGCCCACGTCGCGGCCGGCGGAGAAACCGAGCAGGCGGCGTGGGCTCGGGTGCACGGCTACATCCGGGAGATCGTCCCCTTCTTCAACGCCGTCGCGTACTTCCACGTGGGATATCGCGTCGCCGGCTGGCTCCTGCGCTTCTTCTACAAGGTGTCGGTCGACTTCGAGCAACCGCGCGACCGGGCGCAGCTCCCCGCCGACGCGGTGGTTCTCTACGTGATGAACCACCGCTCGAACGCCGACTACGTCCTGGTGAGCTACGCACTCGCGGGGCAGGTGGCCATCTCGTACGCGGTGGGAGAATGGGCACGCGCGTTCCCGCTCGAGGCGGTGTTCAAGGCGTTCGGGTCGTACTTCATCAGGCGACGCTTTCGGGAGCCGCTTTATCACGCGGTGCTCGAGCGCTATGTCCACCTCATCACGCGCGAGGGGGTGACGCAGGGGATTTTCGTCGAAGGGGGGCTGACGAGGGACGGACGGCTCCGCGCGCCGAAGATCGGTCTACTCGACTACGTGCTCGGCATCGGTCGCGACCCTTCGTACGCTTCGCGGTTGCACGTCGTGCCGGTGGCGGTGAACTACGACCGGGTGCTGGAGGACCGGTCGTTGCTGCGCGAGCTCGACGCCGCGGCAGGCGGGCGCCGGTCCTCTCGGCTGACGCAGGCGTGGGAAGTCGGTCGCTACCTGGCATCCAACCTCGCGCGCCTGCTCTCGCGTCGCTTGCAGCGCTATGGACGAGCCGCGGTGGTGGTGGGGGCGCCCATACCACTCGCTCCATGGTTCGCCAGGCAATCCGACCTGTTCTCGGTGGAGCGGCCCGAGCGACTGGCCCGTGTCCAGTCGCTTTGCGACGAACTGCTGACGGCGGTAGGAGAACTCATTCCCGTGACCGCCGTTCCGTTGGTGTGCGCGGCGATCCAGAGCTTCGACTCGGACTTCATTCCGCGAGAGGATCTCCTTGGGCGAGTCGAGGAGATGCACGCGGTGCTGCACGAGTTGAACGCGCGAGGTCTGCGCTCCGATCGATCGAGCGGCGAGATCTTCGATCGAGCCTGGCGCATGTTGCGAATGCGCCGGGTGCTCGCCGAAACGGCGGGAGGGTATCTGGTCCTGCCGCGCGGGCGCGCGCTCGTCAGCTACTACGCCAACAGCGTCGCGCATCTGCTGGGACCGTTCGTGCTAGCCGTCCAGGCGCGCGACGCGCTGCCGCTGGAATCGGCGCTTCGCCCGCTGCCCCCGTAACTCGAATTGACAGTCTCCTGACCGAGGGATAAGATGGGCGCACCTCCCTCGGATACGCAAATGTTTCGCCGCGGAGCGTTGACCACCGGGCGGTCGTGCCCCGTCTCGAATTCGGCTCGAGACGGACGCGCATTCCCATTCGCCGTTCGACCGCTCGCCGGCGGTACAGCGCGGCACTCCGCCCTGTACGTCGCACTTCCTAGCGGTTCCATCGTTCGCAGCGCGCAGGACTCGACCCCTCGGTAACGTCGGCCCGACTGCATCCGAGCGGGCGGCAAGGGCCAGATTCAGCGTCCACCAGAACCCGGTGCACCTCGTTATGAAAACCAGAGTACTCATCATGTCGTTGATGGGAATGTTCCTCCTCGCTGCGCAGGCGATCGCACAGCAGAAGACGGTGACCGGCAAGGTGACCGACGAGCAGGTCTCGCCCGTGGCCGGCGTGTCGGTCGTCATCAGGGGCACGACCACCGGCACATACACCAACGACGCCGGCAACTATTCCATTCGTGTCGCGCCGGGTCAGGTGCTGCAATACCGGTTCATCGGAACCCTCCCGGTGGAACGCACGGTCGGCGCCGACAACGTCATCAACGTCCAGCTCAGGCGAACGGCCACCAACCTCGATGCCGTCGTGGTGACCGCGTTGGGCCAGACCACGGCGCAGCGGTCACTCGGAACGGCGCAGCAGAGTGTCATCGGCGCCGACATCGCCCAGACGCAGCGCGAGAATTTCGTCAACTCGCTGCAGGGTCGTGTCGCCGGCGTCGAGGTGACGAGCACCTCCGGCGTGCCCGGCGCATCGTCGTCCATCACCATCCGCGGTGTGAGTTCGATCAGCAGCAGCAATCAGCCGCTGATGATCATCGATGGGCTGCCGATGGACAACAAGACGCTCAACTCGGGCGTGCTCGCATCGGATGCTCCCGGCTCGGTGACCGCGTTCAACAACCGCGGGGTGGACTTCACCAACCGCGCCGCCGATCTGAATCCGGAGGACATCGAGTCGGTCGTGGTATTGAAGGGACCTGAGGCCTCCGCGCTGTACGGCATCGATGCGGCGAACGGGGCCATCGTCATCACGACGAAGCGCGGCAAAGCGGGCACGGGTGGTCTGGACTACAGCAACAGCTTCAGGATCGAGAGCACGAGGGCCCGACCCGAGCTGCAGCGGACGTACTCGCCGAGCGCCGCGGGCAGCTCGACCTTCCTGTACTTCGGAAGCCCGTATCCTGCCAACACGACGTTCTTCGACAACATCGACGGCTTCTTCCAGACGGCGCTCACGCAGAAGCACAATGTGTCCTTCAGCGGGGCAGCGCCCGACAATCGGATGAACTATCGGGTCGCTGGCTCCTCGACGCGGCAATCCGGCGTCGTCCCGGGCTCGCAGCTCAACAAGATCAATCTGACCGGAGCGTCGCAGGCACAGGTGCTCCCATGGCTCAGGGCGGATCTCTCGATGGGCTACACGTACGCGAGCAACGACCAGTCGTTCAAGGGAGAGGGCGGTCCGCTGATCGGCCTGCTCGTGTGGCCGCAGACCGATGACGCGAAGGCGTATCTCACGCCGGCCGGCATTCGGCGCCGGTTGTTCCTGAGCGCGGCCTCGGAGACGGACAATCCCTACTTCAACATCGAGAAGAACAAGATCAACTCGAAGAACAACCACATCATCGCCAACCTCGGCCTCGTGCTGACGCCGTTCTCCTGGGGCAACCTGCGGACCAACATCGGCACCGACAGCTACACGAACCAGAATCTGCTGCTGCGCCACCCGGAGAGTGCGTACGCGAGCGCGTACAACGGGGTGATCGACCAGGCCGACGACATCACCCGCAACATCAACGCGCAAACGCTGCTCAACTTCAACAGCCGCGCCCTCACGAAGACCATCTCGATCAGCGGGCTCCTCGGCAATCAGATCTCCGATAACAAGTCGACGACGGATGCATTGAAGGGCCAGGATTTCCTGGACCCCAACTTCGTCTCGGTGAACAACACGAACCTCCGTACGAACCGCACGACGATCGCGCAGCGCCGCCTCATCGGCATGTTCGGAAGTGCCACGATCGACTACCGGAAGTTCCTGTACCTCACGGCGACGGGCCGTAACGACTTCACCTCCACGATCCCGAAGGACAAGAATTCGTTCTTCTACCCCTCCGTCTCGGCGAGCTTCATCTTCTCGGATGCGTTCCCCGCCGTCGGCCGCATCATGACCGGTAAGCTCCGTGCCGCATACGCCGAAGTGGGGAAGGACGCACGGCCCTACGCCTATCGGCCTGCGCTCGAGTTCAAGACGACGTCGAACGGCGGATACGGCTACGGATTCACCGGTCCGAATCTCGGTCTCAAGCCGGAGTTCGCCCGGTCGTACGAGATCGGTACGGAGCTGAGCTTCCTCGAGGATCGGCTCGGTATCGATGCGACCGTGTACCGGAAGCAGACCAAGGACCAGATCGTCAACGACATTCGCGGCAGCTACGCGACCGGCTTCATCCTGTTCAACCTGAACGGTGCCGTCACGAGGAACCAGGGTCTCGAGCTCACCGTTCGCGGCTCACCGGTGCGGCAGTCGAGCTTCTCGTGGGACGTGCTCGCCAACTTCGAAAGTGCGCGCGGCAAGGTGCTCGCCCTGCCGAACGCCCTGCCGGAATCGTACGTCTCCGATACGTGGTTGTTCGGCAACGTTCGGAACGGCACCGCGCCGGGTCTCTCCACCCGCTCACTGACCGGCACGTTCTATCTCCGGAACACGCAGGGCGCACTGCTGATCGATCCGACCACCGGTCTGCCGATCCGCTCGACCACGTTCATCGATGGCGGGTATGATCGCCAGCCCGATTACACGATCGGACTCTCCAACACCTTCAGGTACAACAGGCTCTCCCTGAACTTCCTGCTCGACATTCGAAAGGGCGGCGACGTGTTCAACGCGACGGAGCAGTACCTGACCGCCCGGGGACTGAGCCTGCGCACGCTGGACCGGAACAAGCCACGCGTCATCGACGGCGTGCTACGAGACGGCAGGGAGAACAGCGCGACACCCACGGTGAACAGCATCGTGGTCGTACCGGGTGTGCAGACGAGCTACTACACGAACATCAGCGAAGAGTTGTTCATCGAGAAGGACATCAACTGGTTGCGGCTCAGGGACGTGACGGTGAATTACGTCGTGCCCGAGCGTCTCCTGGCGAACGCCAGTGTATTCCTGACGGGTACGGACCTGTTCCTGTTCTCCAATTATTCCGGGCTCGATCCGATCGTCAACGGCAATTCGGCGGCGGTGGGAGGCTCCGGCGCGGCGGGCATCGACTACGGCAACTTCCCGATTCCGCGCGGGCTCAACTTCGGTATCCGGATGGGGTTCTGACGATGCGCTGGCCATGTGCAGATCGCGGAGCCGCGTCGCGCCGTTCGGCTGGTGCCCCACGCCGGCGCGTGATCCGATCAACTCAGTCCACTGACAAATCGATGACCAGACGATATACGGTAGTGCTCGCGGGCTGCCTCACCCTGCTTGGCGGATGCGACAAGTTCCTGGATGTCAACACGAATCCCAACGCGCCGCAGAGCGTGACGACGAATCTGTATCTCGCGCCCATGCTGCACTGGATGGTGACGTCGCCCCAGTTCGACGGCCGCTTCGTGGGACGGTATACGCAGCAGTGGACGTTGCCCGGCACCGCGCTGACGACCTGGGACAGGATGGGCTACGACCCCACGAGCGACAACGGTGGCCAGCAGTGGCGTGACGTCTACTGGACGCTCGGCCAGAATCTCGTCGACATGAACACGAAAGCCGAGGCCGAGCAGCGGTGGGACGTGCTCGGGGTCGGCCTGATCCTGAAGGCATGGGGTTGGCAGGCGACGACGGATCTCCACGGCGAAATCATCATCAAGGAAGCGATCGATCAGTCGAAGTTCAGTTTCAGTTACGACAGCCAGGAATACGCGTATCAGGAGATCCAGCGGCTGCTGAAGCTCGCCATCGAGCAGCTCGCGAAGACGGACGGCGCCGTGGACCAGGCGTATCTCGCGAAGACCGACAAGCTCTACGGCGGTGATCGCGCGAAGTGGACGAAGCTGGCCAATGGAATGCTGGCGCTCAACCTGAACCACTATTCCAACAAGTCGTCCTACGCGCCCGCCGAGGTCATCGCTGCGGTCAATCGGTCATTCGCGAGCAATGCCGACAATGCATTGTTGACATACCCGAACACGAACAACGACGACATCAGCTTTCTGGGGCGCACGCGCGGCAATTTCCAGACGTACCGCCAGACCCAGTTCGTGGTCAACCTGATGAACGGCACCCAGTTCGGGGGGGTCGTCGATCCGCGAATGAGCCGCATGCTCTCACCGTCACCGGACGGTGTGTACCGCGGACTCGACCCGAATGTCGTCGGCTTCGGCGCGCTCACCGCGACCCAGCAGCCGAACAATTTCTACGGCTACCCCGCGGCGGGCGGATCGCAGCTGCCCGGGCGTTACCTGTTCGACGACAAGGCCAAGATGCCGGCCATGACGTACTCGCAACTGCAGTTCATCAAGGCGGAAGCGGCATTCAAGATGGGAGACCGGACAACGGCGTGGGACGCGTACCGGAATGGCGTGTCGGCCCACATCGATTTCGTGAACCAGCGAAACAGCGATAACGGTCAGTCGCCGACACAGATCACGGCCGCCGAGAAGGCAGCCTTCCTCGCTGCTCCGGAGATCGTTCCGGCGCCGGCCGCGCTGACACTCACCCACATCATGACCCAGAAGTACATCGCGCAGTGGGCGTGGGCACACAACGAAGTCTGGATGGACATGCGCCGCTATCACTACACGGACATCGATCCGACGAGCGGCAGGCAGGTCTTCCCCGGATTCACGCCGCCGACCAACCTCTATCCGGACAACGCAGGCAAGGTCGTGGAGCGGATCCGTCCGCGATACAACTCGGAATACGTATGGAACAGGCCGGGCCTCGAGGCCATCGGCGGACTCGCGCTGGACTATCACACGAAGCCGTTGTGGATCATTCAACCGTAATCGGGACATGAACAGATTCGGATCTCTCGCGGTGCTGTTGTGCGCCGCCATGCTGTCTGCGTGCGAAAAGAACGCCGTGCAGGATCTGACGGCGACCACCCCCGGGGCGCGCATCAAGTTCTTCAACTTCGGCGTGAATGCGCCGGGTGTGAACTTCTACGCCAACGATGCGAAGGTGACGGCCATCGGCTCCGCGACCGGAACCGAGGCCGTCATCGGGACGGCGTACGGGTCCGTGGGGTCGGGCGGCTTCTACTCCGGCATCGCGCCGGGGCAATACACACTCTCCGGGCGAATCGCCGCTGCGACCGACAAGGACCTGGCGATCTCGAACCTGGCGACGACGCTCGCCGACGGAAAGCATTACTCGTATTACCTGAGCGGCTTCTACAACACGACCGCGAAGACGGTGGACGCCTTCGTCGTGGAAGATCCCTTCATTGCCGAGATCGACTACGCCGTGGCCTACGTCAGATTCGTCCATGCGATTTCCAACGCGAATCCGATGACGCTGTACGTGAAGGATCGCGCGACGGGCGCCGAGGTTGCCGTCGGCTCCGCGGTCGCGTACAAGGGCGCGGGGGCGTTCGTCGCGGTGCCGAACGGGGTGTACGACCTGAGCACGCGGTACGCCGGCGCTACCGGCAACGCCATCAGCAGAACCGAGGTCTCCCTCTCTGCCGGTCGGATCTACACCGTGGGGGCACGGGGAGACATCACGGTCACGTCGACCACGGCGGCCACCCGACCGTTTCTGGACAACACCCTGAATCGCTAGGACTCGCTAACAGGAAGGGGCCCCGGCGTACGCCGGGGCCCTTTTTTGTCGTCCGACGGCCGGATCGAGAATGCGGGCATGCGTCGAACGGGCGGGCGCGTCGCCCTCCATTGACCCAACCCCCCGTCCCGGCTTAGCTTGCGAGTCTGTTCCGTGCCGCCTCGATCGAGGCGATCCACGTATGTAGCAGATCGACGAACATCATCAGGTTGAATGCCGACGATTAATCAGTTGGTCCGGCAGTCTCGCCGCGACCTCGCCAAGAAGGAAAAGGCGCCGGCGCTGAAGGCGAATCCGCAGAAGCGGGGCGTCTGCACGCGCGTCTACACCACCACTCCGAAGAAGCCGAACTCCGCCCTCCGAAAGGTCGCGCGTGTTCGTCTCACGAACGGCTTCGAAGTCACCGCGTACATTCCCGGTGAGGGGCACAACCTGCAGGAGCACTCCATCGTGCTCATTCGCGGCGGTCGTGTGAAGGATCTTCCCGGTGTCCGCTACCACATCGTTCGCGGGACGCTCGACGCCTCCGGCGTGAACGGCCGCAACCAGAGCCGATCCAAGTACGGCACCAAGAAGCCGAAAGCCGGTGCTGCAGCGAAGGGCGCCGTCAAGGGAGGTAAGAAGTGAGCCGCCGCAAGAGTGCCGTGAAGCGCACCATCCTGCCGGATGCGCGCTACGACAGCCAGACCGTCTCCAAGTTCATCAACGTCCTGATGTATCAGGGCAAGAAGAGCACGGCCGAGCGGATCTTCTACGCCGCAATGGATCTCGTGGAGAATCGCACGAGCCAGCCCGGCGTGAACATCTTCAAGCAGGCGCTGACGAACCTCAAGCCGGTGGTCGAGGTGAAGAGCCGGCGTGTGGGTGGCGCGACGTACCAGGTGCCGGTCGAAGTGCGTCCCGAGCGCCGCACGGCGCTGGCGATGCGCTGGCTGATCAGCTACTCGCGCGACCGCAACGAGAAGTCGATGGCCGAGAAGCTGGCGGCCGAAGTGATCGCGGCGAGCAAGGGCGAGGGGAACGCGGTGAAGAAGAAGGAAGACACGCACCGCATGGCCGACGCGAACAAGGCGTTCGCGCACTATCGCTGGTAGCGTCCTCGCTGTCGCCGAAATACAGAAGCCCCGCTCGATCACGATGATCGAGCGGGGCTTCTGTCTCATGGGCCCCGACTAGATGGCGCCGACAGCGCGAGCAGCGTTGACGCGACCCTTGCCGTACGCCGGATCGGTGCCGCTGGGTCCGAGATCATCGGCCGACTGCTGGAGCTTGGCGCGGATGGTGGACGGGGAGGTGTCACCCTCGCTGGCGATGAGGGCGGCCACCCCCGCCGTGTGCGGCGCGGCCATGCTGGTGCCAGAGAGGCCGACCGAGAACGCCGAGAAGCTCGTGGGCGAGTTGTAGAACCGATTGCGACAGACGAGCAGGGGCGTGACGATGGTGAAGCCCGAGCACGCGGCCACGACGGAAACCGCGTTCCCGCCTGGCGCCGCGACATTGATCGACGAGCGGCCGAAATTGCTGTAGTACGCGAGCGCATCGATGTTCGCCCACGGACCGTTCAAGCCGGCTGTGCCGGTGGGGCCAGTTGCCGACACACAGATCACGGCCGGCGCGCTGCAATAGCTGTTGTACCGATTGCCGTCGTGGTCCATGTCGATCGCGCTGTTGCCTGCCGAGACGACGATCGTGGTGCCCTTCGCCTTGGCGTAGTTCATCACCTGGTTGATCGTCGCGAGGAACGACGGTCCGTCGCCGCCACGCGCGCTGGCCTGCACGCGGTTGAATCCGCCCCCGAGGCTCATGTTGATGATCGGGATGCCCTGGTCGGCCGCGTAGAGGATTGCGGAGAGCGTCCCGCTCGTCGGGCACGTGCCCTGGAAGTTCGGCGCCGTGCCGGGCGCGCAGACCTTCAATCCGACGAGCTTGATGTTGGAGGTGACGCCGGCGTAGATGTACGCGTTGCTCGAGACCGTTGCCGCGACGTGCGTCCCGTGGTAGTTGAGGTCGGCGATGGGGTGCGCACCGGGGAATGCCGCCTGCACGCGCGCATTCTCGGCCGCCGACAGGAACGAGCGCGACGTCGTGAGATCGACGCGGCCGAAGAGGTCGGGGTGGAGATAGTCGATGCCCGTGTCGAGGATGCCGACGCGTACCGTGGGGCTGCCCTTCTTGCCAGCCGCCCACGCCACGTCGGCCTGGATGGTCTTCATGTTCCACTGGCGCGAGAACCGCAGTGCCGCCGCCGGATTTGCGGGGCTTTCCGGCTCGGCCGAGGCCATCTCCGGCAGCGCTCCGTCGGGCGCCTCGAGAGTCGTGTACGCATCAGCATCCACGGCCGCGATGGACGAGAGGGCCGCCAGCTGATCGGCCGTTGCGTCGGTCAGGCCGGCGACGGCCGCGATGCCGACGTCGTGCGCGAAGATCACTTCGCCGCCCAGCGCCGCGACCCGTTGCGCGAAATCGGCGGGAACGCCTCTACCCTTGAATCGAACGAGATACGTATCCCCACCTTCGGCACCGAGCGACATGGACGGCGCTCGCGACTCGAGGCGGAGTGGTGCAACGGGGGGTTCGGCGCAGGCGGCCAGCGCAAGGATGCCGAACGCGGACAGGGTCGAGCGACGGATCATGGGTAGCGCTCCGGAAGGAATGGAATGGGGCGTGAAAATGGAACGTCCCCGGTGAGGGACGTTCCAGAAAGCGCACGGCCGCCGAGCGATGCTCAGGCGAGCCTTGGATCCGAAGTCGCGGAGCCGACTACAAACAGTTGTTTCCCAATCGGCCCTTGATCTTATCAGCATGTGATCCAGGGCACAAGCGGTCGCGAGCGCCCGCCTTTCGGTCGTGTATCTCGCGCGTGGTGGCCGTCCGGCGAGTCGCCCGAGCCGCCTCGGCGGCATGGCGCGCAACAGCACGCGCCGCCCCGAATCTGCCGGGAGCGGCGCGAGCGACTGCATGAACGTGGACGATTCGTGACCCGAAGATCCAACGCGAGCTTCGCTGCTAGTGCCTCAGCGTTCCCTCGTCCTTGAAGTTGGCCCAGGGATCCTCGGCTCGCAGCAGATCGTCCAGGGTGGAGGGCCATTGACCCAGCGCATCGAACTCGTCGCGATGGTAGCCGCGGAGCGAGGCGAGTGACGCGGTGGTGATCACGAAGTCGAGGTGGCCGATGAGCTCCGGGTGCGCATGGGTCGGGAGCAAGCGCCGAAGCACGGTGCTCGTCGCTTGGCGAAGAACGTCGAACTCGCGAAGCACGAGATCGAGGTTGATGCCCTGCGTGCGACGGGACGTTCCGTGCACGGCGGCGGCGAACACCGATTCGGGTGCGATCATCGGCTCGCGCGAGTGCCGCGCCAGGTCCGCCAGCAACGCATCCACGACGTGCGCCATGGGCTCGGTGCACGCGTCGCTCCGCCGCAGAATGGCGGCGTCGGGTCCCAGGCCGATGCGCCAGGCCTCGATGAGGTCGTCGCGATGTTGGACGAGAAGGTCGAGCACGTCGATCGGCGTGTCGCGAGGCGCGACAGGAATCGGGGCGAAGGGCGGGGTGGGCGTAATACTCATAAGGGAACTCATAGGGCGTTTTTCCCCAGTTCCTCATCGGCAAGGCGATACTCGGCCATCAGCCGGGCGGCAGATCTCAGCTGCGCATCGCTCAGTTCGGGGCTCACCTGCTGTATCTTGGGAATGAGCTCCTCGACCAGCGTGCGAAATCGTTCAGCCCGGGTGTCATCCAGGGCCTCGAATGCTTCGGGCATACGCCATCTCCCTGCGTCGGGGGGTGGTCACGTGTGCGATCTCGACGAGAGTCCCCGGCTCCATTCGGAGCCACGGCCCTCGCTCGGAGCGAATAATACGCTCCAGTACGCCAGGGTACCGGTGACCTGGAGCACAGCTTCCTTCAGGATTCGAGGTCGGCGCCCGGAATCGGGGGAGCGCCTCGCCTGCAGCATTCACCTGTTGCGCAGCGCGTCGGGGGATCTCCCCACGGCACCTGCCTTGCGACTGTACGGTCCGCCATGTCCTCCCGCGCCCCAGCAAAAATTCCGGTTCCGCCGCTCGATGCCCCAACGCAGCTCCACGCCCGATTCTCCGAGCTGGAGACGAAGGCGCAGGCACGGTCGATGGCCGTCTCCATCCATGACCTGGAGACGGACGCGCGATTTGGTTACCACGCTGACCGATGGTTCCACGCCGCGAGCACGATCAAGCTGGCCATCCTGATCGGGGTCTACGGAGCGATACACCGCGGTGACCTGCTCCCGCAGTCGCGCGTGCATGTGCGCAACCGATTTCTCAGCGCCTACGACGGCTCGCCGTACCGCGTGCGCGTCGATCGGGATGCCAATGCGGAAGTGCATCGCGAGATCGGCCGCACACTACGCCTGGCGGAGCTGGCGGAGCACATGATCACCTCGAGCAGCAATCTCGCCACGAACCTGCTGCTCGACCTGATCGGACTCGACGTACTCCAGCGGACGCTCGACGGCTTTGGCCTCGACGGCGTCGACCTGCGACGAGGTGTGGAAGACGAACTCGCCTTCGAGCACGGGATCAACAATCGTGTCACGGCGAGCGGCCTGGTGGGTCTGCTGCGACTCATCGGCGAGGAACGTGCGTTCACGCCGCTCCTGTCCCGTCAGATGCTCGACGTCCTGCTCGCACAGCATTTCAAGAGCGGCATCCCCGCCGGGCTACCACGCGAGGCGAAGGTGGCACACAAGACCGGGGAGATCTCGACGATCGCCCACGATGCGGGACTTGTCTATCTGCCGGGGCGGAAGCCTTACGCGGTCGCGGTCCTCACGGAATGGGAGCCGAGCACACCGGGCCGCTCGGCGACCATCGCGGCGGCCTCGTACCTCGCGTATGCGGCACTGATCGGAGATCGCGACTGATGGTCACGTCCCTGGCGACCTTTCCCTTGCGGCTCGTGGACGGTCGACGTCTCGAGCGGCGCTACCGAGACGTGCTGATGCCAGGCGGCATTCTGTGCGACAAGGAGGGTCAGGCGCGCGTGCTGCCGAGGTATTTCTACGAAGTGACATCGTGGGAACAGGCCAGCGATACCTATCTCGCGCCGCACTTCGCCGTATCGGAGTTCATCCATACCGATGTACGCGAAGCGGCACCGCTTCGTGTGTTTCCCCGGTACATCCCGTGCGCGACGGCCCTGCTGGCGCTCGCGCTGGAGCAGTTGCGCGATGCGGTCGACAGCTACGTGTACATCGGCGCGAACGGAGGATACTGCTCGCCGCGACATGCGCGGACGGGTGGCGCCTCGCCGCACTGCTGGGGCACGGCGGCGAATATCTACCGGGTGGGTGACACCTATCTCGACTCGCATGAGACGATCGCGAAATACGCGGCCATCGCTCGAGACGTGCTCCCCACCGTGTGGACGCGGCCACTCGGGCCCGAAGCGTGGAAGACCGATGATCACCTGCACCTCGATCTCGGCTACGTCGTCTCCGTGCCCCGCGAGGCGCCAGGTGAGACGTACGATTTGAAGCTTGCGGGTGATCCGCTGTGAGCGCGGGCATGCAGCACGTGTCACGGACGTCGGACAGTAGCGCTGGAGCGCAGCAATAATGTCTGAGCGCCAGAAGCGGGCACGACGAGACGAGCGAAGCACGCGGATGGGCGGTCGCACGGGCTTTCCAGCCGGTGGGCTACCTGCCATCGGTCTCGAGGCGGAGTTCACGACCGTCATCGACGGCGTGCCGCAGAAACCCGAGGATGTCTTCGGCTCGCCACGCCGCATCGTGCGTGGGCCGCTCATGCATCGCACGGGACGGTCGTATCACCTGCCGACGGGTGGTGCGTTGTACTTCGACACCGGGGTGATGGAAATCGCCACGCCGATGATCGAGATCGCGCGCGGCTGCGGCGCACGTGGCACGCGGTCGCTGTGGGAGAGCCTCGGCTTTCTGCGTCACGAGCTCGATGCGTGGGAGGCGGAGACTGGACGCGAGGTTCGCCTCGTGGGCTTCAGCGCGCACTACAACGTCTCGTTCGATGTGCCGCGCGAGGAAGCGAGGCATGGACGGAGCGTGGAGCAACTCGCCTACCTCCTGACGCACATTCTGGCGACGCCGGTCATGCTGCTCGCCGCCAACCGCCGATCGACCGGCGTGGGCGTGCGACCCCGCGGGAACCGCATCGAGATCACGGCGGACTTCACTCCTGACGCCGCGCTGATGGCGGCGACGGCAACGCTGATCGTCGGCATCGTGCGCGAGGTCATGACGTGGCCCAGCTATGACCTCGGGCAGCTCGACGCGCGCGCGATTCCCGTGGTGAGGAGCTTCGTGCCGGTGCCGCACAGCTCACGCAAGGGCTGGGTGGCGAAGTACAGCTGCTTTCCCGAGAATCCGTTCACGGCCGACGTGGATGGTCTGCGGTGGACGACACGAGGAGGAGAGCGCATCTCGCTCCGCGGGATGGCGGGGCGCACGACGCGCCTGTTCTGGCCGTCCATCCGCGCGCTGGGCGACCCGCTGTCGCTGCGCCTCATTGCGGCCGTGATGCGCGGGCGGGCGCCATCGCTGCTGGAGCTCGAGGATCGACCACTCGCATATGATGACGTCGGCCGCCTGTGCACGTGGAACGATCTGTTCCCGGTCACGTTGCTCTCGCGTTCGAAGTACGAGCGCGTGCTGGGCAACGCGATCGCCGGCCGGCGCGTGCGCATGGGCGGCGCCTGGCATCAGCCTGTTGGCATGAAGGGATGGACGCACGTCGTCTTCAAGCGAGAGCGCGACGGACGACGTCACGTGCGGTCGCTGGACGACATGCTGATGCACCTGGACGCATGGGATCGGAGCGCCGAGCGTCGAGAAGGGGAGCGGCGACGCTCGGCGACGGGCGAAGGAGAACTCGAGCGTCGACGTCTCGAGCGCCGAGCACGGGTGGCGGACACGATGCAGCGGCGGCGGGAGCACGATGCGGAGGCGAAGCCTGCGGAGACGGCCGACCTTGCGGACGTCGCGGCGGTGACGCAGGTACCTTCACCAGCATCGGCGCCGGTTCCGCCGCGCGTGTCGACCGGTCGCAACGAGGCACCGCTCGTCATCGTCACGCGCGCGTAGCGCGCGGTTCCCGAACGCCTGTTCCGCTCCCCTTCACAAGGACACGTCATGACACTGACGACATCGCGCGCGCGCGGGGCTGGACGCCAGGACACGTCCTCTGAGGCGAGTCCGGACACGACGTGGGCCGACGCGCCGACCCACGATTCGAACAACGTGGCGCAGCCCGAGCGCATCGGATCGGTGATGCTGGGCGCCGCGCTGGTGACGATCGGACTCCGTCGGCGCGATGCGGGAGGCGTGATCGCCGCGGCGCTCGGCGGAGTCTTCCTGCTGCGCGGCACGACGGGACACTGCCCAGTCTACCAGGCGATTGGGGTGAGCACCGGGAGCGCCGATGCGGTGCTGGTGCGGCCTCGCCGCGACGTGGCTGGGCGCGGCGCCACGGTGAATGCGCGGAAGGCGGTGAAGATCGAGCGCAACGTCACGATCGACGCTGACCGCGAGAGTCTGTACGGCTTCTGGCGCGATTTTGCGAACCTGCCGCGTTTCATGGATCATCTCGTCTCGGTGCGCGTCGCGTCGCCGACGCGCTCGCACTGGGTGGCGAGGGCTCCGGCGGGCATGACGGTGGAGTGGGATGCCGAGGTCATCAACGACGTGCCCGGACGGTTGATCGCCTGGAAGAGTCTGCCCGGGGCGGACGTTCCGAACGCCGGTTCCGTGCATTTCACCGACGCGCCGAAGGGGCGCGGCACGGTAGTGAAAGTGGAGATGGACGTCGAACCGCCGGTCGGGACGCTGGGCCTGATGATGGCGACGATGTTCGGCGAGGATCCGGATCGTGACGTGCGTGAGGCCCTCAGCAACCTCAAGCGTGTGATCGAGGGCGGCGGAGGGAGCGACACCGAACTGTAAGCGCACCCGGTTGACATGCACCGAATCCCCGATAAATTCATGGGGCTACGGGATTTTGCGCTCCGCCCGTGCACTCGGCGTACTGCAGCCGAACCTATGGACTCCTTTCGAGGAGCGGCTCTCAGGCCGGCGGGTTCGTTCCGCTTCCGACAACAGACGCAGGACAACTCGACGTCGAGCGCGGTTGCTCGGCGCGCCTTGGGTCCCGGTTCGCGCTGCAGAGGCGAGCACACCTTGGCGACAGCGGATGGACACCGGCCCGTTTTTCGGGCGCCCGGTCCACCCGCGTTTGTATTTGATGAATGCACTTCGTCCCTGGCGCCGTCGAATGGCGCCGAGACTGACACCTGACGGGTAGACATGGCACGCACAACGCCGCTCGACAATTATCGGAACATCGGCATCATGGCGCACATCGATGCCGGGAAGACGACGACGACCGAGCGTATTCTTTATTACACGGGCAAGAACTACAAGATCGGCGAGGTGCACGAAGGCGCCGCGACGATGGACTGGATGGAGCAGGAGCAGGAGCGCGGCATCACGATCACGTCCGCCGCGACGACGTGCTTCTGGCTGCGTCACGGCCAGTCGTTCGAGAAGGGTGAGGGGCCGGAGTATCGCATCAACATCATCGACACGCCGGGACACGTCGACTTCACGGTGGAAGTCGAGCGGTCGTTGCGCGTGCTCGACGGCGCGGTGACGCTGCTCGATTCCGTCGCTGGTGTGGAGCCGCAGACGGAGACGGTGTGGCGCCAGGCGGACCGCTACAAGGTTCCGCGCATGATCTTCTCGAACAAGATGGACCGGGTCGGCGCGAACTTCGATCGCTGCATGGCGATGATCAAGGACCGTCTGAGCAAGCGCGCGTTCGCGCTCCAGCTTCCCGTGGGATCGGGTGAGCTGTTCACGGGCCACATCGACGTCATCGAGCGGAAGCAGTACATCTTCGACGAAGCCAGTCTCGGCAAGACGTTCGCCGTGGTGGATGTGCCCGACGAGTACAAGGAGGCGTGCGAGGCCGCGCGCTTCGAGGCCATCGAGGCGGCCGTCGAGCACGACGAGGAGCTGATGCAGAAGTACCTCGACGGCACGGAGCTGACGATCGCCGACATTCGCCGCGCCATCCGCAAGGCGACGATCGCGATGGAGTTCGTGCCCGTGCTGTGCGGAGCGTCGTTCAAGAACAAGGGTGTGCAGGCGTTGCTGGACGCGGTGATCGATTACTTGCCGGCGCCGAGCGAAGTGAAGGCGATTCAGGGTCACCTGCCGCATCACGACGAGCATTTCGAGGAGCGGCCGGTGAACGACGAGACGCCGTTTGCGGCGCTGGCGTTCAAGATTGCCACGGATCCGTTCGTCGGAAAGCTGACATTCTTTCGCGTGTACAGCGGCGTCCTGAAGTCGGGCTCGTACGTCTACAACGCGACGAAGGACAAGCGCGAGCGCGTGGGGCGTCTGCTCCAGATGCACGCGAACAAGCGTGAGGAGATCGAGGAAGTGCGGGCGGGCGACATCGCCGCCGCGATCGGGCTGAAGGAGACGCGCACGGGTGACACCATGTGCGACGACGAGCATCCGATCATCCTCGAGGCGATGAAGTTCCCGAACCCCGTCATCGACGTCGCGATCGAGCCGAAGACGAAGGCCGATCAGGACAAGCTGGCGATCGCGCTGCACAAGTTGTCGGAGGAGGACCCGACGTTCCGCGTCCATACGGATGCCGAGACGTCGCAGACGATCATCTCCGGCATGGGCGAGCTGCACCTGGAAATCATCGTCGACCGCATGATGCGCGAGTTCAAGGTCGACGCGAACGTCGGGCGGCCGCAGGTCGCCTATCGCGAGACGATCAAGAAGCGCGTCGAGAAGGTGGAAGGGAAGTTCATTCGCCAGTCGGGCGGCAAGGGCCAGTACGGGCATTGCGTCATCAACATGCAGCCGTCCGAGCCGGGTCAGGGCTTCGTGTTCGAGGACAAGATCGTCGGCGGCGTGATTCCACGGGAATACATCGGCCCCATCGAGCAGGGCATCAAGGAAGCGCTGGAGAATGGCGTCCTTGCCGGCTATCCGATGGTAGACGTGAAGGTGGAGCTCGTGTACGGCTCGTACCACGATGTCGATTCCAGCGAAATGGCGTTCAAGATCGCGGGCTCGATGGCGTTCAAGGAGGCGGCGAAGAAGGCGCAGCCGATCATCCTCGAGCCGATGATGAACGTCGAGGTCGTGGTGCCCGAGGCGTACATGGGTGACGTGCTCGGCGATCTGTCTTCACGCCGCGGCAAGATCGGCGGGATGACGCAGCGGGGCGAGGCGCAGGTGATCGCGTCGACGGTGCCGCTGTCGGAGATGTTCGGGTACTCGACGAAGCTGCGCTCGATGTCGCAGGGGCGCGCCGTGTACTCCATGGAATTCGCGCATTACGAGGAAGTGCCGAAGAGCAAGGCCGAGGAGATCATCTCCAAGGTCAAGCCGTCGGAACGCTGATCGCTTTTCAGACCAACTACTCTCTCCAGTCGAGATAGGATCATGGGCAAGGCAAAGTTTGAGCGGACGAAGCCGCATGTGAACGTGGGGACGATTGGGCACGTCGATCATGGGAAGACGACGTTGACCGCGGCGATCACGTCGATTCAGGCGGCGAAGGGGTTGGCGCAGTCGGTGG
>JANLTI010000256.1:0-3047 GCA_031362845.1 Gemmatimonadaceae bacterium | reverse complement strand
GGCGGCAAAGCTCCACACCAACAATCTCGTCGACCCGGATCCGGTTGGTCTCGTAGCCGTGTACTTCCTGGACGTGAACGATTTCCGCGCCGTGAACGAGCGGTTCGGTCATCATGTGGGCGATCAGTTGCTCGTCTCGCTCGGTCGCCGGCTCCGTCAGATCGCCGGCGCCGACGCCACCGTGTCGCGACTTGGCGGCGATGAATTCGCCGTGCTGATCGAACGCGTCGAGTCGTCGGAAGTGGCCGAGGCACTCGCCGAACGCTTTCGCCGGACGCTCGCGCAGCCAACGAGAATCGGCAACGAAGATCTGTCGCTCACCGTGAGCATCGGCATCGCGCTGAGCACCACGGCCAGCGAGCTGCCCGAGCACATCCTCCGCGGCGCCGACCTGGCGATGGCGCGAGCGAAGCGCACCGCGCAGGGCGCCGAGCTGCCGAAGCCGATGCTCTTCGACTGGAAGATTGCCGCCGAAGGGTGGGCGAAGCGCCGGCTTCAGGATGAGCTGCGCTACGCCGTGCTCGGCGACGAATTTCTGCTGCACTACATGCCGATCATCCACCTCGGCACCGGGCGCATCTCCGGTGCGGAGGCGCTGCTCCGGTGGAACCATCCGTCACGTGGCGTGCTCGCCCCGTTCGAGTTCCTCGGCATTGCGGAGGAGCTGGACGTGATCAACGACGTGGGGCGCTGGGTGTTGCGCGAGGCCTGCCAGCAGTTGCAGGCGTGGAATGTCGGGGTCGCTGGCGCCGGTGGGATGACCATCGCCGTGAACCTCTCGGCGCGTCAGTTCAACGACAGCGGTTTCGTCCAGGACGTCGTGCGCACGACCAGGGAGTTCAGGTTGATGCCGTCATCGCTGGTGCTCGAGGTGAACGAGCGCGTCGTCGCGCCGGATCCAGTGCGCGCGACCGAGGTGCTCGTCAGGCTGCGCTCGCTGGGGGCGAAGATCCACATGGACGACTTCGGCGCGGGCAACTCACCGCTCGGGTTGCTGCAAAGCCTGCCGCTCGACGGCGTGAAGATCGATCACGTGCTGGTGAACCGGATGGATCGGGATGAGGGGGCGATGCGCGTGGTGCGTTCGGTGGTGGGCCTGGCGCGCGAATTCGGGCTGGACGTCGTGGCGGAAGGGATTTCCTCCGCATCGCACCTCAAGGTGCTGCAGCAGATCGGGTGCACGCACGGTCAGGGGCAGCTGTTCTCCACCGCGGTGGAAGCGAGCGGCGTGACGGCCATGCTCCAGCGTCGGCCCTGGTAGCGACCGACGCTGAGCGGCCGCTCAACGACGCGCGCGCGCCTCCGTCACCATCGCCTTCACCTCGGCCAGCAGCGTGGGCCCGTGGTAGGTGATTCCGTCCTTGATCGTCCACTCCACGCCACCAGAGTGCACCGCGCGGCCGGCGCGCACGTCGTCGATGCCGGTGGGGTAGAGCACCTTGAGGTTCTCCAGCGGGTTGCCATTCACGACGATGAGATCCGCGAGGTAGCCTGCGCGCACGCGCCCGAGATCCGACTCGCGTCCGAGAATGCGTGCGTTGTTGCCGGTGGCGTGCTGGATGACGCGTAGTGGGGCGAAGCCCGCTTCCTGGTGCAGCTCCATCTCGCGGATGAGCCCGAAGCCGTACATCTGGTAGATGAATCCCGCGTCGTCGCCGACGCCGATGAGCCCACCGCGTCGCTCGAAGTCGCGCAGCGCCGCCATCCAGATCTGGTAGTTCTCCTTCCAGTACGTCTCGTCGGTGGAGCTCCATCCCAGGAAGTACGATCCGTGGTTGGCGGGATCGGGGCGGAAGTACTCCTCGAGCGTGGGGTGCAGGTAGTCGCGGAACCACGGCTGCGTCTGTGCGCGCTGAAGGTCTCGCGACGCCTCGTAGATGTCGAGCGTCGGCACCCACGCGACCTTGGCTGCCACCATGGTGTCGAGCACTTTGCCGAGCAGTACCGGATCCGCTTCGCGCCAGAGTCTGCCGGCCCAGCGGAATCGGTCCGTCTCGTCGCGATAGTTGTACGACGAGGGAAAGGCCTGCCGCCCCGCGGCGATGGCCGCGTCGGGAATGCCGTACCAGTGCTCGATGCTCGTCGTGCCGAATCGTGCATCGTCGAGCGCGTTAGACTCCTCGACACCCACGTGATGCGCGACGCGCAGTCCGAGCTTGCGCGACTCGTCGAGGAGCGCCGCCATCAGGTCGCGGTCGATGCCTGTCAGCTTGATGCCGTCGGCGCCGCGCTGCTTGAGTTGCTGTATGCGCAGCCGTGCCTCGGCCGGTGTCACCGCCTCGCGCGCGGGGTCGCTGAATCGTGCATAGATCAGGATGCGCGGTGCAGCGATGGTGCCGAGGGCGCTGGCGTCACGCGTGCGGAACAGCAGGTCCGTGCTGTCGGAGCCCACCTCGCGCACCGTGGTGATCCCGCTCGCGAGCCACAGCTTGAGATTGTAGTCGAGCGGCTGTGTGACCTTGCCCCGCTCGTTCTGGAGATGCGCGTGTGCGTTGATGAGGCCGGGCAGGACGTACTTCCCCGTCGCGTCGATCTCCACGTCGGCCACGGGTCGCTTCGCCGTGCCGCTCTTGAGCGCAACCGGATCGAGGTAGGTGATCCGCCCGATGCGATTGCCTTCGATGAGGATGTCGGCCGGGCCGCGCGCTGGCGTGCCGTTGCCGTCGACGATGGTGGCGTTGCGGATGGCGAGCGTGCGTGCGCGCTGGGCGTGCACGGGAGCGCGCGGCGACTGGGCGTCGGCGCACGGGGGTGAGACGGCACCGGCGAGCGAGAGCGCGGTTGCGAGCAGCGTCGATGGCGAGCGAAGAAGCAGGCGCATGATGATCGGGGCGAGGCGCGAGGAACGACGAACTCAGCGTGCCGTGAATCGGTCGCGGGTCGGGGGTGGCGCGAAAGTATCAGTGGGCAGGAGCGACGGCCAGCGAGCGCACCGAACAGCCCCGCGTGCTCTTGCTTCGACCACGCCCTGGGCGCACAATCCTGACTCCTCCGCTCCAGCCCCGCGTTCTCTGCACATCCGAAGGCGATGATGCGACGTCCGTTGT
>JANLTI010000098.1:0-5458 GCA_031362845.1 Gemmatimonadaceae bacterium | reverse complement strand
CTCCGATCCCCGGTCGCGTACCGCTCGAGTCGGCGCCCGCACTCACCAGCCTGAGCGCCCATCGCCTGGTGCCCGCACCCGCCTCCGTCACCGCCAGCACCGGCCCGGCGTTCGCACTCACCGCGGCGACGGCGATCGTCGTGCCCGCGAGTGGTGGGGAGGCAGCACGAGTGGGTGAGTGGGTGGCGGCGCTCCTGCGTCCAGCCACCGGACTGGCCCTGCCCGTGTCTGCTGCGGACGGTGTCGTGCCGACCGGCGCGATCGTGCTTCGGCTCGGCGGCGACGCGAGCCTCGGAGCGGAAGGCTACGACCTCATGATCGCATCCGACTCGGTACGTCTCATGGCCGCGGAGACCGCCGGCCTGTTCCGCGGCGTGCAGACATTGCGGCAATTGCTACCTGCAGCGATCGAGTCCGAGCAGAGTCTCGCGGGCGTGCCGAAGGAGTTTACCGTTCCCGCGGGCCGAATCGTCGACCGCCCGCGCTTCGCCTATCGCGGCGCCATGCTCGACGTGGCGCGACACTTCTTCACGGTCAAGGAGGTCCGGCAATTCATCGATCTCCTCGCGCTCTACAAGCTCAACACGCTGCACCTGCATCTGTCCGACGACCAGGGCTGGCGCATCGAGATCGACTCCTGGCCTCGGCTCGCCACGGTTGGCGGGAGCACGCAGGTGGGAGGCGGACCCGGCGGCTACTACACCAAGGCCGACTACGGCGAGATCGTGCGCTACGCCGCGGATCGGTTCATCACCGTCGTGCCGGAGATCGACGTACCGGCGCACACGAACGCCGCCATCGCTGCCTACCCGGAACTGGGGTGCAGCCGGCCGGTGCCCGTCCCGTCTCCCAACGCACCCGCGGCCGGGCTGTACACGGGAATCCGCGTCGGGTGGAGCGCGCTGTGTCACGACAAGGAGGTCACGTACAAGTTCGTGGACGACGTGGTGCGCGAGCTCGCGGCGATGACGCCCGGACCGTTCATTCACATGGGCGGCGACGAGGTCGAAGTCCTGACGCGCGAGCAATACGCGGCGTTCATCGAGCGCGTGCAGGACATCGTGGGGCGTCATGGCAAGCGGATGATCGGGTGGGAGGAAATCGGCCGAGCGAGGATGCGCCCCGGAACGGTCGCGCAGATGTGGCATGCCGACACGCTGCTCCTCGCGGCGCGCCAGGGCGCGAAGCTGGTGATGTCGCCAGCGACGAGGGCGTATGTCGACATGAAATACACGCCGGCCACCGAGCTCGGTCTCGCGTGGGCCGCCCACGTGGAGCTACAGGCGTCGTACGATTGGGATCCGGTGACCTTCTTCAAGGGAGTTGCGGAGGGCGACGTGCTGGGCATCGAGGCGCCACTCTGGACGGAAACGGTATCGAACATCTCCGCGGCGCAGTACCTCCTGATGCCGCGACTCCCCGCGCTGGCCGAAGTCGGATGGACGGCCGACTCTGTTCGCAACTGGGAAAGCTTTCGTACGCGCATCGCCGCGCACGCGCCGCGCTGGCGGCTCCTCGGCGTCAACTACTACCCGTCACCGCAGGTGGCGTGGTGACGGGACGCGTGGTCAGGGCTGCGGAACGAGCTTCTGCAGCTCTCTCCACGTCACGAGGATGACGTTGTTGCGCTTGATCGCCCGCTTGAACTCCGCGCTTCGCACGACGTCGTAGTCGCGCTGGCGCCATGTCGATCCGTACGGCTCGTGGTTCACCATGACGGCCTGCAGCTCGGCATCGTCATGTCCGAGATGGACCAGCATCTCGCTGAGGCCGGGTCTCAGGTTGGCGATCGCATCGAGATAGAACTTTGCCCACTGGTCGCGCGGAGTGCTGACATCCGCCGCGATCAACGTGTCGAGCAGGACGTCGTGGATCGAGAGCGGCGGTAGTGGCGCACTGCGCGGATCGCCTCGCATCGCGAGGAACGGGAGCCGATAGTCACGGGCAACTTTCACGTACGTGGCGAAGAGCTCTGGTGTGGAGAAGAGCGCGCCCATGTGACTGTCGAGATGCGTCGGTCGGATTCCGACCTCGATGGCGCGGTCGATCTGCGCACGAAGCTCACGCTCGACCTCGGGCACCGTGGCTCGCTTTGCGACCACGTCCGTCTCCCGCGGAAAGGTGCCGTCGCGGTCCAGCAGGCTGGCCACTCTGTCCTTGGACTCGACGCTGCCCCAGCGATACGTCTCCCATTCGCTCGTGATCGTGAGATGCAGGCCCAGGTCCGCAGTCGGATGCGCCCTCGCGTAGGCGGCGACTTCGGCGAGCCATGGGGTTGGCACCATGACGCTCCCGGACGAGATCGCGCCGCTGTCAAGCGCGCCGAGGCTCGCGACATTCACCGAGTGCGCGACGGCGAGATCGTCGGCGTGGAGAATGAGCAGCTTGGCGTTGGCCGGATAGCCGAGACGCTCGGCGATGGTCCGGGTCTGGGCGGGAAGCGTCGTCACGACGAGGAGCGAGAACAGCGTCGACCAGAGCAGCGAGTGCATGAGAATCCCGAGCCCGAGGAGTGAACGAGGACCGCCAAGCGCAAACGTTATCGGCGTCGGGGCGGCGCGGAAGGGGACGTCACCGCATGGTAGGGCTCTGCCCTCGTTGCGATACGTTGGAGAACGACGGCTCCGGTGCCATCCCGCGCAGCGCCGGAAGCGCAGCCACAAGGTGCTCGCGACTCATGCCGAGCAGCGCGTGCCGATCGACGAGCGCGTCCAGGTCGAGCGGGTAGAGATTCCGTCGCTCGGGCTCCGCGAGCCCGGCCACGTTGCGTGGCGCGATCGCATTCGTGACCCAGTCCGCAAAGGCGCGGCGCTCATGCGCCGTACCGACCTTCCCACTGCGCTGCGTGATGGCCCTGAGCCGACGCAGGCTCTCGCCTGGCAGCGGATGTGAGACGTCATCGCGCACGCCAAGGAAGCCATTCCACGCCGTAGAATCGTCAGGAGCCAGTCGCTGGCTCACCTCCGCGAACGACACGATGGCGAAATACAGCATCGCCTGTGCGGCGAACAGGTCGAAGTGCGCCATTGCTTCGTACGACCCGGCGACGAGCCGATCGATCTGATTGGCCTCCGCGCTGAGCGCGGCGTCGTACCGGGCCAGTTCGTCCACGCGTGGCGCGCGGCGGCGGCCAGCGGAGGATTCGAACGCGAGTGCCAGCCGCTCTACCGCGCGCAGACTCCAGGCGATCCCCGTCGAGAACAGGGGGTCCACGAACGCGTACGTGTGCGGCATCAGCGCCCATCGCTCACCCACGGCTCGCGTGAGCCGGTGCTGCACCATCGGCCGAAATGCGATCGGCACCGTGGGCGTCGCGTCGGCGAAGGCACGCTCGAGCGTGGGATAACGCCGGAGCAGCGTGCCCCAGAGTGAGGGCGCGTCGACGGGGTTTGGCACACTCAGTGACGCGATGCCTCGTGGCGTCAGAAGAAACCCGGCGCTGGTCACGCCGTGGTCGAACCTGAGCGAGTACATCCAGCCTTCGTCGATCAAGTGGTGCACGGCGGCCCAGTCGTCAGGGTAGGGGCCAGGTGGCAGGTCGGGTACCACGTCCTGCATCAGGCGCACATCGGAGAAATGGCTGAACACGATGGCAGAGCGGGTGTCAGTGCGCTCCAGGCCGGACGGGATGGAGAGCTGGCGCGCGAGAAAGCCCCCCGGTCCCGACGCATCGACGAGGAAGCCCGCGTGCAACTCGAACGCCTCTTCGCTCTGACGGCCGGCAAGGCGTACCGCGTCCCCCGAAAAGTCCGCCGAGGTCAGTTCGACACCGTCGCGATAGTCCACGCCAGCGGCGACGGCTTCGCGAACGAAGTGATGATCCACATCCGCGCGGAGCCAATGCGTATCCGCAAGCGCGTCATCCGGGCTGGCCGCGACGAGCAGCCGCTCCGAGTCCAGGCCGGCACTGGCGAAGGGCTCGCCCGGATGATGGCGGTAGTAGGTGAAACCGCGCTTCAAGCCACGGCGCATCTCGGGAAAATGTGCCAGCCAGCGTCCGTGTGTTGCCATGCGATAGCAGTCCGCGAGCCCGTACCGGATGCCGAGGCGCTCGAGCGACAGGTTGCCGAGCGGTGTCGACGACTCACCGATCGCGAATCGCGGATGAGACCCGCGATCCAGCAGCACCACGTCGTAGCCGAGGACGGCGAGCACGCGCGCCAGCAGCGAGCCCGCGAAACCGCTGCCGACGATGACGACCTCGCACGACGCCGTCATCGTGCGTCGCACATGGGGCAGGAGATCCGCGGCTCCACGCGGCCGGTGACGTTCAGGCGTCGCAGCCGCTCGATCCGTACCTCCCGGCACTGCGCGCACGCCGGCAGTTGGGCCGCGTCCCACAGGTCTGCCGTGACCACCGTACCGGTGAACTGCAGGCATCGATCGAGCGACTCCTCCAGCTGCAACAGCGTAGGTGGCACGAACGCGCCCAGCGCCGCCAGGCGCTCCATTTCGCCGTTCCCCCCTCGCACGGGGATGATGGAGACGACGGCCGCGCCACGCGCGACGGCGTATTCCACGGTGCGCACCGTCCACGCCACCGCCTCGCTCGCGCCCACGTAGGGCGCGCCCAGCAGCACGAACACGCGCAAGTCGATCTCGTGGTCCGCCAGCAGCCGCGCTGCGGACTCGAACCGCGACAGATCGAGACGCTTGTTGAGGTGCGACGCTGCAACGGGCTCGATCGTCTCGAGTCCGACGGCGACTTCGAGTCGTCCGGGAATCTGCTGAGCAAAGGCGAGCGTGGACGCGCCGATGGTGTGTGCGTGCGACTCCACGGTCACGGCCGCGTATGGCGCCGCCAGCATGGCCATTCCCTCGAGGTCTTCCGGCGGAACCGCGCGCCGGTCGAAAAAATTGCTGGCGTTGTAGAGCTTGAGCCGGTCAGGAACCGGCTCGGTGTGCGCCCGCAACGCCGTCCCCAGCTGCCGGGTGAGGGCGCCGGGAGGCGTCGGACCATCGATCGTCCATCGCCAGAGATCGCAGAACGAGCAGGTGAACGGGCACTCGCTCCCGGCCAGAAAGACGGTGATCGCCTTTTCGACCGTTCCGTCGGGCCGGCGTTCCTCCTCGAGCACGGAGCCGTGCGCGAGAAACGGATCGACATGGCCCTTCGGTGGCCGCAGGCTCCGAATTCGCCGATCGGCTTCCGACGCGATCACACCGCGGCGGCGTGCAGCAACTCGAAGTGACTGCGGTAGCGCGCCTCGCTCTGCGGAAAGAACCGGGCGACGTCCCCTGAGGACAGCGCCCCTTCCTGAAATCGACGCTTGGGGAACACCGGCATCTCGAGCCCCAGCACCGAACGTACACCGCGCGCGACGATGTCTCCCTTCAACGCGTACAGCCGCTCGTGCGAGCCGTCGGTCAACGCGGCGAACGGAAGCGCCTCGGCCACCGCAATCACGGATGGGCGCGTGTACGGGCTGAACGCAGCGAAGCCGTACTGGCGCGCGCA
>JANLTI010000096.1:0-7351 GCA_031362845.1 Gemmatimonadaceae bacterium | reverse complement strand
TCCCGACGAGAACATCCGCTTGAAGTTCCAGCTCCAGTCCTCGTGCTGTCGCAGCACGACGACGGGTCGCTCGACGTCCATCCGACGGAAGTGCAAGCGTCGATCGACGATGTCTCGCACATCGTATTCGAGCTTGATGCGGCCTGTCGCGACGAACAGCGAATCCTCGTCGTCGCGCAATTCCAGCGAGTCGATCGTCACGCCGGTAAAGAAGTTTCCGCTCATGGGCCCGATGTACAGCTTGCCTTTCATCGATGAGGCGACCTGCTGCTGGATGCTGCGCCGCAGCCCCGACTGCCCCGTGTCGGTGTGCAGGAGGAACGCCCCAACCCCGACGCCGATCAACCCGAGCACGACGAGCGTGCACAGGGCGACGATGACGACGAAGCGGCGGCGTGTGGTACGTCTCACGAGCAAGTGGGGCGCTAGAAGTCGGGACCGATCGAGAACGTGAACGTCAATCGACTGAGGAACGAGTTCTTCCGCGGCGGGGCGAAATCATCCCTGCACTTCACGTTCGGTAACTGCTCGTACCGGCCATTGCTCGTGAGGACCGCGGGAATCGCGTTCCCCGGCGTGACGCAGTACAACGGAGCGAAGCCGGTGTTGGCGCTCGGCGGGGCGTCATAGTAGATGGCACCGCCAGGCTGGGCGAATGGATTGTACCCCACGTTGGCTTGAAAGGGCCCAACCGGCGTGAAGATTCGCACCCCGACGCCGGGCGTCCATTTCAGTCCGTTCAGGAAGAGCGCCGACGCGCGACGTGTGCGGCGCCCAGCCGCGGTCTCGCGCGACCAGACGTCGCCACCATCCACGAACAGGGTGTACTGGAGCAGCTCGGGAAAAACCCGGCTGCGCAGCCGCAGCTCGAGATTGGCGACGACGAGCGAGTTCCCACCCACGGGCACGACGCGCCGCACCGCCTGGTTGTCACGCCCCGCGCCCAGCTCGAAGTACAGCGTGTCCCCCTGGCCACGCACCGTGTCCGGCGCGCTCTCGGCGATGTAGATGAGATCGCCCAGCGTATTCTGCTGGAATCCGCGAACGCTCGCCGCGCCGCCGGCATACAGCCGCTCCTCCGGCGGCACGAAGCCGGTGGAGTCGTTGAACGAAAGCGTGCGGCCGAGCACGGTGCCGAGTCGAAGCCGTGCAGCGAACGTCGCGCCGGCCGTCAGCGCCTTGTAGTACGATGCATCGCTCAGTCCCTTCAGGAACTCGAGTTGGCGGTCGGACCCGATCTCGCGCAGCGCACTCCGGATGTCGAGGCGGACCACCGTTCCAGCGCGGGGAAGAAAGGGATTGTCGGTGCGAATCCGGTCGACGTGCGCGCTGGCCACGGCGAGGCGGCGGTTCTTGTCGGTGATGAAGCGGCGGGATTCGGAATCGCACTTGCTGAAGATGGCGCACAGGACCGCATCAGGGGCCTGCGTCCGGCCGAACTCCAGCGAATACGCCAGGCGCAGCGGGATATCGCGCGCGATGTCTCGCGAGAAGGAGGCCTCGCCACCCACCAGCGTGGTGCGCAGGAATGCCTGGTACTCGCTGCGCCGTTCACTGTACAGCGAGAAGGTGGGCGACGCGCGAAACCCGAACAGGGTGGGCAGCCGGAGCGAGGCAGACGTGAAGTAGTTGAGCGTCGCGCTGAAGGTGTCGGCGCGGATGGCCGGCGCGCAGAGACGACCACTGCCGAATCGCGTGGGCGTTCCGTAGCCCACCTTGGAGACCTGCGCCGTGAGCTCGAGGCGTCGCGCCTCTCCAAGAAAATTCTTGTCGATATACCGCGTGCGGTCCTTGAAGCAGTCGAGCACCGACCAGCCGATTTCCGTGTCCACCTGCCGCAGATAGTTCTCGCGTACCAGGATGTCGAGCGTCACCAGCGAGTCGCCCCCCGCCTGCGCACTGTCGGGCGCGAGCCTGACCTCCACGTTCCGGAAGAGATCGGTCTGATAGAGTCCGCGCTGCGCATCGGCGACCTCGCGATCGCTGTACAGGTCGCCGACGCGAACGCTGGCGAGACGCAGCACGGTCGAGGCGCCGATGCGCGGCGAGGGTTGTTCCGGCAACGGCTCGCTCGACACCCGGATCCTGCCGATGCGCGCTCGTGTGCCCGGCAACACCGTCAGCCCGACGACCGCTTTCCGGCTGATCGTGTCGGCGGTGTAGCTCGCCGCAACGTCGGCTCGCGGGTAGCCGTTATTGCGCAGGCGATTCTTGATCGTGTCGATCGACGCCTGGAGCTTCGTGCGATCGAACGGAATGCCGCGTCGGAGCTCGAGGTCGTTGGTGTCCACGATCGTGCGCACGGCGCTGTCGAGCCCCGACACGCGCAGCGAATCGATCAGCACCGGCAGCCCCTCCTCGATCACGAAGGCGACGTGCACCGCGCTGTCGGTACCGGCGCGGCTCACCACCGTATCGACCGCCGCCGCGTAATAGCCGTGCCGCTGGTAGAAGACACGAAGACGCCCGACGTCCAGGCGAAGGGCGTCGCTGTCGAGGCAGCGCCTGGCGCCGAAGGCCCGGAGCCGTCGCTGGAAGAACCCGGATGCTGTCGTCGAGACGCGGAGCTCGAGCTCGCGGCTGGAGAACGCGCGATTGCCGCGAAAGGTGAGCGAGCGAACTTCGCGCTCGCCCGGTGTGTCGTCGCACTCGATCCCCTGCGCTCGCGCGGCAGTCGACGCGGCGATGAGGAACACAGCCGCCCACGCGGCGACCAGCCAGTGCCGCGGAACGGCGCGCCCCAGGTTCATCCTCTCGGGCGTCGTCCCGCCCCGGTCGCGTGATGCTTGCCGAGCCGCCGATCTTCGGGCAGCAGGGGCGTCCGCTCCAGAAAGAGTCGGGTCATGTAGAAGGCGACGAGCCCCGTGACGACCCCAGCACCGATGGCGGGAATGAGCTCCCTCGCGTCGAGCGTGCGCCGATACACGTAGCCTTCCAGGCGCGCGACTTCGCGCGAGGGACGATCCGATGACTCGGCCATGTGTAGGGACGGACGGGGAAGGAGGGACGCAACTTGCAACGCACGTGGAGCCGGACACACGACGCGCCCGCGCGGCGGGTGCCTCCGGCGGGCGCGACTTTCATTGACGCTACACTCCAGCACCGGTAAGTTCTCGCGCCTCCGGCATGCTGTCAACTGCTTACGCCAGAACGAAATGCGTCGATCGATCGCCCTGCTTCTCCCCCTCGTCGCCGCAGCCTGCGGCGGGTCGGGCACCAACACGGAACGGCGCACCCTGGTCGACTCCCGGGACAACTACGATCCTCGATCGCTCGACCCTGCGTTGTCCACCGACGTCCCCACCGGACGAGCGGTCGGATACCTGTTCGACGGGCTCACCCGATTCACCCCTGACGCGCGCGTCATTCCAGCCCTCGCCACGAGATGGGACGTCTCACCGGACGGCAGCGTGTACACCTTCCACCTGCGCCGCGGCGTCACCTTCACCGACGGCACGCCGTTCGTGGCGAGGCAGGTGGCGAAGAGCTGGCAGCGCGTGCTCGACCCCAAGGTTCGCGGCGGCCGCGGCTGGCCGCTCTACCCCATCCTTGGCGCCAAGGAATTCGCCGACGGAAAGGGCACCACCATACCCGGCATCGTGACTCCGAACGACTCCACCGTCGTCGTCACGTTGAAGGAGCCGTTCGCGATCTTTCCCAAGCTGCTCGCCATGCCGGTCGCGTCCATCGCGCCGGACGCCGTTCCCGCGAACTTCGGTGAGCGGCCGGTGGGCACCGGTCCGTGGAAGCTCGTGGAATGGAAGCACGACGATTACCTGCTGTTCGTGCCGAACGCTACCTACTGGGGCGGCGCTCCCAAGGCGGACTCGCTCAAGGCGCGTATCATCTCGGAGCCGAGCACGGCGGTCGCCGAGTTCCAGAGCGGCAACGTCGACGTGCTCCAGGTTCCGCAGGGCGAGATTCGCGACTGGGAGCTCGACACGGAGCGGCGAAAGCTGCTCGCCTCCACACCCGCGCTCGAGCTCGTGTACGTCGCCATCAACACCACGCGCGGCCCGCTGGCTGACGTCCGCGTGCGGCAGGCGATCAATCACTCCATCGATCGCCGCACGATTGTCCGCAACCTCATCGCCGGCCGCGGTGAACTGGCCGCCGGCGTCATCCCATCGCAGCTTCCCGGATCGGACAAGACGCGCATCGGATACCAGTTCGACACGTTGCGTGCGAAGCAGCTGCTCCGCGAGGCTGGCTTCCCGAACGGCATTGATGTCGACCTCTGGACCTCGACCACGCCGATCTTCGTGCGCATCGCGGAAACACTCCAGGGATATCTCGCCCTCTCCGGCATCCGCGCGAAGATTGTCCAGCGCGAGAGTGCCGCGGCGCGCGAGGCGGCGCGAAAGGGACAGGCCGACCTGTTCGTGAAGGACTGGTATGCCGACTACCCCGACGCGGAGAATTTCCTCTACCCGCTGCTCCACAGCGCGAACAAGGGCGTGGGCGGCAATGTGTCGTACTTCCAGAATCCGCAGTTCGACTCGCTGGTGACGGCGTCCCGACGCGAGCAGGACGAGCTCAAGCGCGTCGCACTCTACCGGCAGGCGGACGAGCTGGCCTTCCGCGAGGCGCCCATGGTGTTTCTCTACTTCTATAATGAGCTCTATGCCGTGCAGCCCTGGGTGAAAGGATTCGTCCCACCCGTCATCTTCAACGGACAGCCCTGGACGTCGGTGATGGTGAATCATGCTGCCTCCACCAAGCCATGACGTCGTTCATCGTCCGCCGGCTGCTGCTGGCCATCCCCACGCTCTTCGGCGTGCTTGTCGTTGCATTCCTGCTGCTGTACGTGGCGCCGGGTGATCCGGTGCAGGCCATGGTGGGTGAGCGTGCCGACGAGGAAACGATCGCCCGCCTGCGCAAGGAACTGCGGCTCGACGATCCGTTGCCCGTGCAGTTCGGGCACTACATCGCCGGCATCGCGAAGGGCGACCTCGGGCGCTCGTACATCACCAACCGCCCCATCAAGAGGGACATCCTCGAGCGTTTTCCCAAGACGCTGCAGCTCGCGGGAGCGGCCATGCTCATCGCCACGCTCTGCGGTGTCACGCTTGGCGTCTTCAGTGCGCGCAATCCGGGTGGCCTCGTCGACCGCCTGGGCCTCGGCATCGCCTACCTCGGCATCAGCTTTCCCGTCTACTGGGTCGGGCTGCTGCTGATCCTGCTCTTCGCCGTCACACTGCACTGGCTGCCGCCATCAGGGTTTGGCGGTCTTCGGTATCTCGTGTTGCCGGCTATCGCACTCGGCATGCGCTCCATCGCGTTCCTCGCGCGGATGACGCGCTCCGCGATGCTCGACGCACTCGGCGCCGACTACGTCCGAACCGCGCGCGCCAAGGGATTGGCCGAGCGACTTGTCGTCGGACGTCACGCGCTGCGCAATGCACTCATCCCCATCATCACCGTGCTCGGGCTGGACTTCGGCGCGTACCTCACCGGCAGCATCCTCACCGAGACGATCTTCTCGTGGCCCGGACTCGGTCGCTACGTCGTCAATGCGATCGCGCGCCGCGACCTGCCGGCGATCCAGGGCTCCGTCCTCTTCCTGAGTGCGGTCTTCGTGCTCGTGAACCTCATCACCGACGTCGCGTACGCCAAGGCGGATCCGCGCGTGACGTACGCATGAGCGACCACCCGAGCCCACCCCTGATGGAGCGGCGCGCCAACGAACGCACGCTCGACGCGTATCAGATGGCCGCAGCGCGCACCGTCAATCCGGCGCTGGACGATGCGCACCGATTCCTCGACGCGGCTGCCGGGCTGTCCGAGGAGGCCGGCGAGGTACTGGCGCATGCGCGCAAGCATGTCCTGCAGGGTCGCGCACTCGACCGCGACGCCGTGATCGACGAGCTCGGCGACGCGCTCTGGTGCCTGGCCATCGCGGCCAAGACGATGGGCGTCACGCTGAGCGGAGTGGCGCTGCGGAACGAGGAGAAGTTGCGCGCACGGCACCCCGAGGGATTCGTCGCGCCCTAGTCGTCCTTCTGGCCGAAGACCGCCATGTTGCTCGAGTGTCCCGGTGCGACCTTTTTTTCCGGATACATCCAGTGCACCGCCTGGTTCACCGCGGTCGCCGCTTCACCGAATCCGCAGGCGATCAGCTTGAGCTTGCCCGGATACGTCGTCACGTCGCCCGCGGCCCAGATCCCCGCGCGGCCCGTCTCCATCAACTGATTCACCACGATCTCGTCCTTCTGGAGCGTGAGCCCCCACTCGGCGATCGGTCCGATGTCGCTCACGAAGCCGAGCATGGGCAGCACGACATCGGCCTCGAATTCCGTGGTGGCCTTGGTCTTGACCTGCTTGAGCACGAGATGCGTGAACCGCTCACCCTCCGGGCGACAGAGGACGTCGGCGATCTCGTGAAAGGTGAACATCGACGCGCGACCGGCCTTCACGTCCTCCTCGAACTGCGCCACCGTCGCACCATGCGCGCGGAACCGGTCGCTGCGGTGCACGAGCGCCACATGTGTCGCCACCCCGCGAAGCTGCGTGGCCCAGTCGAATGCCGAGTCGCCGCCGCCGACGATCACGACCCGCTGCCCCCTGTACTCCTGCGGATCGGTCACGACATCATAGATTCCCCGCCCGTACCAGGGCTCCGCGCACGCCTGCGGCAGCCGTCGTGGTGAAAATGCGCCGATGCCGGCCGCGATGATGATGGACTTCGTGGGGTAGCGGCCTTTCTGGGTGTGCAGGACGAAGTGACCGTCTCGTTCCTCCAGACCAGTCACGGCCTGACCGAGGTGCGCCGGTTCGTTGAACTGCGCTGCCTGCTCTCGCATCGATTTCACGAGGTCCTTCGCCAGGACCCTTGGATGACCGGCGACATCGAAGATGAACTTCTCCGGATAGAGCGCCGTGAGCTGACCGCCCAACTCGGGCAGGGCATCGACGATCTGGGCGGAGGCGCCGCGCATGCCAGCGTAGAAGAGCGCGAACAGACCGGCAGGTCCGCCGCCGATGATCGTGATGTCCTTGATGGGATGATCCATGATGGCGGAAAATAAGGGGCGGCAGGCGCTGCGCGCTGCCTTACGGGGCGGGCGAGGCGGCTGCGCCGCCCGCCCTTACGGGGCGGCGGGCGCTTCGCGCCGCCTTACGGGAACCGCGCTGCCTTTGAAGTCCCCGTAAGCGTGCCGCGTAGCGGCCACGCGCCCCGTGAGGTGCGCGCGCAGCGCCGCACCGCCCCGTAAGCGAATCGAAGCGAGCGCCCCGTATATTCCCGCCATGAAGATCTACACGAAGACCGGCGACGAAGGCTCCACCGGACTGTTCGGCGGGGAGCGCGTGGGCAAGGACAACATCCGCGTCGAGGCCTATGGTGACGTCG
>JANLTI010000082.1:0-14358 GCA_031362845.1 Gemmatimonadaceae bacterium | reverse complement strand
CCGGGAAGCGCGAGAAGCTCATGAAAGAGCTGGAGAAGGACCAGATCCGGAAGGGCGTCGTCAAGAACATCACCGACTTCGGGGCGTTCATCGACCTCGGCGGCGTGGATGGCCTGCTGCACATCACGGACATGTCGTGGGGCCGCATCTCGCATCCGTCCGAGCTCGTCGCCATCGGGGCGGAGCTCGAGGTCAAGGTGCTGGACATCGACTGGCAGCGTGAGCGTATCTCCCTCGGGCTCAAGCAGCTCCAGAGCTATCCGTGGAAGGATGTGGCCGAGAAGTATCCGGTCGGCACGCGCGTGCAGGGCAAGGTGGTGAGCATCACCAACTACGGTGCCTTCATCGAGCTCGAGCCGGGCATCGAGGGGCTGGTGCACATCTCCGAGATGAGCTGGACTCGCAACGTCCGGCACCCCTCGAAGCTCGTCAGCATCGGCGAGACGATCGAGGCGGTGGTGCTCAAGGTCGATCCGAACGAGGAGAAGATCTCGCTCGGCATGAAGCAGACGGAGCAGGATCCGTGGGTCGTGCTGCCGCTCAAGTACCCCGTCGGTACGCGTATCAACGGCAAAGTCCGCAACCTCACGAGCTTCGGCGCGTTCGTCGAAATCGAGCCCGGCATCGATGGACTGATTCACATCTCCGACATGAGCTGGACGAAGCGCGTCCAGCACCCGTCGGAGGTCGTGAAGAAGGGCGACGCCGTGGACGTGGTGATCCTGAACATCGATTCCGAGAACAAGCGCATCAGCCTCGGCCTCAAGCAGGCAGAGGAGGATCCGTGGCTCCGCATCGGCGAGAACTATCCGGTGGGCACGGAGATGCGCTCGACGGTCGTGCGCCTGATGGACAAGGGTGTCGTCGTCGACATCGGCAACGACATCGAGGGCTTCGTGCCGATCTCGCAGCTCGGACAGGGCGGGGCGCCGGTGGTCAGTCCCGCCGACGTGGTGTACGAGACGATGTTCCTCGACACGCGCGTGCTCGAGGTCGATCCGATCCATCGCCGCATCGTGCTGAGCGTCGTCAACATCCCCGAGGAGCAGCCGCCTCGGCCGGAGACCCCGTCCAAGATCCACACGGAGGACGGCGAAGTCGTCGACATTCCGATGGACGCGCCGATCGACGAGTAACGCGCGTCACTGCCGGACAGCGAGCCCGCCCTGACATTCAGGGCGGGCTCGTTTGCGTGTGGGTGCCACCTGCACGCGGGCGACGGCACGGGCTGGTCGAACTTCGAACGTGGAGCGGGTGATCGTGGCGAACATTCTCATCGTCGGTGCGGGTCCTACCGGGCTCACCATGGCGGCGGTGCTGGCGCGGCATGGTGTCGTGGCGCGAATCATCGACAGCGCAGTCACGCCACCAGACGACCGATCGCGCGCCATCGTGATTCAGGCGCGCACCCTCGAGCTGTTCGACGACCTCGGCATCGTGCGCGAGATTCTCGACGCGTCGCTCGTCGTGGAGGCCGCGAACGTGTTCAGCTCGCGCGGTGGACACGGGACCGTGTCCATCCGCCCAGAGTGGCTCGACAGCCGGTACGGACGCTTCGTCACGCTGCCGCAGGAGGAGACCGAACGCATCCTCGGCGGACTGGTGGAGCGCTCTGGCACGCACGTCGAGCGGGGAGTGGAGCTTGACGGTTACGAGGAGGGCAGCCACGGTGGTACCGCGCTGCTCCGCCACGCGGATGGCCGAATCGAGCGAATGGCCGTCGACTACCTGCTCGGCTGCGACGGCGCGCACAGCGCGGTGCGGGAGCAAGCGGGCATCGCATTCCCGGGCAGCACCTATCCGGTCGAGGGCCTTCTCGGCGACGTGACGATGCGGTGGCGCCTCCCCGAGGGGCAGGTGTCCATCTGCCCCGCGCCGGATGGCGTGCTGCTCGCCTTTCCCCTGCCGGGCGCGCATCACTTCCGCATCATCATGATCCTGCCGGCGGCCGCGAGCGAGGATTCCCGCCACCTCGAGCCCGATGAATTCCTCTCGCAGCTTTGCCGCATGGTGCCACGCGAGAACCCTGGTGACGAGGCGCCGACGGTCGTCGAGAGCCGATGGCTCACGCGATACCGCTTGCATAGCCGAGGGGTGACACAGTACCGGAAGGGAAGTGCGTTCGTGGCGGGCGACGCCGCGCATATTCACAGTCCCGTTGGCGCACAGGGCATGAACACGGGCATCCAAGACGCCTACAACCTGGGGTGGAAGCTCGCGCTGGTCGTGCGTGGTGAGGCGCCGGCCACGCTTCTCGAGTCGTATCACACCGAGCGGCATCGAGTCGGCGAGGTGCTGCTCCACCGTACCGATCGCATGTTCGCCGTCGTGGCTGGAGGCGGCCGGCTTGGCAGTGCTGTCAGGACCGTCATGCCGGAGATTGGCGTCCGACTGCTCGGCCTGCCGTTCTTCGGAAAATGGCTGGCGCGCTTCATCTCGCAGACGGGAATTCGCTATCGCCGCAGCGCACTCTCCACCGAGGCACACGGCGCCGCTCGACTCCCTGCCCATGCGCCCCGCGCCGGCGATCGCGCCCCCGACGCCGAGCTCACGCCCGGCAAGCGGATCACGGACCTGCTGCGAGGCCCGCAACACACGTTACTGCTGTTCGGGTCCCGCTCCACGGCACTCATCGAGCGATTCACGCAGTTGAGCGCCGAAGTCAGCGCACGATACGGCGCGCTCGTTCGTCCGGTCCTGATCCGGTTGCCGGGCGCACAGCCCGCGCTCGGCGAGGTAGACGAACGCGGCACAGTGCACGAACGGTACGGAGCGGATCCGGGCGCGATCTACCTCATACGACCTGACGGATACATCGGCTTCCGCGGGGCGGAAACCGACACCGAGCCCGTGCGCGCCGCACTGCGTGCGCGCTTCCTCGTGCCGGACTCGCCGCGACGCTGACGCACGCCGTGCGTCCGTGCTGGTTACCGCCCTGCGGCGGCGCTAGCTTCCCGGTCTATGACGATGCGAGAGAAGCTGGCGCTGCTCGAGCGCCGTGCCGCGGAGGCGGAACTCGGCGGCGGTGCGGAGCGCCTTCGGGCGCAGCACGCGAAGGGCAAGCTGTCGGCGCGCGAGCGCCTCGATCTTCTGCTCGATGAGGGCAGTTTCGTGGAGCTGGACCGATTCGTCGTGCACCGCTCGCACGATTTCGGCCTGGAGGAGCAGCGCATCTACGGCGATGGTGTCGTCACCGGGTACGGGCGCATCGACGGCCGCCTCGTCTATGTGTTCTCGCAGGATTTCACCGTGTTCGGCGGTTCGCTGAGCGAATCATTTGCCGAGAAGATCTGCAAGGTGATGGACCTCGCGATGCGCAACGGCGCGCCGGTGATCGGCCTCAACGATTCCGGCGGCGCGCGCATCCAGGAAGGCGTCGTGTCGCTCGGGGGGTATGCCGACATCTTCCTGCGAAACGTGCTGGCGTCGGGCGTCGTGCCGCAGATCAGCGCGATCCTCGGCCCGTGCGCCGGGGGTGCGGTCTACTCGCCCGCCATCACCGACTTCACGTTCATGGTGCGCAAGTCAAGCTACATGTTCGTCACCGGGCCGAACGTCGTGAAGACGGTGACGCACGAGGACGTGACGATGGAGGAGCTCGGTGGCGCGGACACGCACACGCGCATGTCGGGCGTCGCGCACTTCGCGCACGACTCCGAGCCGGCGAGCATTCAGGCCATTCGCGACCTGTTCCGGTTCATTCCGAGCAACAACCTCGATGAGCCACCGCGTGGGCGCGGCACCGACCCGCGGGACCGCCGCGACGAGGCCCTCCTCGACATCGTCCCGGACAATCCCAACAAGCCGTACGACATGCACGACGTCATCCGACGCGTGGTCGATGACGGAGAGTTCTACGAGGTGCAGCCCGACTTCGCGGCGAACATACTCTGCGGCTTTGCGCACCTCGGGGGGCATAGCGTCGGGATCGTCGCCAACCAGCCTGCCATGCTCGCCGGCGTGCTCGACATCAATGCGTCGATCAAGGCCGCACGGTTCATCAGGTTCTGCGATGCCTTCAACATTCCCATCGTGACGCTCGAGGACGTCCCGGGCTTTCTTCCCGGTGTGGCGCAGGAGCACAACGGGATCATCCGGCACGGGGCCAAGCTGCTCTACGCCTACTGCGAGGCCACCGTGCCGAAGCTCACGGTGGTCACGCGCAAGGCGTACGGGGGCGCGTACGATGTCATGAGCTCCCGGCACATTCGCGGCGATCTGAACCTGGCGTGGCCAACCGCCGAAATTGCGGTCATGGGGCCGAAGGGCGCCGTGGAGATCCTGTTTCGCAAGGAGATTGCCGAGAGCGATGATCCCGCTGGCGCCACGGACGTGAAGATCAATGAATACCGCGAGAAGTTCGCGCATCCGTACGTCGCGGCGGGCCGGGGCTATCTCGACGACATCATCGATCCGCGCGACACGCGACCGCGCCTCATCGACGCACTGGAGACGCTGCGCACGAAGCGCGATCGCAATCCGCCGAAAAAGCACGGCAATATCCCGCTGTGATGTTCACGAAAGTCCTCATTGCCAATCGCGGCGAGATCGCGCTTCGCGTGATCCGCGCCTGCCGCGAACTGGGCGTGAAGTCCGTGGCCGTGTACTCGGAGGCCGATGCCCGGGCGCCGCACGTCCGGGAGGCCGACGAGGCCATCCTTCTTGGACCCGCGCCGTCGAGCGAGTCGTACTTGAAGGGCGACGCCATCATCGCCGCGGCGCTGCGCACGGGCGCGGAGGCCATCCATCCCGGCTACGGGTTCCTGTCTGAACGCGAGTGGTTCGCGCGCGCGGTGCGCGACGCCGGCCTCGTGTGGATCGGACCGCCGGCGGAAGCAATCGCGGCGATGGGCAGCAAGACCGCGGCCCGCTCGCTCGCGATTGCCGCGGGTACGCCCGTGGTGCCCGGTACGACGAGCGCCTTGCGCGATGCGGACGAGGCGGCGGCGGTCGCCGACTCGTTTGGCTACCCCGTGCTTCTCAAGGCGGCAGCGGGTGGAGGCGGGAAGGGCATGCGCGTCGTGCACCGGCGCGAGGACATCGCCGCGGCATTGCAATCGGCGCGACGCGAAGCCACCAACGCCTTCGGCGACGACGCGGTGTACGTCGAGAAATACATCGTCGGTCCGCGCCATGTGGAGATCCAGGTGCTCGGCGATCAGCATGGGACGATGCTGCACCTGGGCGAGCGCGAGTGCTCGGTGCAGCGCCGGCACCAGAAGATGATCGAGGAAGCTCCGAGCATCGCCGTCTCGGACGAGTTGCGCGCGCGCATGGGGGCGGCGGCCGTGGCGGCCGCACGGGCAGCCGGGTACGTCAACGCCGGGACCTGCGAATTCCTTCTGGATGCCACGGGCGCGTTCTACTTCCTCGAGATGAACACGCGAATCCAGGTCGAGCATCCGGTCACCGAGCTCGTGACGGGTGTCGACCTGGTGCAGTGGCAATTGCGCATCGCCGCGGGTGAGCGACTGCCGTTCGCGCAGCAGGACATCACGCCGCGTGGGTGGGCGATGGAATGCCGCATCACCAGCGAGGACCCGGCCAACGCCTTCCTTCCGTCCACGGGTCGCGTGCATTTCCTCCACGTCCCGAGTGGACCGGGAGTGCGGTGGGACAGCGGTATCGAGACCGGCAGCGAGATCTCGCTGCACTACGATCCCATGCTCGCCAAGCTCATCGTCTGGGCGCCAACGCGCATGGAGGCGATCGAGAGGATGCATCGCGCGCTGCTCGAGCTGACGATCGAGGGAGTCGACACTTCGCGCGACTTCCATCTCCGCATGATGGAGAACGACGATTTCCGGCGGGGTGCGATCGACATCCAGTGGCTCGAGCAGAACCTGCATGCGCTGTCGAGCGTCGCCCCCCCCCGCGACAGCGTCATGCGCGCCGCCATCGCCGCCGTGTTGCTCGCCGAGCGCGACCGCTCGGCGCCGCAGCGGGCAGCATCATCCGCCAAGGGAGGCGCGACGGGTACGGCAGCGGTCGACGGCGGGAGTGCATGGACACGCGCCGGTCGCCTGGACGCGCTGCGATGAACGGGGATTTGCCGGCGACGACAGAGCGGCTCGCGCGGGTACCCATCACCGGCATCGCGGCGGGCGGCGACGGCGTGGGCCGCACCAATGGCATGGTCGTGTTCGTGCCGCGCACGGCGATCGGCGATGTGGCGCTCGTGCGGCTCGCCCCGGGGAAGCGGTTCGCGCGCGGTCGACTCGAGTCGCTCGAGCGTGCGTCCGACGATCGAGTGCTGCCAACCTGCGTCCACTATACGCGCGATCACTGCGGCGGCTGCCAGCTCCAGCATCTCTCGTACGATGCGCAACTTCGCACGAAGGCCGTCATCATCGGCGATGCGCTGCGCCGCATCGGGAAGCGCGAGGTCGATGATCCTGCGGTGCAACCGAGCGACGACCAGTGGCGATACCGCCGCAAGCTCACCCTGCATCTCCGTCGGGACGGCGAGGCATGGGTTGCCGGGCTGCATCCGTACGATGATCCCGATGCGGTGTTCGATCTCCACGATTGCCCGATCACCACGCACGAGGTGCTCGCGGTGTGGGCAGAGCTTCGGTCGTCGTTCGAGCTGCTCCCCGATGCGCGCACGCTGCGAGTCGCCGTGCGTCTCACCGGGCACGGAGCGTCCGTCGTCGTGGAGGGAGGGCGCACATGGCGCTCGTCCGATCGCTTCTTCGCCGATTCGCCGTCCATTCTGGAGCTCTGGTGGCGACCGGAGCATGCGCCGATGCGTCGCCTGCACGGGAGAGGTGCAGAGGCCGTCGCCGGTGCATCGTTCGTGCAGGTGAACGAGCGCGTCTCGATTGCGTTGCGCGGTGATCTGCTCGCGCGCGTGCGCGCGCACGCACCGAGCCGGATCGTCGACGCGTACGCGGGCATGGGCGATACCGCCCTACCGCTCGCCATGGAGAAACGGACGGTCGTGGCGATCGAGCTGGACCCCATCGCGGTTGCGAGCTTCAGCGATCGGCTGCGTCCGCCGTCGCGGGCGATTGTCGGCCGCGTGGAGGATCATCTGGCCGCTGCGCTCCCCGCCGACGTCGTGCTGCTGAATCCGCCGCGTGCCGGGGTGGACGCACGAGTCACGACAGCGCTGCAGCAGGCAGAGCGCGCACCGCGAGCCATCCTCTACGTCAGCTGCGATCCGGCCACCCTCGCGCGAGACCTGGCGCGAATGCCTCGGTACCGGGTGGCGCTCGCGCGCGCGTACGACATGTTTCCGCAGACGGCGCACGTCGAGACCCTCTGCGAGCTCGTGCCGGAGGCCGCATGAAGTACGTGGTGATGGTCGGGTCCGAGGAGGTGGAGGTCACGCTCGACGCCGACATGGTGGTGGCCGAGGGCATCACCGCCACCGCGCATCTCACGGAACTCGAAGGCACGCCGGTGCGCATGGTGACGATCGGCGACGAGGTGCATCGCGTCGTGGCGCGCCGTGGGCCGACTCGCGGCCGGTACACCCTGTGGCTCGACGGATTCCGCTACGAGGTGGAAGCGCTGGACGAGCGCCTGCGGGCGATTCGCGAGTTGAGTGGAGCAGCGGCCGGACCGTCCGGGCCGGCGCCGCTCATTGCGCCGATGCCGGGCATGATCGTTCGCGTCGCGGTGCAGGTCGGTGATCGGGTGGAAGTCGGACAAGGACTTGTCGTCATGGAGGCGATGAAGATGGAGAACGAGCTGCGGGCCACGGCCGCGGGTACCGTGACGAGCGTACTCGCCACGCTTGGGACGGCGGTCGACAAGGGCGCGATCCTCGTGGTGCTGGAATGAGGCGCGCCTTCGTCTGCGCGCTCATCATGAGCGTCGGCGGACTCGGTCTTGGAGCCCAGGCACCGAACGCCGACGTGTTCCTGGCGCCGCTGTCACGGCGGGGGGATTCACTGATCGTCGGCCCCGCGGAAAACGTCACGCGACGCGTCGGGTACGACAATCAGCCGTCGTTCACCCCCGACGCGCGTGCGGTGTTGTACACGGCCATCGGCGCGGATGGCCAGGCGGACATCTGGCGCTACGACATCAAGTCGCGCCGCGCGGTCCGCGTGACTGCCACTCCCGAGAGCGAATATTCCGCGACCGTGATGCCCGGTGGCAAGCGGTTCAGCGTCATTCGAGTCGAGCGCGATTCCACGCAGCGACTCTGGAGCTTTGCGCTCGATGGCAGCGATCCGCGACTCGTGCTCAGCGCGCTGCAACCCGTCGGCTATCACGTCTGGCTCGGTCCCGATCGGCTTGCGACGTACGTCCTCGGCACGCCGTCGACACTGCACGTCATCGATCGCGACGGCAGCAACGATGTCGTGCGCGCCCGCGATATCGGGCGCGCGCTGCAGCGCATTCCGGGGCAGGGGTGGTACAGCTTCGCCCGTCGCGACAATGCACGGGAACTGTGGATCGTCGCGCAGCCATTCGAGGGTGGGCCCATCGCGCCACTCGTGCCCGCGCCGACGGACAACGAGTATCACACGTGGACGCCTGGCGGGGCGCTGCTGTCGGCGACCGAGGGCGAGATCGTGCGATGGAACTCGCACACGGGCGACGACGCGGAATGGGTCACCGTCGCGACGATCCCGGGCGTGAAGAACATCAGCCGGCTGGCGGTGAGCCCTGACGGCCGCTGGCTGGCGTTCGTCGCGGAGCCCCTCGCACCCTAGTGCTTCCGTCCCGGCGCGATCGCATCGCGCCCGAACCGGGCACGCACCGCATCCATCGCGAGCGACACCGCCACGTCCTTCCGCGTCTCCAGCGGCGGCGTCGACACGTCGAATAGTGCGAGCTGCCGCGGTCCGGGTGCGGTGAAGCTGGAGAGACTCACGCCGAGCAGCCGCGCCGGAATCCGGCGCGCCTTCCGCAGCTTGTGCAACAGGGCCCGTGCGATGGGAAACAGCGCACGGTCAGACGTCAGAGCTTCGTCCACCGTCCGACTGGCCTGACGTGTGGTGAAATCATTGTCGCGGATCCGCACCGTGATGGTGCGCGTGGTGAGGCCCTCGCTCCGCAGTTCGGCCGCGGCGCGGCCCACCAGTTCGGTGAGCTCGCCTTCCAGCAACAGGTCGTCATGGATGTCGGCGTCGAACGTTTCGTCACGGCTGATGCTCTTCGCGCCGTCTCGCTCCTCCACGGCCCCGTCGTCCAGTCCGCGCACGCGCTCGGCCAGCCACTCTGACTCTCGATCGCCGACCAGTCTCGTCAGCGCGGGGGAGTCGAGCGCGAGGACATCTTCCACCCGCCGAAGCCCTCGCTCGGCAAGGCGTGCCGTCGTCTTCGGCCCGATTCCCGGAATGTCGGCGAGTGCGAGTTGGCGCATGAAGTCCAGTTCGGCTCCGGGTTCCACCACGAACACGCCAGTCGCGCCGGTCTTCGGCTTCGCGCGTTCGACCGCCAGCTTGGCGATCAGCTTGGACGTTCCGCCGCCGAGTGAGACGGACAGCGAGGTCTCCGCACGCACGGCGTCTCGAATCAGATGCCCGATGGCGTCCAGCGACGCGCCCTCGTACAGTCGCTCGGTGCCGGCCAGATCGAGGTACCACTCATCGATGCTCGCCGCCTGCACGAGGGGCGCCCACCGCTCGAGGACGGCGCGGATCGCCCGATGCATCCGCGAGCACGCGCCTCGAGGCACGGGAACGCACATCGCGTCGGGACAGAGTCGCAGGGCGCGAGCGATGGGCATCGCCGAGCGCACGCCGAACTTGCGCGTTTCGTAGGACGCCGAGCAGACCACACCGCGGCTGCCGGCCGCTCCGCCCACGATGAGCAGGGGTGCGCGACCCGCGCCGTCGGGATCCTCCATGCGCGCCACGGCGACGAAGAAGGCGTCGGCGTCGGCCAGGAGAATTCTTCGGGCAGGCCGGAGGCTGTCGAGCACGGGGGAAAGATCGAAGCGGAGCAGCCCCGCGCGCTAGTCGTTCCGCGGGAATGGCGGGCGCTACCCCGAGCGCTACATGGGGCGCGGTCCTAACCGACTGTGAGCGCTACGGTTGACCGAGAGGCCGAGCCTGCCTAAGTTGCGAGTCTGCCCCAAAACGCCTTGAGTGGCGGCCGAGACCCGGGTTGCATCACGCACCGGTGAGGCGAAGGACTCATTTTCGCGTTGTCATTCTCATGTTCAAGACGTTCAGCGCAACGCCGACCGACATCCAGCAGGACTGGTATGTCGTCGACGCCGAGGGCATGGTCCTCGGGCGCCTCGCGACCGAAATCGCGCGCATCATCCGCGGCAAACACAAGCCGATGTTCACCCCGCACATGGACACGGGCGACGGCGTCATCGTCATCAACGCCTCCAAGGTGCGCGTCACCGGCCGCAAGGCGGAGCAGAAGGAGTACTTCCGCCACACCGGCTACATGGGCCACGAACGGTTCACGCCGTTCGCCAGCATGCTCGCCAAGCACCCCGAGCGCATCATCGAGAAGGCGGTGTTCGGCATGCTCCCCAAGACGGCACTCGGGCGTCAGGTGCTGCGTGGCAAGCTTCGCGTCTATCCCGGCGCCGAGCACCCGCACACTGCCCAGAGCCCCAGGACGCTGACCTTCCCGAAAGCCGAGGCGAAGTAAGACATGCCCGATACGCAGATCACGCACACGATCGGCCGCCGCAAGGAGGCCGTCTGTCGCGTCTACATCAAGCCCGGCTCGGGCAAGTGGGACATTAATGGGCGTACACTTGGAGACTATTTTCCAAGGCCTGCCCTCGTCACGAGCATCCAGCAGCCGTTCACGGCAACGGATCGGCTCGGCCAGTACGACGTAAAGGCGAACGTGAACGGTGGTGGCCAGAGCGGTCAGGCTGGCGCCCTCCGGCTCGCGGTCGCTCGCGCGCTCGTGAAGATGGACGAGACGCACCGGCGCAAGTTGCGCGACCTCGGCCTGCTCACGCGTGACGCGCGAGCCGTCGAGCGCAAGAAGCCGGGCCGTCCGAAGGCTCGCAAGCGGTTCCAGTTCAGCAAGCGCTAGACGGCTTGCTGTCCGGAGCGAAGCGCAGGACCCGCACGTGCAGGTCCTTCGCGTTCGCTCAGCACGACAAGCAGCAGTTCGTAGTTCATCTCTCACGCGTCCTGAGTCTCTGCCCGGTGCCGGTTCGCCGGTGGGTCGAGACGATGACGGATCGCGGACGACCAACCAACCGGATTCACCATGCCTGAGTCGCTGCCCAAGCTCGAAGACCTGCTCGCCGCCGGCGTCCATTTCGGACACCAGACGCGGCGCTGGAATCCCAAGATGCGCCGCTTCATTTTCGCGGAGCGCAACGGGATCCACATCATCGACCTCCAGAAGACCCTGCGTCAGATCGAGATCGCGCAGAAGCTCGTGCGCGATGTCGTGCTCCGCGGCGAGAGCGTCCTGTTCGTCTGCACGAAGCCGCAGGTCGCGGGCATCGTGAAGTCCGAAGCCGAGCGCGCCGGCGCCATGTACATCACCGAGCGTTGGCTCGGTGGCCTGCTCACCAACTTCCAGACGGTGAAGAAGCAGCTGCGCCGGCTCAAGGAGCTCGACGCGGGATCGGTCGACGGCGGCGAGTGGGCGAACTACACGAAGAAGGAGCGCCTCATGATGTCGCGCGAGAAGGAAAAGCTGTCCAAGTACCTCAACGGTATCCGGACGCTGACCCGCACGCCTGGCCTCATGTTCGTCGTGGATGCCAAGAAGGAAAAGATCGCCGTCGCCGAGGCCAACAAGCTCGGCATCCCGATCATCTCCATCGTCGACACCAATGCCGATCCGGACCTGATCACGGTGCCGATCGCCGGCAACGACGACGCGATCCGATCGGTCGAGCTGATCACGCGCGCCATCGCCGACACGATCTCCGAAGCGCGTCGCGAGGCACCGTCCCGCGACGAGCCGGAAGACGGGAAGGAAGGCGAGATGACGTACAGCTCCGAGCGTGGGACCGAGGCCGCCGGTGACCGCGATGACAAGCGCAAGCGCCGCCCGCGCCGTCGTCGCGCGAAGCCCGAAGCCATCGCGGCGCATCTCAAGGGCCCCGACGGCGAGCCCACCGAGAGTGGCGACGCCGCCGGCGAGGATGCGGCCGAGTAGCACGTGCGCAACGTGACCGGAGATGCCCGCTCCACCGCGCGCGCATCTCCATGCCAGACTGATTACCATTCATGCGCCGCCGGCTTCCCCGGCGGCGTTTCCACGACACCTAAGGACTCGCGAACGATGGCTGCGTACACCGCCAAGGACGTCTCCGAACTGCGCCAGCGCACCCAGGCTGGCATGATGGATTGCAAGAAGGCCCTCGAGGAGAATCAGGGCAACATGGACGCCGCCGTCGAATGGCTGCGCAAGAAGGGTATCGCGCGCGGGGAAAACCGGGCCGGCCGCACGGCGTCCGAGGGCAAGATCGTGGCGCAGTCGACGGCCGACGGACGCACGGGTGCGATCGTCGAGCTGAATAGCGAGACGGATTTCGTCGCCCGCAACGACGTGTTTGGCCAGACCGCCGATCGCATCGCCGCGGCGCTGCTCGCCGATGGTACGTCCGACGGCACCGTGCCGACCGCCGAGGGCTCCGCGCTGATGAGCGCGAAGTTCGGCGACACCGGAACGCTGGGCGACGCGCTCAAGGAGTTCACCGGCAGGATCGGTGAGAACATCGTGCTGCGCCGCTACGCCCGCTTCGGCGGCAGCGGTTCGGTCGGCGCCTACGTGCATCACAACGGCAAGGTCGGCACGCTCGTCGAGCTTGTCGGTGTCACCGGCGACGCGGGGCAGCAGCTCGCCCGCACGATCGCGGAGCACGTCACGGCTGGCGTGCCCACGGTGCCGGTCGCGGTGACGCGCGATGACGTCCCGGCTGAGTTGGTGGAGCGCGAACGCCGCATCTTCACGGAGCAGGCGGCGACGAGCGGCAAGCCCGCCAACATCATCGAGAAGATGGTCGGCGGCCGCATCGACAAGTATTTCAAGGAAGTCACCCTGCTCGATCAGCCCTGGGTGCGTGACGACAGCAAGACGATCAGCGACCTGGTGAAACAGGCAGGCGCCGGCGTCTCCATTCGTCGCTTCGCGCGATTCCAGATCGGCCAGGAGTAGGCGATCGTGGCCGACACGCTCCGCTACTCGCGCGTACTGCTGAAGATCTCCGGTGAGGCACTCGCTGGCGAGCGGGGCTTCGGCTTCGACTTCGACACCATCGCCCGCATCGCCGACGAGATCCAGAAGGTGGTGCGCTCCGGTGCGGACGTCGGGCTCGTGATCGGCGGCGGCAACATCGTGCGGGGATCGCAGCTGTCCAAAATGGGCATGGATCGCGTCAGCGCCGACTACATGGGGATGCTCGGCACGGTGATCAACGCGCTGGCGGTGCAGGACATCCTCGAGCGCAAGGGGATGGAGACGCGCGTCATGACCGCCATCCGGATGGAGGAGCTGGCGGAGCCGTACATCCGCCGGCGCGCCCTGCGCCATTTCGAGAAGGGGCGCGTCGTGATCTTTGCCGCCGGCACGGGCAACCCGTACTTTAGCACCGACACGGCGGCCGTCCTGCGCGCGATCCAGATCAAGGCGCAAGTGATCATCAAGGCCACGAGCGTGGACGGCGTGTATTCGGCCGACCCGAAGGTGGACAAGCACGCGAAGTTCTACGAGGAGATCAGCTACCGGGACGTGATGCTGGAGGAGCTGAAGGTGATGGACCAGACCGCCGTGACGCTCTGCAAGGAAAATGCGCTGCCCCTGATCGTGCTGAACATCCATAAACCGGACGCCATCGTCGCCGCAGTGCGCGGGGATCGCGTCGGCACCCTGGTCCGATGAGCACTATTCCACAGATCCTGAAGGACTGCCGTACCTCAATGGAAAAGGGGCTCGACGCCGCCAAGCGCGAGTTCTCGTCGGTGCGCTCCGGCAAGGCGTCGCCGAACATGCTCGACACGGTCCGCGTCGAGATGTACGGCCAGCAGATGATGCTCAATCAGGTGGCGAGCATCGCCGCGCCGGAGCCCCGCACCATTCTCGTCACCCCGTTCGACAAGGGGCAGGTGAAGGCGATCGAGAAAGCCATCCGCGACTCCGATCTCGGGCTGGAACCGTCCGCACAGGGCGGGGCCATTCGCGTTCCGCTGCCGCAGATGAACGAGCAGCGTCGCAAGGAGCTCGTGAAGGTGGTGCACAAGCTCGCCGAGGACGGCAAGATCGCCATTCGCCACGCCCGGACGCACGCGCGCGATGGACTGAAGAAGCTGAGCGGCGTGAGCGAGGACGACGTGAAGCACGGCGAGAAGGACCTGCAGAAGGTCCACGACGACTACATCGGCAAGATCGACCAGATGATCAAGGCCAAAGAGGCCGAGATCATGGAAGTCTGATCGCCTCCGCCGAGCCGCCGCG
>JANLTI010000053.1:0-14096 GCA_031362845.1 Gemmatimonadaceae bacterium | reverse complement strand
CGTACGCCTCTCGCCGTACCGCTCTGGCGCCCGGTCGGTCGCGTGCGCTCCTTCCGCCGGCGGGACTCGTCGTCGCTCCGCGACTCGAGACGCCGTCTCCAGGAACGCCCGCTCGCTCCCGCCGTCCATCACGGGCGGACGGCGCTCGCGCCGACCGCGCTCCGAATCCCATCGCCGCCCGCCGCACGCGCTCCGCCACACGACGCGCCGTACGCCTCTCGCCGTACGGCCGTCCGCCGGTCTAGCATCGGCGCACCCGAACTTATCGTGCGATCTCGGATGCCGAGCGCAGTGCGAGCGCAGTGAACGTGAGGGTGCCATTGGCGCAGCCGGCTGAGACGCACGTCGGCGCGCCCACGACGAACAGGTTCTCGTGGTCGTGTGCGCGTCCCCACTTGTCCACGACGGACGTCGCCGGATCATCTCCCATGCGGCACCCGCCGGCCGGATGGTCCTGCCAACCACGTGCATCGTCCTCTTCTCTCTGGATCACCGTGCCGCCGCCGGCGCTCGCCATCTTCTGGAACAGCGTCTGGATGGTGCTCACCGAATGCTCGCGGAGTGCGGCCGACTCCGGTGCATCGTGGAACGCCAGCTTGGGAAGCGGGTCTCCCCACGCATTCTTTCGCGTGGCGTCGAGCGTGAGCTCGCTGGATCGGTCCGGGATCACGTCGTAGTAGGCGCGAACGCGCGCGACACCAGTGCGCGTGCGATCGCGCCAGTCGCGCATGACCTCATCGCCCAGCATCAGTGCGCCATCGTCGCCCTTGAGTCGCGGACCGCGATCGAACGTCGACTCCCAGACGCGCAGGTCGTGACGCAGGTACTGCTGACCCGCTGGGCTGCGCATGAACTGTTTCGTCAGCAGCGAGTGCTGGCCGTTGATGCCGGGAAACAACTTGATCGGCAGCGAGATGAAGGCCTGTTGGTTGCGATGGCCCGCGAGATACTTGCCGACGTTGCCCGTGCGGTTGCCGAGTCCGGCCGGCGCACGCGAGCTGGCCGAGAGCAGGAGCAGGTGCGAGCTCCACACGTAACCCGCCGCAATGACGAACGTCTTCGCGCGGAACTCGACGGGGGTGTCCGCACCTTTCGCATTGCGCTGCACCGACTGCGCGCTCGCGATGCGCATGGAGTCGTCGTGCAGGACGAGCTTCCGCACCAGCGTGCGCGGGTAGAGCGTGATGCGATTTTTCGCACGCAGCCGGCTCCATGTGAAGTCCGGTGAGTATTTCGCGCCGATGGGACAGATGGGCGAACAGGTATCGTTGCGGCAGCATTCCGCCCGCCCCGCGTACGGCCGGGAGTTCTTGGCCACCGGCTGACTCCACATCGTGATGCCCGCCTTGGCCGTCCACTCCTTCAGCAGGCCGAGGTTGTAGGTCAACGGAATGGGCGCCATGGGGAATGGCTTTCCGCGCGGATCCATGGCGGCGGGGCCCTGCTCGCCCGCCACGCCCATCAGCTCTTCCGCCTCCTGATAGAATGGGTCGAGCTCGTCGTACGAGATCGGCCAGTCGGTGCCGACACCGAACATCGACCGCGTGCGAAAGTCCTCGGGGCTGAAGCGTGGTGTCACGCCGCCCCAATGCATGGCGAGCCCGCCCACCTGCATTGAGCGCGACTGGAGTGGCCCCTCCATCTCGTAGCCGTCCAGATGATCGTTCGGCCACGGGCTTTCGCCATAGTCCAGCATTCGCTCGCGCAGCGCGTATCGCTGTCCCAGTGGAGGTGCCTCGTCGCCCGCTTCGACGACGACGATCTTGCCCGTCGTCGTGCGCGCGAGCCGGTCGGCCACCATCGCGGCGCTGATGCCGGAGCCGATGATACAGACATCGCTCTCGATCACGGTGCGCTTCGTGAACGCGCTCATGCGCGCACACCCGCGAGGGGCAGTGGCTTGCGCGATGACGCAGCGAGCGGGCGACAGTTCTCCTTGTCGATCTTCACCTGATAGCACCGGTTGGTGGCGTCAGGTGTGTCGTACCAGTGCGCCAGCAGTGCCAGTGCGACGTGTGGCGCACGTCCCGCGGCACCGATGCGATCCGCCTTCAGCGCGGTCAGTTCGCGACGTACCATCGCTCGGCGCCGCTCGAGCGGCAGCGCGGCGAACGAACGTGCGCCGTCCGCTCGCGCGGTCCGGTCGAGCGCGTCTAGCTGCGCCGCCCATTTCGTCGCCGGTGTCGGCCCTGACGTGGCGAGCGCCGAGGTACCGTAGCCGTGTACCAGTTCGACATTCTCGCGATACCCCGCGATCCAGCGCTGGAATGCGCTCACCGCGGCGAGCGTACCGGCGCGCCCGAGCTCCGACGGCAATACCGCCTCACCGAGCGCCTGAAGCGTGCGGGGGCTAGCGGCGACTTCGTCGACGGCAGCGGCATGCGCGTGGCGAACGAGGACGGCGGCGGGCAGGGCGGCAGCGAGGGCGCCGAGGAAGGCGCGACGGGAGAGAGGCATGAGAGAAACGGTGAACGGTGAACGGGGAGCTCTAGACTGCAAACGTAGTTCGCCAGCACTGCCCACTGTCACTGACAGCTAGCGAGCCGGGAGCATGAAGCGAGGGGCGGTGAGCATTGGGCGATGAGTGGCATGCCACTCATTGCCCATCGCTCATCGCTTCCTGCTGCCAGCTCTCGCGCTCTCCTCCTGCCGGGCAGTTGACCGTGATCAGTGACGATTCTATAGCCCAACCTGCTGTGCTACCATACTCCGCGCTCTCCGAACGCGGTCATGGACTTCGCCAGGCGCTGGGCGGCATGACGCCAGTTGGCCTTGACGGCACGCCTCGCGGCTTGCGCGTCGCCAGTGGCGATGGCGTCGATGATCGATTCGTGCTCCTGCGTGGACGCGATGATGTCATCGGTCAACGCGGCATAATACAAGTAGATGCAGCGGTCCGCGTGCGGCTTCGCGGACCGGAAAAAGCTCAGCAGTCGCCGGCCAGCGCCGGCGAGGACGAATGCCCGATGGAAGTCCCCATCGGCCTGGATCGTGTCAGCCGGGTTGGGCGACTTCCGCGCTGCGGTTGCGCGCATCGCCGCGTTGTGCGACCGGAGCTCGGTCGCGAGCGCCGATCGCTTCGGCTTCGGCAGGGTCGCGGCGCGCTGCGCCGAGAGGGCTTCGACCTCTCCGACGATGCTGAAGACTTCGGCGGCATCCTCGCGCGTCGGTGCGACGACGGACAACCTCGACTGACGACCTTCGCTGGACGACTCGAGATAGCCTTCCTGGGCGAGGAGATAGAGCGCGGTGCGCAACGGCGTACGACTCATGTCGAGCCGCTCGGAGAGCTCGGTCTCGATGAGCCGGGCGCCCGGGCCGAGCTTGCCCTGGACGATCAGGTCGCGCAGGCGCTCGTACGCCTCGCTCACGAACTCACGCCGAGGTGGAGCCGGGGCGGCTCGCTTCATCGGTTCGCCCGCTGTCTGCGACGTCGCTCCGTCATCGTCGACGAGCTCCCGGAAGGAATCGTGGCCGTCGTGCCCGCAACTCACTCTTGCGGACCGAAAACATTAATTGCATCTAATATTGGGAACAATCCGCGGAACTATTTCTCAACGTATGGAATGCCCGGCCCGTACGCCAGATCGACGTCTTCCCTGCCCCGCTCCACCCCCCTTCCCGTGAGAGCCGCAATGCCGCAACCGCCTCGTCTCCTCGTGGCGCTGTCCCTGCTGGGATTCGCGCCAGCCATCCTTCACGCAGTGCCGACGCCCGGGCAATCGCTCGCCGTCCGCTACTCGGACGTCGCGATCACGCGCGCCGCAGAGCGATCGGGCCGCACCGCGCGGCCGGAGCGACCCGCCGGCGTTGTGCGAGGCCGAGTCGTCGTCGAGGGCACCAACGCCGCGGTCGGCAACGCGCAGGTGCAGCTCGGCACACGAGGCGCGCAGTCCAACGACGCCGGCGTGTTTGCCTTCGCGAACGTTCCGGCGGGGACGTACACCGTGCAGGTACGGATGATCGGCTTCGAGCGCTTCACGCGCTCGGTGACCGTGGTCGACAACCAGACGACGGAGCTCACCATCACGCTCAAGCGCCAGTCGCTGAGCCTGGACCAGATCGTCGTCACCGGCACGCCCGGCGCGGCACGCCGGCGCGAAGTGGGCAACGCCATTTCGCAGATCGACGTCACGTCGCTCGCTGAAGTGCCGGCGTCGGTGGACAACCTGCTCCAGGGCAAGGCGACCGGACTCACCGTCACGGGCAACAGCGGCGGCGTCGGTGGCGGTGCATCCATCCGACTGCGCGGCAACGTGTCCGCCACGCAAAGCAATCAGCCGCTCATCTACGTGGACGGCGTTCGCGTGAAGAGCGACGGCTTTCCGAAGAACACTTTTCCAACCGGCTATGCGGGCAACAGCGACAACACCGTGTACAGCCCGCTCAACGACATCGATCCGTCGGACATCGACCGCGTGGAAGTGATCAAGGGTCCTGCGGCCACGACGTTGTACGGGACGGAGGCGGCGTCCGGCGTCATTCAGATCTTCACCAAGCGCGGACAGGCCGGTGCATCACGCTGGACGTTCCAGACCGACCAGTCGATGAGCCAGACGCCCAAGTTCGGGCCGACGCAGGGATTCGAGGGCAAGGATCTCGTCATCCCGGACAAGGAGGTCAACCCGTACGGCACGGTGGACTACCTGTATCTCGATCCGTGGCTTCGCACCGGCTACAAGCACAAGTACGTCCTCAGTCTCGACGGCGGACGTGACGACGCGAAGTACTTCGTGTCGGGCGCCACCACGAACGAGACGGGCGTGCTTCCGCTGGACAAAGCCACGCAGTCCAGCGTGCGCGGTAACCTGAGCGTCATGCCGCGCAAGGATCTCACGGTACAGTGGAACACGTCGTTCAGCACGAACAACCTCACGAAAACGCCCGCGGGCGGAACGGCCGCGGGCCTCACGCTCAATGCGTCGCGTCGCGATCGCAACTACTTCGGATCTGCCGACCCGGCACAGATCGGACGGGTGCTCGACTTTCAGCTCACCAGTCGGATCGATCATCTCGTCACCGGCGGCACGCTGCAGTACCAGCCGAAGGAAAACTTCTCCACGCGCCTCATCCTCGGCTACGACCTGGCCGCGCAGGAGACGCGCAACTACATGCCGTACGGCTTCGCGACGGTGCCCAAGGGGCAGATCAGCGACGGCCGGTATTCCAGCCGCACGACGACTGCCGATTACGCCGCCACCTGGTCGCACGCGCTCTTCCGTGACCTTCGCTCCAGTCTTTCCGGTGGCGCCCAGGCGATTGCGGTGGACCAGGTGAACGTCGCCGCCGGCTCCCGCGATTTCCCGGGGCCCGGTGAGCAGACGGTCTCCAACGGTGCGCTCTCGCTCGGTGTGGAAGATCGCAGCCGCGTCATCAACGCCGGACTATTCGTGCAGGACGTGCTCGACTACAAGAATCGGTACTTCCTCACCCTCGGCGCGCGATTCGACGGCAACAGTGCGTTCGGCCAGAGCCTCGGCCTCCAGATGTACCCCAAGGTGAGCGGCTCGTACGTCGTTTCCGATGAATCATTCTGGCCCAAGAGCCTCGGTACGATGAAGCTGCGCGCTGCCTATGGTCAGAGCGGTCGTGCACCAGGCGCCTTCGATGCCGTGCGCACCTGGAGCTCGTACAGCTGGGGCGGCGTGGCCGCGTTCATCCCGCGGAATCTCGGCAACGACGAGCTCGGACCCGAGCGCACCTCGGAAATCGAGTCGGGCTTCGAGACGTCCACCCTGGGCGGGCGCTTGAACGTGGACTTCACCTGGTATCAGCGCACGACGAAGGACGCACTGTTCGCCGTGAGCCAGGCCCCATCCGAAGGACTGTGGGCGAGTCAGCTCGAGAACGTCGGCAAGTTGCGGAGCGACGGCGTCGAGCTCGGCGTGAATGCCACGCTGATCCAGCGACCGCACTTCGGCTGGGATGCCGGCTTCACCTACTCCACCAACCACAGCAAGGTGCTGAGCCTCGGTGGCGCCGCGCCGTTCACGATTGGAAACAACGGCTGGGTCGTGGAAGGATCGCCCGTACCGGTGATCCGCGGCTTCTGCGTCGCCAACCCGACGGAGTTCGCCACACCGGTTCGCCAAGCGAACTGCAATAGTGGACCGAATACCCCCACGCGCACCATCACGGGCACGAGCAGCTTCACCCTGCCCGGCGACTTCTCACTCTCCACACGCGGCGAATATCAGGGCGGCGCATTCGCCTACAGCCTGCTCGACGGCGAAGCGATCGTCCGCGGCATCCGCTGGCCATCGTGCTTCAACGCGTATCCGGCGATCGATTCGGGCGATCTCTCGACTGTGCCCGCGTCCATTCGCGCCCGCTGCATGTCGGCGTTCGCCAATCGCGACTACGCCATCTTCCCGCTGGACTTCTTCCGGCTTCGGGATCTCACGCTGCGCCGCTCCTTCCCGCTCAAAATGGGGGGCGCATCGAGCGCGCAGGTGTCCGTCTCCGGGCAGAACCTCTTCTGGTGGAAGAAGGCCAAGGATTCACTGATCGACCCGGAGACGTCGGGCGGCTTCAACAACCAATCGGGGATGGCGCAGCAGGTACGAAGCGTGGGTGGCAGCATCCCGATCCCGCGCACGTTCCTGATGTCGGTCCGTCTCACCTACTAACCGAGCCTATTCCATGCACACATATCACACCCGCCGCGCCTCGCGTGGCCATGCCCTGCGCGGTGTCGCACTCGCCGCGGTGCTCGCGTCGGTCACCGCGTGCGACTTCTCGGTCACCAACCCGGGACCGACCGCCGACAAGTTCCTCACCGATACGCTCTCGCTCGTCGCCCAGGTGAATGGCGTCGCCTTCACGCTGGGCGACGGGATGAACTACCAGGTGCTGCACAGCGCGGTGGCGGCGCGCGAGCTGTTCCCCACCGGGCAGAGCGGACAGTTCGGTATCGAGCCGCGCAACTGGGTGGGCTTCCTCGTCACGGAAGAGCAGGGCACGCCGTGGAATTCGTTGTCGCGCGCGCGCTGGCTGTCGGACCAGTCCATCATCCGGCTCAAGAGCGTGCTTGGCGACGCGGCATTCGCCAAGCATCCGGTGGCGGCGCAGGGACTGATCTGGCGCGGCTTCACCTACCGCGTGCTCGGAGAGGCCATGTGCGTCAGCATCGTCGACGGAGGTCCGGCGACTCCGTCACGGGACAACCTCGTGCGCGCCGAATCGGCGTTCACCGCCGCGATTGCGGTGGCGACGGCCGCATCAGCGGCGACGACGGGAGCAACGGCGACGACCGCAGCCAATCTCGTCAACGCCGCATACGCCGGACGGGCGCAGGTGCGCGTGGACCTCGGCGACTGGACCGGCGCCGTGTCGGATGCGGCGAGGGTACCGACGGCGTACAAGTACCTGATGCCCTACTACTCGAACGTCGACGAGTACGGCTACAATCGCACGATGTGGTCATCCACGGCGCAATCGTTCTACAAGGCCACGTCGGTGTGGGGCACGTGGTACGCGAAGTACTATGACAGCTCGCGTGATCCGCGGGTCGCCTACACGCAGACCGCACTCACGGGCGCGGGCGCCTTTCCGCCAGTGGGCCGCGTGCCGTGGTGGCCGCAGTCCAAGTACCTCACCCAGACCGCAGGCGTGACGCTCGTGTCGGGCCGCGAGGCGAGACTGATCGAGGCGGAGGCTGCGCTTCGGAACAGTGACATCGCCACGGCCATGGCGAAGATCGATGCGAACCGAGCGAGCGCCGGCGCCCCTGTGGCTGCTCGCCCCGCGACCCTGGCCGATGCATGGACGCTGCTCAAGCAGGAGCGCGGCATCGAGTTCTGGCTCGAAGGGCGCCGGCTGGCCGACATGCGCCGCTGGACGGCGAGCCAGACTCCAGGCGCGCTCGACGCGCTCGAGATTCCGGGCGCGACGTCGTATCTGGAAGGCCAGAACACCTGCTTTCCCGTCTCGCGCGAGGAAACCAACACCAATCCGAACCTGACCCCATGAGCACCAGCCGATCGTCATGGCGACGGCTGTTCGTCGGTGGTGCACTGGCCGTGACGGCCAGTGCATCACGGATGGATGCCCAAGCGGGTGACACGAGCACGATCGTCGTGCGCGCAGCCACGATCATCGATGGCACGGGCGCGACGCGTCGCAACACGGACGTCGTGGTGCGCGGCGGTCGCATCGTCGCGTTGCGGCCGGCGCGGGGCAGGGCCGACATCGACCTCGGTACACGCGTGCTCGTGCCCGGGCTCATCGACACGCACGTGCACCTTGGATGGTACATCACGGATAAGAACCGACTGCACCAGCGGGGCGATGGCGACGACGAGAGCACTGCGGCGATCAATGCCGCCGGCAACGCGCAACGCATGCTGCAGGCGGGGTTCACTACCGTGCAGAGCATCGGCGGGATGGAAGACAAGGCGGTGCGCGATGCGATCGCGCGAGGCGTCATCGCTGGACCGCGGGTACTGACGTCGCTCGGGTCGCTCAACGAGCGGTCGGGGACGCCTGACTCCATCCGCATGGTGGTCCGTCAGTTCAAGGCGCAGGGCGCGGATGTGATCAAGATCTTCGCGTCGAAGAGCATCCGCGACGGCGGCGTGCAGACGATGACGCAGGAACAGATCGACGCCGCGTGCGGCGAGGCGAAAGCGGTGGGCCTGCGGACGATCGTGCACGCACACGCTGCTTCGGCCGGAAAGGCATCGGTCCGTGCAGGGTGCACGCAGGTGGTGCACGGCGTATTCGCAGACGACGAGGCGCTGCAGATGATGGCGAAAGCCGGAACGTACTTCGAGCCGCAGTGCGAACTGGTATCGCGCAACTACCTCGACCACAAGGAGTGGTTCCGCGGAATAGGGAACTACAACGACGAAGGCTTCACGGCGATGGAGAAGGCGCTCGTCCTGCGACGTGCGCTCGTGCAGCGCTACCGCACCGTGAAGGGGCTCAAGGTGGTGTATGGCACTGATGCCGTGGCCGGCGCGCATGGGCAGAACGCGCGCGACCTCGTGTGCCGCGTGCGAGAGAATGGCGAGTCCGCAGTAGATGCGATCACGTCGGCGACGTCGCTCTCGGCCGAATCGATGGGACTGGGCGCGGAGATCGGTCGCGTGGCGCCGGGATATCAGGCCGACCTCGTGGCATTCGATGGAGATCCGCGCACCGATGCGGAGTCGTTCATGCGCGTCGCGTTCGTGATGAAGGGTGGCGTCGTCCACCGGCAGCCGCCCTCGTCCACCGGCCCCGCGCGGAGGTATCCGTGATCCGATGGTCCGTCGCGAGCGCCGTTGTGCTCGTGACGGCCGTCGCACTTCCCGCGGCGGCGCAGCGCGTGGGCTGGCCGACGCCGAGCGGGGATCATGGCGCCATGCGGTGGTCGCCGCTGGCGGATGTGAATCGTGAGAACGTGCAGCAACTGCAGGTCGCGTGGAGATGGAAGACGGGCGAGCGCGCCATTCCCGCGGGACCGAACCAGAAGCCGGCGCGACCGGGGCTGTTCCAGGCGTCGCCGGTGGTGATCGGCGACACGATGTACCTCTCCACGGGCTACGCGCAGGTAGCCGCGTTGAACGCGCGCACCGGAGCGGAATACTGGAAGTACGATCCGGAAGTCTGGCGCGCGGGGCAACCGTCGAACGGCACGGGCTTCGTGCATCGCGGTATCGCCACCTGGTCACGCGGGACGGAGCGACGCGTCTTCATCAACGCGCGGTGGAAGCTCGTCGCCCTCGACGCGCGCACCGGCAAGCCGATTCCCTCGTTCGGCACCGCGGGTGAAGTGGACCTGGTGAAGCAGTTGCGACGGCCGGTGAACAAGCTGCACTACACGAATACCTCGCCGCCGGTCGTCTACGGCGACATCGTCATCGTCGGCAACGGTGTGGGTGACCGGCTGCGATATCCGCACGGTCCGCCTGGTGACGTGCAGGCGTTCGACGCACGGACTGGCAAGCGGGTGTGGAGCTTCAAGACCATTCCCGACTCCGGTGAGTACGGTTGGCGCACGTGGGAGAACGGGTCGTACGAGTACATGGGGCACACCAACGTGTGGGCGCCGATGAGCCTCGACGCCAAGCGTGGCCTTGTCTTTCTTCCCGTGAGCACGCCCGCCAACGACTGGTATGGCGGCGACCGCAAGGGCGACAACCTGTTCGCCGAATCCGTCGTCGCGCTCGACGCGCGCACCGGCAAGCGCGTGTGGCATTACCAGATCGTGCATCACGGCCTGTGGGACTACGATCTGCCTGCGCCTCCCGTGCTCGCGACCATCACGTGGAAGGGAAAGCCGCGCGACGTCGTGGCCGTGCCGTCCAAGACGGCGTGGATCTATGTCTTCGATCGTGTGACCGGCAAGCCGATCTGGCCTATTACCGAGCGCGCCGTACCACCGAGTGACGTGCCGGGCGAGCGAGCCTCACTGACGCAGCCCATGCCATCGTGGCCGGCGCCGTTCACGCGGCAGGAGGTCACCGAGAACGACCTGCTCGACTTCACGCCGGAGCTGAAGCGCCGCGCACTCGAGGTGTTCAGGAAGTACCGGAGCGGCCCGATCTTCACGCCGCCATCGGAGCAGGGGACAATCGTGATGCCCGGCTCCATCGGCGGCGCCGGATGGGGAAGCACGGCGTACGACCCCGAGTCGCACACGCTGTTCGTGAAGGGGACGAACAACCCGGTGCTCTACCGCATCAGGAAGGGAGTGCCGAACGACACGATCGGGTTCGACTACACTGTGGACCTGGTGAACAGCGGTCTCGGGTTGACGGTGGATCCCGACTCCGGCGGCGCCGACCACGCGCCGCCCGAGCAGCTTCCGTTGATCAAGCCGCCGTACGGCAACCTGACGGCGATCGACCTGAATACGGGCGCGCAGCGCTGGCAAATCACGTTCGGCGACACGCCGGCGATACGCGGCCATCCACTGCTCAAGGACGTGGCACTGCCACCGCTCGGAGTGGCCGGCGCGGTAGGCGTCACGGTGACGAAGGGCGGGCTGCTGTTCGGCACGGGCGGTGGGAACGTGCTGTATGCACTCGACACGCGCGACGGTCGAGTGCTCTGGCAGCACACGCTCTCGGCGGGCCGCGGGTATTCGAACCCGATCAGTTATCGGTCGTCGGACGGGCGGCAGTACATCGTGATCGCGAGCGGGGGTGGGGAGAGTGCGGAACTCGTGGCGTTCTCGATTGGGGGACGGTGATAACTTCGCGTACGGCGAAAGGCGTGCGGCGCGTCGTGAGGGGTGCGGCGTACGGCGTGCGGCGGGAATAAGGAAAGGGGCGGTTGGATGGTGGGCGGGACAGGTCGTCATCCAATCAGGCATCATCTCCGAATTCCCGCCTCTCGCCGCACGCGCCCCGCCGCGCGACGCGCCGTACGCCTCTCGCCGTACGGCGATCCTCTATCGGCTAATCTCGCGTCGCACCACCTCTGCACGCTCGACTGCCTCATCCAGCGCGTCCACTATCCGATTGGTCTCGCGCACGAGGGACGTCTGGGTGAATCCGCGGTCGTCGTCGCTCATGGGTCCGGTCAGGCTGCGTGCTCCTGACAGGCCGGGTAAGGGGCCGAAGGCGACCGCGGGGTCGGGGTGATATTCGCCGCCGAGTGTGTAGATGACGCGGTGCACCGGCCGAAGCATGCGCACCAGCGCGAGGCCGGCGTCGCCACTCGTACGACTCGTCGTCAGGCGCGGTTGAATCTCGCGCAACAGTGACAAGAGTCGCGCCTGACGCGCGAGCGCGACGGATAGATCGAGTCGTCCGCCCGACATTGCCTGGCGCTGCGTGAGCATGGTGCCGAGCGCGGTCACTTCGGCAACGGCGTCGATGGGCGGGACGGGTGCGGCCGTCAACGCGGCGATCGCATCTATATAGAGGTCGGTGTCCCGCTTGAGTACCGTGAAGTCGATCTTGTCGAAGGTGTCGTCAGGCGTGTGCCACCACCAATAGCCGCCGTCCTCCGCGGAGCGGTTCTCGTTGAGCTGAAGGAGCGGAAGACCGATGCCGTTGAACGATTGGTCGGAGTCGCGGCCCGGACGGCTCACGCGCAGGTCGCGCACACCCGTGCGCGTGCGCACGACGTCGGTGGCGAGCGCGGCAAGCGAAACCGTCGTGGCCGCCGTGAATGTCTTCGCGCCCATCTGGCCGATGCCGTCCACGTTCACGTAGGCGATGGCGCGGTCGCGCAATTCGGCAAAGTGGTGATCGGCGAACCAGGTGGAGCCGGCGTATCGGCCATTGCTGTGGCCCGGCCACCACGCGACCACGAGTCCGCGACGAAGTTGTGCGCGCTGCGCGTGAAAGGCACGCGCCAGCTCGAGCATCGTGGCGTTCGATGCGCCCTCATCGGTGGCGCCGTGGTACCACGCGTCGATATGACCGCCGAACAGCACGTAGGGCGCGTTCGGCGATGCATCCATGCCTGGGGCGACACGGGCCACGACCAGTCGCAGCGTTTTCCATCCCTGCCGAGTCTCGGCGCTCATGCGTACACGCCGCGTGGCGCCGTCGGAGAAGCGCGCGCGGATGGCGTCGCCATCGCTGCGCTTCACTTCGGCGACGGGCAGCTTGGGGATGCGGTGTGCGTCACGTGCGGAAGGAGTGCCCCACACCGTCGTGGCGATCAGGTCGTTGAGCCGTTCGCCCGGATTCACGAACACTGCGCCGACGGCGCCGAGCTGCTGGAGCTTCCAGGCGTCTTCGGGCCCGGGCGTGCCGGTGACGAGCGCGATGGCGCCGCGCAGCCGCTGCTCGAGCTGCGCGCGCGTGAGGGTAGGCGCGACGACGGGTCGCCCATCGCCGCGGTTGGTGCCCGGCGTCGGCTCCACGTCGCGGACGGGGGTCGACCCGACGGGCGCAAATCCGAGTTGCGCGCCCGTCGCGGCGTCGAGTTCCGGCAGGTTTCGCGCGTCACCGACGTCGACGAGCGGCGCCTCGAGACCGGCGACGGTGCGGGAGAAGGCGACGGTGATGCTCTTCGGCGCCAGGTCGACGGTGCCGTCCGGGCGCAGCAGTTCGACGGTGGCCGAGATGGGGTCACTGGCATACGCGCGGATGGTATCAATCTCCACCGGCACTCCGTCGGCGCGCAGGGTGGCGGCGATGTAATCGATCGCGGCGTTCTCGCCGGGAGATCCCGACAGCCGCTCGTGCTCGACGATACGCCGGCTGTGCTGCTCGAGGCGCGCCGTGGTCACGAGTGCTCGCACGGCCGCGGCGAGTGTGGCGGGCGAGTTGGTGTCGCTCGGTCGAGGGAGCGCGGCGGTGAAGAGAGCAACGAGCGCGATGGGGAAGAGAAGGAGCGAGCGGCGCATCGGCATGGGTTCGTCGTGAGTGAGAACGTCAGTGGTGCATGCGTCTATGTGGTGCGGCGTATGTTCCGTCAAGGGTCGCGCTTGGTCGCGTGCGCTCCTTCCGACGGCGGTTGGCATCGGTGCGCCCGGTCGGTCGCGTGCGCTCCCTACGACGGCGAGACTCATCGTCGCTTCGCGACTCGAGACGCCGTCTCCAGGAACGCCCGCTCCCTCCCGCCGTCCATCACGGGCGGACGGCGCTTGCGCCGACCGCGCTCCGATTTCCATCGCCGCTCGCCGTACGCGCTCCGCCACACGACGCGCCGTACGCCTCTCGCCGTACGGCCGTCCGTTCACCCGGTCGCGTGCGCTCCTTCCGCCGGCGGGACTCGTCGTCGCTGCGCGACTTGAGACGCCATCTCCAGGAACGCCCGCTCCCTCCCGCCGTCCGTTACGTGCGGCCGCCGCGCAGCGGCGGGCGCGCTCCGAAGCCTATCGCCGCCCGCCGCACGCGCTCCGCCACACGACGCGCCGTACGCCTCTCGCCGTACGGCCGTTGGCCCGTACGGCCCGTTGCCCCGCACGCCCCGTTCTTGACCCCGCCCCCACTCTTCCGTATGAAATACTAATGGCCACCTCCCTCCATCCTGCTCCGAAAACCCAACTGTCTCCACGCCACGGCCTCGTCCGCAACTTCATCGGCGGCGAGTGGGTGCCGGGCGACGGACCGACCCTCGAGGTCCACGCCCCCGCAAGCGGAGAAGTCATCGCGCGCACGCCGCTTTCCACGGCGGCGGCCGTCGATGCGGCGGTGGTGGCCGCG
>JANLTI010000037.1:0-5084 GCA_031362845.1 Gemmatimonadaceae bacterium | reverse complement strand
GGCGAGCAGCGACTTCAAGCCGACGGACCAGCACCTCGAGGTCCAGCGACTGCTCGCGCGCGAGTTGCAGACGCACCTGAGGGCACTGGACACCCTGCTTGCCACCGACGTGACGACATTCAACGAACTTCTGACGCGTCGCAGCGTGCCTCGGATCGTGCTGCCACCTCGGAAGTCGATCAGCGAGTAGGGGCCGGAGGGGAGGATGTCGCGGTTCGTCCCGCCGCGTGGCGGGGCGGGCCGCGATTTCGTTACGGCTCGGCTGATGAATGAAACCGTGTCGCTCACGCGTCCGTACGCGAGCGGAGACCAACCTTCACAGGCTCCGCACTGTCGAACGAGCGGTGTCCCGCTGCCGTCGAGTCGCATCCCCCCGCCCGCCACCGAATGCGAAACCTCACGCTCGCCGCGAGGATGCTGTTGAAGACGCCGTTCGTCACCGCCATCGCCGTGCTGTCCCTGGCGCTTGGCATCGGAGCGAATGCGGCCATCTTCTCGATGTTCGACCAGCTCCTCTGGCACCCGCTCGCCGTACGAGAACCGAGTCGCCTGGTGAACCTGTCGGCGCCCGGACCGATGCCCGGCTCCAATTCGTGCAATCAGTCGGGGGAGTGCACCGAGGTGTTCAGCTACGCCATGTTCCGCGATCTGGAGCGGTCGGGCACGCCATTCACCGGAGTCGCCGCACATCGGCTCACGAGCATGTCGTTGAGCGTGCGTAACGAGCCGACCGCTGCTGAAGGGTCGCTCGTGAGCGGCTCGTACTTCCCCGTCCTCGGCATCCCTGCCGCCGCAGGGCGGCTGCTCAGCACGGATGACGACAAGGTTATCGGTGCCCACTTCGTCGCCGTCATCAGCTATCGCTTCTGGGAAGACAAGTTCGGCATGGATCCCGGCGTCGTCGGGCAGCCCATCATCGTCAACGGCAAGTCGTTCACCATCGTCGGTGTCGCGCCACGGGGGTTCGATGGCACCACGGCAGGAGCTCGGCCCGTGATCTACCTGCCCCTCTCGATGCGCGGGGAGGTTCAGCGGTTCACGAAGTGGGACGACCGCCGCAACTACTGGATTTACCTGTTCGCGCGGCTCAAACCCGACATGTCGCAGGAGGCCGCCGCGACGGCGATGAACGCCGTATACGGGCCGATTCTCGCTGACGTGGAGGCGCCACTCCAGAAGGAAATGAGCGACAAGACGATGCAGAGCTTCAAGAACAAGAAGCTCATTCTCAAGCCGGGCGCCCGCGGGCAGAGTTCGATGCATCGCGAAGCGAAGACTCCCATCATGTTGTTGTTCTCCGTGACGGGCGTCGTTTTGCTCATCGCCTGCGCGAACATCGCCAACCTGCTCCTTGCGCGCGGCGCGGGCCGCGCCACCGAGATGGGGGTGCGCCTCGCCCTTGGCGCCACACGCCGTCATCTGCTCGCGCAGCTCCTCACGGAAAGCGTGCTGCTCGCGCTCGTTGGCGGCCTCGCATCGCTGTTCGTCGCGCAATGGACGCTGAGCGTCATCCGGGCACTGTTGCCACCCGACGCGTCCGAGGTGATGTCGTTCTCGATCAGCACCACGGTGATCGTGTTCTCCGCCGTTCTGAGTGTCATCACCGGCATCGTCTTTGGCCTGTTCCCCGCCCTGCACAGTACGCGCGATGACCTGATCAGTGCCATCCGCGCCGGCGCGGGCCAGATTGCCGGCGGTCGCGCGGCAGCGCGCTTTCGCGCCGGGCTGGTGACGGCGCAGATCGCACTTTCCATGGGCCTGCTCATCATGTCGGCGCTTTTTCTCCGCAGTCTCATGAACGTGAGCCGGGTCGATCTCGGCCTCGAGGTCGACAGGATCGCGACCTTCCAGATCGTCCCGCAGCGTACCGGCTACGACAGCGTGCGCAGTGCGGTGTTGTTCAATCGTGTGGCGCAGGAGCTGGCCGCCGTGCCCGGCGTGACCAGCGTGACGGAAGGCATGGTCCCCCTCCTCAGCGGCGACAACTGGGGCAACAACGTGCACGTCCAAGGGTTCCCGTGCGGCCCGGACGTGGACTGCGACGCGCGCTTCAACCTGATCGGTGCGGACTACTTCAAGACGTTCGGCGTGCAACTCATCGCCGGTCGCGAGTTCACGGCCGCCGATGCACTGGGCGCGCAGCGCGTGGCCATCGTCAACGAAGCATTCGCCAGGAAATTCAAGCTCGGCAGCGACGCCGTGGGCAAGTTCATGGGCGATGACGATAACGATTCGTTGAACATCCAGATCGTCGGGCTCGTCCGCAACGTGAAGTACAGTGAGGTGAAGGATTCCGTGCCCCCGGTGTTCTACCGTCCCTGGCGGCAGGACAGCGGCGCGGGGGGCCTCTTCTTCTACACGCAATCGTCGTTGCCACCCGAGGAGATGCTCGGCACCCTCCGATCCACCATGAAGCGGATCGACCCGAACCTTCCGGTGGAGGAACTCAAGACGATGACGCAGCAGGTCAAGGAGAACGTCTTCCTCGAACGGATGATCTCCATTCTGTCCAGCGCGTTCGCGTTGCTCGCCACGCTGCTGGCCGGCGTGGGGCTGTATGGCGTGTTGTCGTACTCGGTCACGCAACGAACTCGCGAGATCGGCGTGCGCATGGCGCTCGGAGCCGACAGCGCCAGGGTACGTCGCCTGATCATGCGGCAGGTTGGCATCATGCTCCTCGTCGGCGGAGCCATCGGGATTGCCGGTGCACTCGGGCTCGGGCGAGCGGCTCGCTCGATGCTGTTCGAGCTCGAGGCACATGACCCGGGCGCGATGGCGCTTGCGGTCGTGCTGCTCGCGTGCGTTGCCCTGGCGGCCGGGTTCATCCCCGCCCGTCGCGCCGCGCTGGTGGACCCGATGCACGCCCTCCGGTACGACTGAGCCGATCGCGCATGGACATCGTCCGCACCCCACCGACGAAGACACGGCGCAACGCGATGATCGCGGGCGGCGTCCTGGTCGTTGTCGCCGTCACCGCCTGGACGCTGAGTCTCGATCCCGCGTCGCAGTCGATCGAGCGTTCGGCCGTGCTGATCGACAGCGTGCGCCGGGGCGACGTGGTGCGCGAAGTGAGAGGGCCGGGAACGTTGGTGCCCGAACACATCCGCTGGATCACCGCGCAGGCGAGTGCGCGCGTGGAGCGGCTGGCCTCGGAGTCCGGGAAGGAGGTGAGCGCCGGCGAGTTGCTGCTGGAGCTCAGCAATCCGGATCTCCAGATTCAGACCATGCAGGCCGAGCAGCAGGTGCGGCAGGCGCAGATCGAGCTGCTCAATCTCAATACGAATCTCCGCAGCCAGTTGCTCACCCAGCAGGGCGTCGTGGCCAGCACGCGCACGCAGTACGTGAGCTCCATGCAGGAGGTCGCGGCCGCCGATACACTGGCGAAGCGCCGGCTCATCTCCTCGTTCGACGCGCAGAACAAGCGAGCGCAGGCCGAAGAGTTCACGACGCGGCTGCGCGTCGAGCAGGAGCGCTTGAAGCTCATGGAACAGGCCATCGGCGCGCAGATCGCCACGCAGTCAAGTCAGGTGCAGCAGCTGAAGGCCATCGCGGTGAATCAGCAGAACCGGCTCCAGTCGCTGCGCGTGCGCGCTCCTGAGCGCGGGGTGCTGCAGGATCTCACGCTGCAACTCGGACAGTGGGTGCCCGAAGGCACCACCCTCGCCAAGGTGGTGCAGCCCGGGAAGCTCAAGGCGGTCCTCCGGATTCCGGAGAGTCAGGCCAAGGACGTCGCGATCGGACAGATGGCGAGCATCGACACGCGCAACGGATTGGTGGCCGGCCACGTGACGCGCAAGGATCCCTCGGCCCAGGGCGGCAGCGTGACCGTCGACGTCGTGCTCGACGGCGCGCTGCCGGCAGGCGCGGTACCGGACCTGAGCATCGACGGCACCATCGTGATCGAGACGCTCACCAACGTGCTCTACAGCGGACGCCCCGCCTTCAGCGCGGGCTCGGGGTCGGCATCGCTGTTCAAAGTCGTGGACGACGGCAAGGCGGCGACGCGAGTGCCGGTCGTGCTGGGCCGCAGCTCGGTGAACGTGATCGAGATCGTTCGGGGCCTCGAGATCGGCGACAGGATCATCGTCTCGGACATGTCGCAGTACGCGACCGTGGCCCGGGTGCGCATCAAGTGACCACGCATTTCCAGGAGGGCTCCAGCATGGCATCGAGCAACGGCAACAGCGGCAGCACTGGCGGGACGGATGGGAACGGCGGGGCGGCGCTCATCAGTCTCCGGGGGATCCGAAAGGTGTTCCTCACCGATGAGGTGGAGACGCACGCGCTGGCCGACGTGCACTTCGAGATCCGGAAGGGTGAGTACGTGGCGATCAGCGGTCCGTCCGGGTGTGGCAAGACCACGCTGCTGTCGATCCTCGGACTGCTCGATACTCCCACCGCTGGCGAGTACACCCTGGCGGGCGAGCGAGTCGCCGGCCTTGCGCCGGTGGACCGGGCGCGCGTTCGCAACCGGCAGATCGGCTTCATCTTTCAGGCGTTCAACCTCATCGGCGACCTGAGCGTGTTCGAGAACGTCGAGCTGCCGCTCACCTATCGCGACATGCCGTCGAGCGAGCGCCGGGATCGCGCCGCCTCGGCACTCGAGCGGGTGGGGATGTCACACCGGGCGAAGCACTTTCCGGCGCAGTTGAGCGGCGGACAGCAGCAGCGTGTCGCAGTGGCGCGAGCCGTGGCTGGTGATCCGGCGATTCTGCTGGCCGACGAGCCGACGGGGAATCTGGACTCGAAGAACGGCGAAGCGGTGATGGAGCTGCTGCGCGAGCTGAATGCGAACGGCAGCACCGTCTGCATGGTGACGCACGATTCGCGGTATGCGCAGCACGCGGATCGTGAAGTGGCGCTGTTCGACGGACGGGTGGTGGAACCGGTGGCAGCGTGACGGCGAAGCCTATCCGTCGTTCGTCGTCTCACCGCTGACGGCCGACTTGCCCGCCTGCGCGAAGCTGTCCGCCACCGCCTTCTCCTTGGAGAGGGTGACGATCGCGCCCTTCACGGTGATGCGCACGAACGGGCTGTGGTGGTACCCACCCACCATGACGGCGCGCGTCGTTCGCGAGAACACT
>JANLTI010000010.1:0-16523 GCA_031362845.1 Gemmatimonadaceae bacterium | reverse complement strand
GGGCCGCGCCGCATCAAATTAACGACTCGGGGGGCCCGGCGATCTCTCGCGGGGCCCCCCGTGTCCTACCGCCCTCCCGCGTCTACTGCACCGCGTTGATCATGTCGAAGATCGGCAGGTACATCGCCACCACCATGCCACCGACCACGACGCCGAGGAACACGATCATCACCGGCTCCATCAGGCTGAGCAGGTTGCTGACCGCCGCGTCCACCTCTTCATCGTAGAAGTCGGCGATCTTCGAGAGCATCTCGTCCAGACCACCGGTCTGCTCGCCGACCGCGATCATGCTGATGACCATCGGCGGAAAGACCTTGCTCTTCTGCAACGGCGCCGCGATGGTCTCACCCCCGGCGATGCTGGCGCGCGATTCCATGATCGCGTCCGAGATGACGCGGTTGCCCGCCGTCTTCGCCGTGATCTCCAGCCCTTCCAGGATGCTCACGCCGGATCCGATGAGCGTGCCCAGCGTTCGCGTGAACCGCGATACCGCCGACTTGCGCAGCACATCCCCCAGCACCGGCGCCTTCAGCATCAGTCGATCGATGACGAGCCTGCCGTCATTCGACGCATAGTAGTTCTTGCCGAAGTAGAACAGCGCGACGCCGGCGGCGATGACCGCCCACCAGTACCCGGTGAGAAACTTGGACATCGAGATCACGACGCGGGTCGGCAGCGGCAACGCGAGGCCGACGCTGGCGAACATCTTCTCGAAGGTCGGGATAACGAAGATGAGCAGCACCGAGATCGCGATCGCCGCGACGCTCGAGATGACGCCCGGGTAGATCATCGCGCCCTTCACCTTTCGCACGAGCGCGTCGTTCTTTTCCATGAACGTCGCGAGGCGCATGAGGATGGTGTCGAGAATACCACCCGCCTCGCCGGCCGCCACCATGTTCACGTACAGGTCGCTGAACGCGTTGGGATGCTTGCGGAAGGCGTCGGCCACCGTGTTGCCGCTCTCGACGTCGAACACGACGGCGTTCGTCACGTCCTTCAGCGCCGGATTCTCGCTCTGCTTGGCGAGAATGTCGAGCGCCTGCACGAGCGGCAGGCCGGCGTTGATCATCGTCGAGAACTGACGGGTGAAGATGACGATGTCGCGCATCGAGATCTTGCCACCTTTCTTCTTCTTCGTCCGGTCGGCGTCCTTCTTCTCATCGATCTTGACGACGTTGAGCCGCTGCTTGCGCAACTGCGTGATGACATCGTCGCGGTTCGGCGCGTCGATCGTCGCCGTGCGCAGATCGCCGTTCAGGGCGCGGGCGGTGTATGTGAATGCAGGCATCCTAGGACCTCACGTTGTGAATCGTGAATCGTGAGCGGTGAGACGGAACGTCGACTGGATGAAGTGACGATTCACGTTTCACGATTCACGATGCACGGGTTGTGTTACCGCTTTCCCGCCTGTGCCCCGTTGGCGTTCGGCTTGCCCTCGTTCTCGTTCAACTTGCCGATCATGCGCAGGAACTCGTTCGGGTCGTGCGAGGCGCGCAGGCACTCCTCTTCGGCGACTTCGCGGCTCATGTAGAGATTGTAGAGCGCGTCGTTCATCGTCTGCATGCCGAACTTCTTGCCCGACTGCATGGTGCTGTAGATCTGGTGGATCTTGTCGTCGCGGATGAGGGCGCGCACCGCCGGTGTCACGACGAGGATCTCCGCCGCCATCGCGCGGCCGCGACCCTTGGCCTTCGGCAGCAGCGTCTGCGTGATGATCCCCTCGAGCACGAACGCGAGCTGCGCCCGCACCTGGCTCTGCTGATGACTCGGAAAGACGTCGATGATGCGATTGATCGCCTCGGCCGCGCTGTTCGTGTGCAGCGTGGCGAACGCGAGGTGACCGGTCTCCGAGATCGTGAGAGCCGCCTGGATCGTTTCCAGGTCGCGCAACTCACCGATCAGGATCACGTCGGGGTCCTGCCGCAAGGCGTACTTGAGCGAGGCCTGGAAGCTCTTCGTATCCGTCCCCACCTCGCGCTGGTTGACGATGCAGCCCTGATGGCGATGGATGAACTCGATCGGGTCTTCCACCGTGATGATGTGTCCCTTCCGCTCCTTGTTGATCTTGTCGATCATCGCGGCGAGGGTAGTGGATTTTCCCGAGCCCGTGGGGCCGGTGACGAGCACGAGGCCACGCGGACGCTCGGCCATCTTCCGGATCACGTCGGGCAGCTTGAGATCGTCGAACGTCTTGATGGAGAACGGGATCTGCCGGATGACCATCGACACGCAGCCGCGCTGCTTGAAGCAGTTGCCGCGAAAGCGCGCCAGGTTCTGGATGCCGAACGAGAAATCGAGCTCGTCCTCCATCTCGAACCGCTTCTTCTGGTTTTCCGTCAGCACCGAATAGGCGAGCTGCATCGTGTCCTTCGGCGTCATCACGAATTCCAGCTTCGAGCTCTGGATCTCGCCATCGATGCGCATCTTGGGCTTCTCGCCCGCCGTGATGTGCAGATCGGACGCGTCTCGCTCGATCATCTCCTCGAGCAGGACGCGCAGGTTGACGCTGGATGCTATTACGGCGGGTGCGGTCATCTAATTCCGGGACGAAGCGGAGAAGCGAAATGCGGTGAACCGTGAATCGTGAACCGTGAATCGTGAGACGTGAATGGTGACTGCGAACGCAGCGCACGATTCACCTCTCACGTTTCACGTCTCACCTGAGAGACGATCAAGTCAGTCCGGGGCTACAGTCGCGGCCGTTACGCCGAGGTCTCCCGGACCACCTGTTCCAGCGTCGTGATGCCCTTCATCACCTTCATCCAGCCGTCCATGCGCAGCGTCAGCATACCCTCCTCCACCGCCGCGTCGCGCAGCTCCGCCGCGCCGACATTCTGGAGCACGAGCTTCCGCAGGTGGGCCGACATGGGCATGACTTCGTACACGCCCTGGCGACCCTTCATGCCTGTGCCGTTGCAGGTGTCGCATCCGCGACCCTTGAAGTAGCCGAGCGCGGAGACCGGCGTGTCGATCGTCGCGTTGGCGAGGAAGGGCGCGGCCTCCTTGGTGGCGCGCGACTTCGCGTTCTCGATCGTCTCGGACGTGAACTTCAGCTCGCGCAGTGTCGTCGTCGGCTTGACCTTGGCGACGTCGAAGTCGAGATCGGTGGGCGTGTACTGCGTCTTGCACGAGTTGCAGATGCGGCGGAGCAACCGTTGCGCCAGAATGAGGTTGAGTGCCGACGCCACGTTGAACGGCTCCAGACCCATGTCGAGCAGGCGGGTCACCGTTTCCGGCGCCGAATTGGTGTGCAGCGTGGAGAGCACCATGTGGCCCGTGAGCGCCGCCTTGATGGCGATGCCGCCCGTTTCCAGGTCGCGGATCTCTCCCACCATGATGATGTTCGGATCCTGCCGCAGGAACGCCTTCAGCGCCGCGGCGAAGGTCATGCCGATCTCGGTCCGCACGAGCACCTGATTGACGCCGTAGAGGTTGTACTCCACGGGGTCTTCGGCGGTCATGATGTTGACGTCGATGTTGTTGACCTTGGAGAGCGCGGAATACAGCGTCGTCGTCTTGCCCGATCCCGTCGGGCCGGTGACGAGCACCATGCCGTACGGGTTCGACACCGCCTCCATGAGGTCCTTCTCCGCCTTGGGCTCGATCCCGAACTTCTCGAGGTCGAGCGTCAGGTTTCCCTTGTCGAGAATGCGGAGCACGATCTTCTCGCCGAACAGCGTCGGCAGCGTCGACACGCGATAGTCGATGACCTTGTTGCCCATCTTCAGCTTGATGCGGCCGTCCTGCGGCACGCGACGCTCGGCGATGTTGAGCTGCGCCATGATCTTGAAGCGCGAGATCAAGGCGGCCTTGAGCTTCATGGGCGGCTTCATGACTTCCTGGAGCGCGCCGTCCACGCGATAGCGCACCCGGATGTCGTGCTCGAAGCATTCGAAGTGAATGTCCGACGCGCCGCGCTTCACCGCATCCGTGAGGATGGCGTTAATGAGCTTCACGACCGGCGCATCTTCCATCGCGGCGCTGAGCGCGGCGGCGGAGACGTCCTCTTCCTTCTCCTCCACGACCTCGACGTCGCCTTCCATGTCGTCGATGACCGACAACAGGTCGGCGACCTGGCTGTCGGCGGAGTTGTCGTAGAGCTTGTCGATCGCGCTCTTGAGCGTGAACTCTCCACCGATGACGGGGAAGATGTCGTAGCGCGTGATGAACTTGAGGTCGTCCAGCACCCCCAGATTCGTCGGATCCGCCATGGCGACGGTCAGCGTCCGGCCATCGCGCTTCAGCGGGAGGACCAGATGCTTGATCGCGAGATCGGCCGGGATCAGCTTGGCGATGCGGGGATCGACCTCGAATCGCGAGAGGTCGACGGCCGGCATCTTGAACTGCCGGGCCAGCATCTTCGTGAGCTCGGTCTCCGCGATGAAGCCGAGCTTGACGAGATTGTAGCCCACGCGGGTGCCGTTCTGCTTCTGCTCCTGCAGGGCCTTGTCCAGTTGCTCACGCGTGATGAGCCCCTCGCGGACGAGGAGATCACCCAGGCGTTCGGTAGTCGCGGCTGGTGCAGCCATAGGCGCTGGCAAAAAAGGTCGGCGGGAACGACGAGGCAGGCGGCACGGAGCCGGCGCATCCTAACGACGCGCCTGACCGGAAAAGGTGACGCGCGGAGCCAGGCGACGACGTGTCGCCGGCCCCAGCCCCTTCACCCTGCCAAGGGCGTCCAGCGAGCCGAAGGAACCGAACGAATCCCGGTTGGCGACGATGCGCCCCGCGAGCGCCGGCCCGATGGCCGGCAGCGATTCGATCTCCTTCGCGGATGCGGCATCGAGGTCGATCGCCCCCGCCTCCTGCGCGGGCCGAGACGCCAGCGAGGGAGCTCGGTATGGACCCGACTGGTCCCAGATGCCGTGATCGATCCGAGGGCCGGGCGGCGGGAATCCGTCCCGCCATCCGGGTAGCGCGCCCGTGGGCGAGCCCGGCCGAGCGTTGGAGAAGGGCACGCTCTCGACACCCCCGACGACCCGCACCGTATCGGGTCGGCGCCTGGGCACCCGCGCGCCAGGGCGACGCTTGCCCTGCTTCAGGGCCTGCTGGTCGGTGGCCAGACTGTTGGCCGAAAAGGTCTGGCGCGCGAGCCCCTGCTGCTCCGCCGCCGACGGCGCAACCGGCTCGAGCGCCCGCGCTCGGCGCACCCGCACCACGCCACCCAGCAGGATGACGATGGCCACGAACGCGAGCGCCTTCTGCTCCGAAGCTGTCGGCATGGGAGCGAAGCTAGGATCCCCGCTCCGCACCACGTCATCACACCACTGCCACTCGGCACCAACCACCGCACGCCGTGCCCTACCCACCTAGCCACCTACCCACCTACCCACCTACCCACCTACCCATCAGTCAAAAGCGCCAGCGCCACATCCCCCACGATCTGAAGACTCCGCACCGAGATCTTGTCGATCGTGTCCTCGAGCGTGTGATGGTAGTTCGGCGAGGCCCCGCCGCCGGGCGCGGGTGGACCGTAGTCGTAATCGATCACGTCGATCACGCGCAGCCCTTTATCGAGCAGGGGCACGTGATCGTCGGTCACGTCCTGCCCCACGCGTGGAATGAAATACTTCGCATATCCCAGCTCGGCCGCCTTCTGCCACACCCGGCTCACCACCTCCGGTGCCGACGTCACCGACCGCGCCTCCTGCAGGATGTTGAGGTCCTTGTCGGCGATCATGTCCCAGAGCACTCCGTAGATGGGCCGGTAGCCGGGCGACGGCAGGTTCACGGCGAAGTACTGGGAGCCGAGGAGGACATCGGTGTACGGCGGGGAGAACGACTCGCCGTAGTCCTCTCCATCCACGAACAGCAGGTCGACGCCGAGATCCGGCGGCGTCTTCTTGAGTGCATCACCGAGCGCGATCAGCAGTCCCACGCCCGCGGCGCCGTCGTTCGCGCCGGGAATGGGCGTGCCGCGGTTGCCCAGTACACGGTCGGCGTCGGCCGTAGGACGAGTGTCCCAGTGGACGAGATAGAGCACGCGTTGAGTTGCCGCCGGTTTGTAGCGCGCCAGCACGTTTCGCAGCGCGAGTTCCTTTCCCGCCGCCGTGCGGTGCGTGAAGCGCTGTTCGATCACCGTGTCGGCGCGCTGCCGCATCATGCTCGTGATCCAGTCACCCGCCTTCACGTGAGCGGCGGTGCCGGGCACACGCGGCCCGAACGCGAGCTGCGCCTTCGTATATTCCATCGCGGCATTGCCGTCGAACGCCGTCTTCGGGCCGGTCGCGCCCGGCAACGCATCGCAGGCGCCGAGCAGGGGAAGTGACACGAGCAGAAAGGTCAGCATCCGCACGATCGGGCCTGGTGAGGGTAGAGAGACTGATTGCCGCGAGCGGGAGGCGCATCCGTAGGGTCCGGGACGGGGACGCGACCTCCATCACTTGCCGGCAACACTTGAATCCGTCGCTCGCGCAGTGGAATTTACTCACTGCGCCGCACGCCACAACTCCGTGCGATTCTTGAAGTTCCGCGTACGCCGCGCTCTCAGGGACCAGACGTGAAGATCATCAGCAGGTACGTACTCAGAGAGCACGTCGGACCCCTGACGTTTGCGCTCACGGCGCTCACGGCGCTCATGCTCCTGCAATTCATCTCGCGCCAGTTCGGCGAACTGGTGGGAAAAGGCCTGCCGTGGACCGTGATCGGCGAGTTCTTCCTGCTCTCGATTCCGTTCACCGTCGCGCTTACCGTTCCGATGTCGGTGCTCGTCGCGGTGCTCTACGCGTTCAGCCGCCTGGCCGGGGAGAACGAAGTCACCGCGCTGAACGCGAGCGGCGTCAGCCCCTGGCGACTCGTGTCGCCGGCCATCGTCGGGGGCGTGTTCTGCTCGCTCGGTCTGCTGGCGTTCAACGACCAGGTGCTCCCGCGCGCGAATCACCGGCTCAAGACGCTCCAGGAAGACATCTCGCAGACGAAGCCGACGTTCCTGCTCAAGGAGCAGGTCATCAATTCCATCGCCGAGGGCAAGTACTACCTCAAGGCGGGAAAGATCGATCGAGGCAGCGATCGCAATCTCCTGAGGGAGGTGGTGATCTACGATCTCGCCGATCCCATGCGGCGCCGTACGATCTACGCGGACGACGGTGCGATCAGGCTCGATAGCAATCGGCGCGACCTGCTGCTCGACCTGTACAAGGGCCAGATGCAGGAAGTGTCGACCGACAAGCCGGGCCAGCTGAACCGGCTGTTCTTCAAGCACGATCTGATTCGCATCAAGGACGTCGCGAACGATTTCAATGCCACCGAAGCGGGGACCTCGTCCAAGGGCGACCGCGAGATGAGCGTGTGCGAAATGCAGCGACGCCTCTGGCAGGCCGAAGGCACGTACAGCGCTGCGCGGAAGGAATACGACGACATCCTGGCGCGGAAGCTGAGCACGCGCGAGCAGATGAGCAGCTTGGGCGGCGTGCCGCGTCGAGTACCGGAGCCACGCGGGATCGGGTGGGCCTACTGCCGCGTCGTGGACCTGCTCAAGGTCAAGCAAGCGCAGGCCGCTTCGCTGCAGTCCGCACGGCCGCAGTCATCGATGCCGCAGAGCACCGCTCGGCGCGACAGCGCGTGGCGCCAGAGTGGGCGTGCCGCGGACCGCTTCGTCCCGGCAAATCGGCCAGCCACGACACCAGCCGCTACATCGGACACGTCCCCGGCCGCGCAGCAGGAGGCCGCGGCCTCCGTGGCGCGTCAGGCAGCACGTGCGGCGGCAGCCCTCGCCGCAGGCATCGACGTATCGCCGGTCCAGGACGAGCAGCTCCAGAAGGCGCGTCTCGCCGAGGCCAAGCTGCGGCTCGACATCGCGACCCGGGGCCGGAATCGCTACGACATCGAGATCCACAAGAAGTTCTCGCTAGCCGCGGCCTGCCTGATCTTCGTGCTGCTGGGTGCGCCCATCGCTGTGCGATTCCCGCGTGGCGGCGTGGGTCTCGTCATCGGCGTGAGCCTCCTCGTGTTCGCGCTCTACTACGTGGGCCTCATCGGTGGCGAATCGCTCGCCAACGAAGGTCTCGTGGCGCCGTTCTGGGCAATGTGGGGGACGAACGTGATCCTCACCGTCGTCGGGCTCGTGCTGCTGCTGCGGATGGGGAAGGATTCCACCTCCAACCGCGGCGGACACTGGGGCGACCGGATCGACGCACTGAAGGCGAAGTTCGGACGCGGTCCGCTGGCGCCCGCGCGGAGCGCGCCATGACCATCGTGCGTCCGCTCGACAAGTACGTCTTCATCGAATGGATGAAGATCTTCTGCTCCACGGCGATCGGACTCCCGATCCTGCTCGTGATCATCGATCTCACCGATCACCTGCAATCGTATCTCACCCGCCAGATTCCGCGGGCCGATATCGCGCTCAGCTACGTCTACTGGATGCCCCAGTCGATGTTCATGGCGATGCCGGCCGCCGTGCTGTTCGCGACGGTGTTCTCGATCGGGACGTTCACGCGCCACTCCGAAATCACCGCGGCCAAGGCCTCGGGAGTCAGCTTCTTCCGGTTCACGGCGCCCATCCTGATCGGCGCGCTGCTCGCCACCGCGCTCGACCTCGCGATTTCCGAGATCGTGCCGATCACCGACGCGCGCAGGAACGACCTGTTGCGGGAGAGCAAGGTGCGCTCGGGCACGCAGCGCTCCAACTTCGCCTATGCCGCGGAGTTCGGCCGCGTCTACAAGGTCCAGAGCCTCGACGTTCCCACCGGCACCGTCGAGCGGATCCAGATCGAACGAAAGGGGAACGGCACGGATTACCCCACCGTGCTGATCTCGTCGGCGACGGCGAGGTTCAGTGCTTCCACCGGGCGGTGGACGCTGGGCCAGGGAGAAATGCACGTCATCCGCGACAGCGCGCCGAGCATGGTGGTCAGCTTTCGTCAGCTGCGCGACCGGAACATGCGGGAGCGGCCGGCGGACCTGATGGCGAAACCGCGAGACCCGCAGGAAATGCGATACTCCGAGCTCTCGCGCTTCATTCGCGCGCTGGAACGATCGGGCGGCGACGCCAACCTGCTTCGCGTGGAGCGGGGACTGAAGATCGCCATCCCGGTCACCTGTCTGGTGATCGTCCTGTTCGGCGCGCCGCTCGCCACCAGCACACAGCGCGGCGGCACGGCGTATGGCATCGGGCTCAGTCTCGCGATCACCGTCACCTTCCTCATGCTCATCCAGCTCACGAAGCCGCTCGGCGGGAAGAATCTCATCTGGCCTGACGTGGCGCCGTGGCTGCCCAATGCGCTGTTCGCCCTGATGGGGATGGTGCTGCTCACTCGCGTGCGGACGTGACGCTGCCGGGCCGGCTGGACGAGCCACGCGGCACGGAGACCTTTCCCGTCGTGCAGCGCGGCGGGATTCGTTTCTTCCGTCGAGTGACACGCGGGTTCATCGCCTTCTTCGCGCAGATCGGCGCGCGCGGCTATTTCCTGCGCGACATCGCGCGAGCCCTCGGCGACCCGGCGACGTTCGTCCCCGAGACGATCCGGCAGATGCGCGGCATCGGGGTCGGCTCGATCCCGCTCACCGTGATCGTCGCCGCCTTCATCGGCGGCGTCATTGCGATCCAGGTGCGGTATCAGCTCTTTCCCGGCGTCCAGCTCTCCATCATCGGGCTGTCCGTGCGTCTCATGCAGGTGCTCGAGCTGGGACCGCTGCTCACCGGTCTCGTGCTCACGGGTCGCGTGGGCGCGCGCATGACGGCGGAGATCGGCACGATGCGCGTCACGGAGCAGATCGACGCGCTCGAGACACTCTCGTACGATCCGGTGGCGTTCCTCATCGTGCCGCGGCTGCTCGCCTGTCTCATCATGCTGCCGGCGCTCGTCGTTCTCGCCGACGCCACGGGCCTGTTCAGCGGATATCTGGTGTCGGTCTACGTCACCGAGGTGACGAAGAACGACTTCATCGATGGCGTGCGACTCGGCTTCGGTCCCTTCCAGGTGGTCTACTCGCTCGTGAAGGCCACCCTGTTCGGCGCGGCGATCGCCTTCATCTGCTCGTACGAGGGATTCGTGACGGAAGCTGGTGCGGAGGGAGTCGGTCGGTCGACGGCGAAGGCCGTCGTCATCACCTCGGTGACCATTCTGGTGCTCGATACGTTGACGGCGGCAATCCTGGCCCCTTACCTACAGACATGAAACGGCGCGACGAAGTCCTCGTGGGAGTGTTTCTCAGCACGGCGGTGGCGATCCTGTTGCTCGGCACGCTCTGGCTGGTGCGCGGCGGGCTCTCGTCCGGCTATTCGCTCTACACGAAGTTCGCGTGGGGACAGAACCTCAAGCCCGGGCAGCCGCTGCTGCTCGCGGGAGTGAACGTCGGCGCCGTCGCCGACGTCCAGCTGCGCGACGACGGATATCTCGACGTATTCCTCCGCGTGAACAACGACATCAAGGTGCCGAAGAATTCGGTGGCGAGCGTGAAGCCGATCGGCATTTTCGGTGACGCGGCCATCGCCCTCACGCCCACGGGACCCAGCCGCATCTACTTCGCGCCGAACGACACGGTGCCGGTGGGCAAGGGTGAGACGGACATCCAGGCGATCCAGAACAAGGTCGACTCCATCGCCGGCACGGTGAACCAGATGGTGCGGACGCTGAATGCCGAGTTGATCGCGAGCGGCGGCATTCGCGACATGCGGCGCTCGCTCGCGAGTACGGCCACGCTGTCGGCGAACGCCGCGCAACTGTCCGTCCAGCTCAACGCCATCGCGGCGGAGCAGAACCGGAACCTCACGGCAACGATGGCGTCGTTTCGTCGCGCCGCGAGCGCGGTGGATTCGGCAAAGATCGATTCGACGCTGAAGAACTTCCAGACGTCGAGCGCGAGCCTGACACGCATTGCCGCGAACCTCGACCAGACGAGCAAGCGTGCCGACGATGTCATTGCCGGCATCGAGCGTGGTGAGGGGAACGCCGGCAAGCTGCTCAAGGACACCCTGCTCTACCGCGACCTCCGCGGCCTGGTGACCCAGGCGGATTCCGTGCTGGCGGACCTGAAGAAGAACCCGCGGAAGTACATCAACCTCAGCATCTTTTGAGGGACGACTCACGGCAGCGTGAACGGTGAACCGTGAACCGTGAACCGTGAATCGTGATGCGTGAATCGTGAATCGTGATGCGTGATACGTGAGACGCGTCGGGACGATGGGTTCCTCGGCGTAGCAGGAGAGCGAGGAGCGAGAAGGCACGAGCGGTGAGTCATGGGCGATGAGATGCATGCCACTCATTGCCCACCGCTCACCGCTTCATGCTCCCTGCCTCACGCTCTCCTGCTGCTTTTGCTCCGTCCGCGATCAGGCAGGCGTTGATCGATCCGACCGTCGCCCCACCGTCAGGTAGTACACCGGCACTCCCACCAGGATGATCCCGAGCACCGCCATCGTCGGCCACCGGCTGGTCTTGTCGAGGAGCGCGTTGCCCAGCAGGAAGCACGTCGCGAGGATGAACAGCGCGGGGACGATCGGGTAGAGCGGCACGCGAAACGGCGGATCGTATGAGGCCCGCTTCCGGAGCACGAAGATCGACGCCACCGCCAGCGCATAGAAGGGCACGATGGCCGTGACGAAGGTGTCGGCGAGTTGCTCGAACGTCCGCAGCAGCACGAACACGACGCCCAGGCCGGTGGTCAGCAGGATGGACACGTACGGCGTGTGAAAGCGCGGATGCACGGCCGCCACCTTCTTGAAGAACAGGCCGTCATCCGCCATGGCGAAGAAGATGCGCGGCGCGGTGAGCAAGGTGCCGTTGAGCGTGCCGAACGTGGAAAGCATCACCGTCAGCGCCACGAAGATCACCCCCGGTGCCCCGATCAGTCGCTCGGCCACATCGGCGGCGACGAGCCGTGACCGACGGATCTCCTCCACCGGCAGCACCGCGAGGTAGGCGAGGTTCGCGAGCAGATAGATCACGATCACGGCCACCGTGCCGATGATGATCGCGCGCGGCAGGGTGCGGCGAGGGTCCTTCACCTCGCCGGCCACGAAGCTCAGGTCGGCCCAGCCATCGAACGCCCAGAGCACGCTTACCAGCGCGAGCCCGAATGCCGCGATGTGGAACGAGCCCTCGGGCACGGCCGGCGTGTAGTGCCCGCCCGTCTGTGGCAAGCCAAGCGCGAAGGCGAGCATGATGATGAACAGCAATCCACCGTATTTCGCCAGCGTGGTGAGGTTCTGCACCAGCGACCCCCACCGCACGCCGACGTAATTGAACGTGGCCGTGAGCAGGATCGCCACCGCCGCAACCCAGTGCACGTACGTGCGATATGGCTCCAGCGACGGATCGTAGCCGCGCACCCGCATGAGGTACTCGGCGAACGTCGTGCTGATCGCGCCCAGCGAGGCCGCTCGAATGAGCGTGAGCTCCGCCCAGCCGAACAGGAACGCCGCCAGCCGGCCCCAGCCTTCGCGGATGAAGACGTAGGCGCCGCCGGTTTCCGGAAAGGCGCCCGATAGCTCCGCGAGCGTGAGCGCGCCGCACAGCGCAAACAGTCCACCGGCGATCCAGACGGCCATCAACGGCACTGGGCCGGGCAACTTGTCCGCGATGCCCGCCGGTGACCGAAAGATGCCCGATCCGATGGTGGAACCGATGAGCACGGCCACCGCGCTCCACAAACCGAGTTGGCGCTTGAGCGTCGGCGAGCGCGCTGATTCTGCAGAAGAGGTCGACATGCGCGAATGCTACGGCCCGGGTGCCGTCGCGGGGAGAGGTCGCGCCTGCACCGCACCAATCTTCATGCGCGGTCAGGGTTTGCCCGGTTGACCCCTGCTCTCTCGCTGGTGAGCTTTCTGGTTCTTCCACACCTGTTCGTCCGTCCTTCTGCCGCGCATGCGACCTTCCTTCGCCGACGGGCTGTTCTGGTTGTCCGTGGCGTGCTGTGCGTTCGCCCAGTTCTGCATCCTCCGCTCGGTGGGTGGCGGTCGCCACGCCCCGACGTCGACGGCGAGCCTGCCGCGACAACGCGGCGCGACGGAAGTGATCTGGGCCGTGGTACCAGCACTCGGACTCGTGGTCCTCCTCGTCTTCACGTGGCGCGCCATGCACCGCGGCCCCGCGCTGGACGACTCGCGCGGGCCGATCGCTGAGGCGATGCCATGACGTCGCTGCGCCGCACGACATACGCGGCATTCGGTGTCGCCTGTCTGCATCTGGTCTTCGGCGCGATCGTCCGCATCTCCGGCTCGGGCATGGGGTGCGGCGACCACTGGCCGCGATGCTACGGCCACTGGTTTCCGCCACTCGACCGGCCCGACCTCGTGATCGAGGTCTTTCATCGCTACCTCGCGTCCATTCTCATCCTCGCGCTCGGCGTTCTCGTCGCCGCCGCCTGGCGCCGTCGCTCGCAACCCGGCGTGGGTGGACCCGGCGGCGTGCTGCGCGCCGCTGCGCTCGCGCTCGGGCTCGGCCTGTCGGCGGCGCTGCTCGGCGCCATCACCGTGAAGCTCGGAAACGCTCCCTTCGCCACACTCGCGCACTGGACCGTGGCAATGAGCCTCGTGGCGGCACTGGTCGCCGCCATCATTCGCGCCGGCGGATTCGGCGGCGACGAAGCTCGCATGGGAGGCGCATCCAGGAAGGCCAGGCGCGGCACCGTCGTGGGCGCCGCCATGGCGCTGCTTGCCGTCGTGATGGGCGGATTGACGGCGAAGTATCCTGGCGCCGCCGTTGCGTGCCTCGGCTTTCCGTTGTGCGGCGCCAATCCGGACGTCATTCGCGGCGCCGTCCACGTCCAGCTCACGCATCGCGTACTCGCCTTCCTCCTCGTGCTCCATCTCGCAGGCCTCGTCATGGCCTTCCGCAAGCGGGGCGAGGCGCGCGTGGTCCGGCGCGCCGCGACGATAGCGGTGGCGCTCGGCGTGCTCCAGTGGCTCGTCGCCGGTGCAATGATCGGGCTGCGCCTGCCTCCCGTGCTGCGATCGCTGCACGAGGCCACCGGCGTGAGCATCTGGATCGCGACCTTCGCGCTCGCCTATCTCGCTCGCCGCGCCAGTGGTGCCGGCGAGCCCGCGATCGGGCCACCGTGAACGAGTCGATCGTGGCGCCGGCCGGGCCGAGCTTCGCCCGCGATCTCGTCGCGCTCACGAAGCCGCGAATCATCTCGCTCCTGCTCGTCACCACCATCGCGCCCATGTTCGTTGCCGGTGCGCCGGCGTGGACGCTGGTGCTCGCGGTGTTCGTCGGTGGCTACCTGATGGCCGGTGGCGCCAACGCGGTGAACATGTACATCGACCGCGACATCGACGACCGGATGTCGCGCACGCGGCTGCGGCCGATCCCCAGCGGCCGCATGCGCGCCGAGGCGGTACTGGCGTTCGGCATCCTGTGTGCGACGACCGCCACCTTCCTGCTCGCCCACGTTGCGAACGTCCTCACGGCGGCACTCGCCCTTGGCGGCTTCTACACCTACGTCTTCGTCTACACGCGCTGGCTGAAACGCATCTCGCCGCAGAACATCGTCATCGGCGGAGCGGCGGGGGCGTTTCCGCCGCTCGTCGGGTGGGCGGCCGTCACCGGGCGCGTCGACCTGATGGCGATCTATCTCTTCCTCATCGTCTTCTACTGGACGCCCCCGCACTTCTGGGCGCTCGCGCTCAACAAGCAGGTGGACTACGGCCGTGCCGGCGTCCCCATGGCGCCACTCGTGTGGGGCGAGCGCGAGACGATGCGCAACATGCTCTGGTACACGCTGATCCTGCTGCCCATCACCTTCCTGCCCGTGGCGTTCGGTGCACTCGGCCTGCCGTATCTCGGCGCGGCGGTGATGCTCGGCGGCTGGCTGCTGCTGGGTGTCGTGCGGGTGATGCGAGCCGCCGATTACGTGCAACCCGCGTGGTCGCTCTACAAGTATTCGCTGCTGTACCTCGCCCTCCTGTTCGTGGCGATGGTCGTGGATCGGGCGCTGGCGTGATCGGTCTCGCATTCCCATGAGCTCCACGGACTCGTCCGCGGCACGCGAGCTGCCGCTGCTGCTCGGTGCCGGCCGCGGAACCCCGGAGTCGCTCATGCTGCTCGGCGCTCCGGACGCCGATGGCGTGGTGCACGTGCGCACCTGGACGGCGGACGACTGGGGATCGCCCCCGCGCACGAGTGCCGAGCGCGCCGAGACGCTGCTCAAGTGGCTGGATGTGCAGGAGCGCGCGGGACGCACGATGAACCAGTCGCCGTACACGGTGCGGCTGTGGTTGCGCGGCGAGGGTGGCGCAGCGCGCTGACGTGACCTCCTCCGTTCCGCTTCCGCCGGACGTCACCACGACGCGGCGCCCGATCTCGATCAAGCCCCTCGCCGCGCTCGTGCCCCGCCTGCGGCCGTACACGGGCCGTCTCGTCGTCTGCGCGGTCTGCCTCGTCATCGCCGCGGCGGTGGGTCTCGCATTTCCGCTCGTCGTGCGGCACCTGCTCGATGCGGCGTTCGAGCATCGCGATCGCGCGCTGCTCGATCGCATCGCCATCGGGCTGATCCTCGCGTTCGCGCTCCAGGGCGCGATGACCTTCATCCAGGTCTTTCTCCTCACCGGAACAGCGGAACGCGTCGTCGCGAGGCTCCGCGAGGATGTGTTCGCGCACCTCGTGCGCTTGTCGCCGGGCTTCTATACCGAGCGTCGCACGGGTGAGCTCACGAGCCGGCTCTCGTCCGATCTCGCCGTGCTCCAGACGCTCATGAGCAGCTGGCTGTCGGAGCTGTCGCGCCAGTCGCTCTTCCTCGTCGGCGGCATCGTGCTGCTGACCCTCACGCATCCGCGATTGACGACGACAACGCTCGCCGTCGTGCCAGTGGTCGTCGGCTCGGCCATCTTCTTCGGGCGGCGGCTGCGACGCGCGAGTACCGGCGTGCAGGATCGGGTCGCCGAGGCGATGGGCATGGCGAACGAATCGTTCTCGCAGATTCGCTCGGTGCAGAGCTTCGTGCGGGAAGAAGAGGAGACACGACGGTACCGAGGGCTGCTGAGCGGTGTCGTGAGTGCGGCGATCACGCGGGCCCGAATGCGGGCGCTCCTGTTCGGCATCGTGGGCTTCGCCGCCTTCGCGGGCGTCGTCGCCGTGCTCTGGCAGGGTGGCCTGCTGGTGCTCGAAGGTGTGCTGACGCCGGGGGCGCTCGTCTCATTCCTGCTCTACGCCATCACGGTCGCCGCCGCCGTCGGGTCGCTCGCATCGCTGTTCGGCAGCTACCAGGAAGCGGTGGGCGCGGCGTATCGCGTGTTCGAGTTGCTCGCCATGGTGCCGACCGTGGCCGAAGCGCGTGCACCGACCGCGTTGCGCACGCCCGTGCGTGGCGCACTGTTGCTCGACGCCGTGCACTTCCAGTACGCGCCCGATCTTCCCGAGGCGCTCGCGGATGTGTCGTTCTCCATCGCGCCAGGCGAAGTCGTCGCGCTCGTGGGTCCGTCAGGCGCCGGCAAGACGACGGTGGCCTCGCTCATCCCGCGATTCTGGGACGTGACCAGTGGTCGCATCACGCTCGACGGCGTCGACATCCGGCAGCTCTCGTTCGCCGATCTTCGCGGCTCCATCGGGCTGGTGCCGCAGGAGCCGGCGTTGATCAGCGGA
>JANLTI010000001.1:0-1885 GCA_031362845.1 Gemmatimonadaceae bacterium | reverse complement strand
CACTGCCACGCAGGTCCTCGCCGCGCAGCACGAAGCCGAGCAGGTTGTCCAGCGAGCCAACGGCTCGCAGGTCGCTCGCACCGATCCGCGCCGCGAGCGACGTCAGCTCGGTGGTACGCGGGGTGAGCCGCAGCGCAGCGGTATCGATCGCGATGGCATGCGGCAGCGCCGATGCTCGCACTGCGAGGCGCGAGACATTCACCGTCCCGCCGGCCGTCACTTGGTCGAATCGGCCGGCGTCGAGGTCGGACATCCGGGCGCGCATGGCGACGTCGGCGGACACCAGGCCGGCAAGCTCGCTCACGCCGTCGAGCTTCACCGTGCGGGCGACGTCGACGAGGTTCAGCGCGCCGATGAGGCGCAGATCCACCTGCGGATCGCTGACCGGGGTTCGCATCGTGAACCGCGCGTCGAGCGGCCGTCCGCCGATCACCGCATGCAGTCGCTTCAGGTCCACGACCGTACTGTCCACGTGTCCGCCCGGATTGTCGATCGCCAGATCCAGGTAGATGTCGCGCGCCGGGAGCGGGAGCCGCGGATCGCGAAAGGCGCCATTGGCGACGCGCGCCCGCAGCGCGAGCGCAGGAAAGGCGGCGGGGCCGAAGGCGCCGCGCACTCGCCCCGTGGTGGACATCGTGCCCGCCGTCTGGAGCCGATTGAATTCGCGGGCGTAGACGCCGGGGACAAGCGAGAGGATATCGCGGAATGCCGTGCTCGGAGTCGCGAAGGTCAGGTCCATCGCGACGTTGGGTTCGCCCATGGTGACGGAGCCTGCGAAGGCCAGCACGAGGTCGTTCATGCGCAGCGAATCGTTGGCGAAGGTGAATCGCCGCGCGCGCAGGTCGGCGTCCACGTTCGCGTTCAATTCGACGCGGACGCGACTGAGGTACGGCACGCCGGCGAAACGGAACGACGCGGTGTCGATGCGCGTCCGCGTCGTGAGCATCAACCGATCGCGCGCGAAGTCTCCGCGCAGCGATTCGTGGAGCCCCGTCAGCGACGCGGAGACGTGCGACTGCTCGTCCTCGAAGGTGATGCGGCCATCGGTGATGCGAAAATCGCGAAGGGTGATCGCGACCAATCGTGACGTGTCGGGCGCGGCGCCTTTCGGGGCCCGAGTGATGTGCCAGTTCGCTCGTCCGTCGGCCAGCACGCGGAGTTTCGCGGCCGGCTCGGTGAGCATCACCTCGCGCACGACGATTTGGCGTCCGGATCGCAGGTACCCGATCACGCTGCCGATGTCGAGCACCAAGCGCGCCTGACGCATCGTCACCAGCGTATCGCGCTGAAACGGCCCCGCTCCGACCACCGAAAACCGTGCGAGGCTGAGGGTGGCATTGGGAAAGTCGCGAAGCAGGCTCAGGCTCGCACCGTGCCAGTTGACGCGAGCGTTCACCGAGGCGTTGACCTCAGTCTTCAGGCGCGTGGCGATGCGATCGCGGAAGATGAGGGGGACGGCGAGCAACGAAACGAGCACGGCGGACGCGAGCGCGCCGAGTCCGAACGCGAGATTACGGTGGAATCGCATGAAGCGGAATCAGGATGGCGAGGTAGGCGCGACGTCGAGACGCACGAGCAGGACGATCAGGACGCGTGCATCGTATCCGGGAGCAGCGGCCGACGCCGTTCGCCCTGTCGGCGATGTTCGTCTTGTGACGGTCGGGCTCGCGGCCTAGATTTCTGATGCTGGCGGTGACCAGCGCTTGCGGGCGTAATTCAGTTGGTAGAATGCCAGCTTCCCAAGCTGGACGTCGCCGGTTCGAGTCCGGTCGCCCGCTCCTCGCGCAACTGCTTCGAAGGAAGTCACTTGCAAGACTGTCCACCGCACGACGCGGTGGGCAGTTTTCGTTTGGGGCACACCACGCAGAGTGCTCGGGCCATTCTC
>JANLTI010000250.1:0-2379 GCA_031362845.1 Gemmatimonadaceae bacterium | reverse complement strand
AGGCAGGATGAAAGGATGCTAACAGAGCTCGGCGATTGGCAGGCGGATCGGCCATACAACGAGCTTCCACCTCTGCCACCCCGCAGCGACCTGGAGACTCGCACCGTCCTCAAGGCGTGCGTAAACGCGAGATCAGCGCTGGCGGAGCTCAAGGTTGCAGCGAGCCTGATCCCCAATCCGACGGTGCTCATCAACACGATTCCGATGCTGGAGGCACAGGCGAGCTCGGAGATCGAGAACATCGTGACCACGGCCGACGAACTCTTTCGTCACATGGACGTCGATGACCAGACCGATGCCGCGACACGCGAAGCACTTCGGTATCGTCGTGCATTGCTGGAAGGAGTAGCCGAGCTGCGAACACGTCCCATCTCGACACGAACAGCCGAGATCATCTGTACACAGATCAAGGGCGTGGAGATGACCGTCCGGCGCGTTCCGGGAACTCAGCTCGTCAATTCGGTGAGCGGCGCAGTGATCTACACGCCGCCTGATGGAGAGGATCGCATCCGCCGACTGCTCGCCAACTGGGAAACCTTCCTGCACGAGGAGCCTTCGTCGACAACGCTCGATCCGCTCGTCATGATGGCCGTTCTCCACTATCAGTTCGAAGCGATCCATCCATTCACGGATGGCAATGGGCGAACGGGCCGCGTCCTCAACAGCCTGTTCTTGGTTGAACAGGAATTGTTGACCCAACCCATCCTGTACCTCAGCCGATACTTCATTCACAACAAATCGGACTATTACCGGCTGCTCCTCGACGTCACGCGACACGGTGCATGGGAAGAATGGATCCTGTACGTGCTTCGTGGAGTCGACGAGACCGCACGCTGGACGACTGGCAAGATTGCCGCAATGCGGCGTCTCGCCAGCATGGAGAGCGACTACCTGCGCAGGCGATATCCGAAACTGCATGACAGGGATCTGATCGACGTGATCTTCGAGCAGCCGTACTGCCGAATCAGGAATCTCGTCGATCGCGGGATGGGAACCCGGCAATTGGCGTCCCGGCTGCTCCATGGCCTCGTTGAAGCCGGGGTCCTTCGCGAAGTCGCCTCAGGACGCGAGAAACTGTTCCTCCATCCTCGACTCCTCACGCTGCTGACGAGAGACAGCAACGACATCGCTCCGTTTGCGAGCTAGACCTCGAACCGTCACGCAGCGTGGTCACCTCCTCCAGCTGCGCCCCTCCACATCGCGGAGACTCGTCCATGTCCTTCCTCGCCACCGCGCTTCTCGCCGCCGCAGTCGCACAGCCCCGCGCGTCCGATTCGATCCCGCTCTTCGACGACCTGGGGAACCATCACCTCGCCATCTCGACGACCAGCCCCCTGGCGAAGCGCTACTTCGATCAGGGACTGCGACTCGTCTACGCGTTCAATCATCCGGATGCGATTCGCAGCTTCCGGCAGGCGCAGCGACTCGATCCCTCGTGCGCGATGTGCTTCTGGGGCGAAGCGCTGGCGTTCGGTCCCAACATCAACGTACCGATGGACTCCGCCTCGGGCGTCAACGCTCTCGCCGCCATTCGCCGAGCAGGAACACTCGCTGCGGCTGCCGGCACGCGAGATCGGGACTACATCATGGCGCTCGGCTCGCGCTACGATACGGGACAACACGCGTCACGCGCGCAGCTCGACTCGGCGTACGCTCGCGCGATGACGTCGCTGTCCCGCCGGTATCCGAGGGACGACGATGCGGCGACCCTGCGCGCCGAAGCTTACATGCTCCTCAAGCCGTGGGATTACTGGGCAGCCGGCAAGAAGGCCAAGGCGCACGGAGCCGTGGCCATGGCGGCGCTCGAGCCGGTGATCGCCCGCAACCCGCGTCATGCCGGTGCCTGCCACTTCTTCATTCATGCGGTGGAGGCGGCGTATCCGGAGCGGGCAATCCCGTGCGCCGAGCGGTTGCCGGCACTGATGCCGGGTGCGGGGCACGTCGTCCACATGCCGGCGCACATCTACATCCGCGTGGGCCGTTACGCCGACGCCATCGACCGGAACGTGCACGCGCTCCACGCCGATGCGAAACACATCGACGACATGGCACCCGATGGGGTGTATCGGCTCGCCCTCCATCCACACAACGGCCATTTCCTCTCCTTCGCCGCGGCGATGATTGGTCGATCCGCGCAGGCGATGGAGTCGGCGAAGCTGACGCGCGCGAAGACGGACACGGCGATGCTGCGCGCCGCCGGCTTCGGAGCGCTGCAGCACTACTACATGCTCCCTCTGATCACGATGGTGCGGTTCAGCCAGTGGGACGCGGTGCTCGCCGAACCGGAGCCCGCCGAGGACCTCATCTACCCACGGGCACTGCGTCACTATGCGCGAGCACGAGCGTACACGGCGCGGCGAGACCTCGGCGCGGCGGAGC
>JANLTI010000248.1:0-4482 GCA_031362845.1 Gemmatimonadaceae bacterium | reverse complement strand
CGTCCCTGCGGTGGAGACGCGACCCGCGCTCCCACCGACGCTGCGTGCGTGGCTCGGCGCACGGAATCCGCTCCTCGTCCCCTACATGGGGTGGTCCGCAGGGTTCGGCGTGCTCACCCTCGCAAACCTCGTCGCCTGGGTGACCGGCAACCGGCCCGACGGGCCGGCGGACATCGTGCTCCTGGCCGCGATCACTTCGCTGCCCCTCCTGCCGATCGTCGGGTTCCACCTCAATCAGGCGCGCCGGCAGTTCCGGGCCGGACACTCGCTCGCCGACCTGCGTGCCGCGCTCGAGATCGCGCGGCGCGAGCGGGCCGAGACCGAGGCGCTTGCGCGCGACCACGAGGAGGGCCTCTCGCACCGGGTGCTGCGGATCGGTACGGTCGCATCGGCGACCTGGCTCGCCGTCACGGTCGCGCCGCTTCTCCAGGGGACGATCCACGAGAACCGGACCGGTTTCGTGTGGGTTTTCGGGCCCCTGCTCGGCACGATGCTGCTGGGGGCGGTGAGCAACGCGCTCGACGTCCAGTTCACTCCCCCACGGATCCGCGAGTGGTGGCAGACGGGAATTCGTGAGCGACTCTGGAACAGCCGCGCAGGAGAATGGCTCGCGCGACGACTCGGAGCTCCGGAGCGATCGGGGGCGGTTGGCGGCGGTGTGTTCCGCGCCACCGAAGTGGCGCTCGGCGTCGCGGCCTCCGAACTGTTCGCCGCTTTACCCAAGGCGTATCGCGAGCAGCTGTCCGAGTTGCCAGCGACGGTGGCGGCGCTCGAAGCCCGCGCCGCGGACGCGCGAGCGGAGATCGACGTGCTCGCGGCACTCGCTCCCCTCGGCTCCGTCGACTCGTCGTCAGGCTCAGCGCAGGCTGCCGACGTACTCGAAACGCGACGCGCTGCGGCCTCGGCGCATCTTGCAGAAAGCGTCGCGGCGCTCGAGAGCATTCGTCTCGACCTGTTGCGCCTGCACGCCGGCGCGGGCGACCTCGCGCCGCTCACGACGCTCATCGATGCAGCACGGATGCTTGGCGAAGACGTGAACCGACTTGCCGACGCGAGGCGTGAAGTGGAAGGTGTCGCGGTGCCGCGATTGCCCAGCGCGCGCCGAGTCCCCACTCCTGTCTGAACTGGAATCAACCGCGAGGATCAAGCAGGTCTGTGCGCGGTGGCGTCCACGGCGGCACTCCGTCGGGGCAGATGGCCGACTGGCGCATCACCTGTACGTCGGTGAATGCATTCCCCGACGCGCCACCGAAACGCGCATCGCCGAGCATCACTGTCGAGTCATCCAGCGCGCGCCAGATGGGTGCTCGAATGAATCGCAGCGCCGAGCGTGCGCGGCAACTTCCGCGCGCCAACGTCGCGAGCTCTTCGCTCGGCGCGGTCCACTCGCCCTCCCACTGCACCGCCGGCGTTGCGTGGCGCAAAGCGAGCCGAAAGATCGATTCCATTCTACTCACGGATCCACAGCGCGCTGCCTCCGTGACCGATGGTGCCGCGCTGACCCGCGCCCGCGCGACGCGATACGTCACACCGGAGCGCTCGACCGTGATGACCGTCGCGCACAGCGGGTTGGTCGGCAGCGGCGTCACCACGACGTCCAGTATCTCCGCTGAGGGGTCCGCGTCGCTGACGGCGCGAAGCACGGTTCCACGCGCCGTCGCGGACCCCGCCGCCATGGCCAGTGTGACGGCCAACCAGCCGACGAGCGCAGCCGCGACCCGAACGCCGGGGCGCCGCGTGCGCGCGATAACGACCGACAGCGCGGCGCCCGTGGAGATGACGGCCGCCGCGCCGACCGACACGAACTCCACCCTCCATGCAGCCGCGAGTCCGACAATGAACACGATGCTGAGCAGCGTGCGCGCAACGCGATTCGTCGTCGCGGCGACCAGCGCCGGCACTGACACCGCCCAGAGCCACGGCTCGATGATGAACATTGCGTCGCCGTAACGCCACTGGTTGTCGAAGGGCCAGAACGGATGCACTCCGTAGCTGTTCGTCCAATCGAGCGCGAGGTGGCTCATCGTGCCCATGACGAGCAATCCGAGAAGCCATCCCGCTTCGCCACGTTCCGGCGTAGTCGACGCACGCCGTCGGAGCACGAGCCACGCCGCGCCCCACACGAGTGCGGCGCCCAGCAGAGCGATCACCACGGTGTGCGTATAGCCGCGGTGATGGAGCATGTACGCGAGCCGGTCGCCTCCCACCCCAGTGTAAAACAGGTCGGCGTCAGGCAGGTTGGCGGCGACCATCGACGAGATCGCGGCGACCGCGCGGAAGCGCGGGGATGGCGGCGCGTCGGCGCGCCGCGCTCGGAACCGCGTTACCGACTCGGCCAGCAGCAGGCCCGCGAGCGAATGTGTGACATTGTCCATTCGATAATATGCATCGCGCCACCGGTGTACCGGCAACGTTACCTCGTGCGCGCTGTCGGCCAGGGGACAATCGGCACCCGGATTCGCGCCCGCACTCGAACCCCGGGTACATTCACGCATGAACTTCAGTAACCTTCCGGGCGGCGACCTCGTGAGCGTGGGACTTCACGATCTCGCGCGCGGCATAGAGAGCCAGGAGGCGCTGCTCGTCTCGATCGGCGCACCGCGCCTCGAGCGACTGGGCGTGCGCGTCGCATCGCCGCTGCAGAATCCCGAGCACCGGCTGTACGCACATCTCGCCACTGCGGACCGCGCCTCGGCGCATTCCAGGTACAACGCGCTCATCCGCCGTCTTGTCAGCTTCGAGCGAGCCGCCGAATGCGAGCGCCGGTAAGCCGCGAGCGCATCGAGAAGCTCATGGATCGGTTGGGCCGCGCGGCGTCACGCCCGATGCGGGTGTACCTCGTGGGCGGCTGTTCGGCGGTGCTCATCGGCTGGCGAGATGCAACGATCGATGTGGATCTGGCACTGCGCCCAAGCGACGACGCGTTGCTGAGAGCCATTCCAGAATTGAAAGATGCGCTGGACATCAACATCGAGCTCGCTTCGCCTGCCGACTTCATTCCGCTACCCGCTGGATGGGAAGAGCGAAGCCTGCTCATCTCGCGCCGCGAGCAGGTGGCGTTTCATCACTTCGACTTCTATTCGCAGGCGCTGGCAAAGCTGGAGCGAGGGCACCGACAGGACGTAGCCGACGTGCGAGCGATGCTGGAGCGCGGCCTCATCGATTCGCGCGCGCTCGCGAAATACTACGACGAGATCGAGCCGGAGCTGTTCCGCTTTCCCGCCATCGACCCGCCCAGCTTCCGGCGCGCGGTCGCCGCGATGCTCGAAGAGCGCTGACGTCGTCTTCCGCACGCCCGCGCTTCTCATGCCGCTACTGCCTCGATCCCGTGTAGGTGCCGTGATACTTGCGCTATCTGCCGCACTCATCGCCGTCGTCGTTGTACTCATTGCGTCCACCGGGTGGCTCGATGCACTCGGCGCCGCCCCCAAGGGCGAGCGGCTGGCTCGTATCCGCCGTTCGCCTAACTATCGCGACGGCGCATTCAGGAACCCGAGCGCAACAAGCCTTACCGCCGATGCCGGCACGTGGAGAATGCTGCGTCACTGGCTGGGCGGAAAGGAGCAGCGCGAGCCACCTGGGCCCATCCCCATCGTGCGCATGACGCGCTCGAGCTTCGACCAGCCTCCTGCGTCCGGACTGCGCGCCACCTGGCTGGGACACTCGACAGTTCTCGTCGAGATCGACGGCGCACGCGTCCTGTTCGATCCCGTGTGGGGACGGCGTGCGTCGCCATCGTCACTCGTCGGGCCGAAGCGCTTCCACGAACCGCCCCTGGCGATCGAAGACTTGCCACCCCTCGATGCCATCGTCGCGTCGCATGACCACTACGATCATCTCGACCGCGACTTCGTACGCGCGATCGCCAGAAGCGACAGGCAGTCGCGCGCGCGCTTCGTCGTCCCGCTCGGAGTGGGAGCCCACCTGGAGCGATGGGGCGTTGCGTCCGATCGCATCACGGAGCTGGACTGGACCGAGTCCGCTGCTGTCGGGCCGCTCACGTTCACCGCGACCGAAGCGCGACACTTTTCCGGACGCGGCCTTACCGGTCGCAATCACACGCTGTGGGCCTCGTGGTCGGTGAAGGGATCAAAGCATCGCGTCTTTCATAGTGGAGACACCGGACCATTCGCCGGCTTCGCCAACATCGGAGCAGCGCATGGACCGTTCGACCTGACGCTGATCAAGATCGGCGCGTACGACCCCGCCTGGCCCGACATTCACCTGAACCCGGAGCAGGCGGTGGACGCGCACCGCAAACTGCGCGGCAAACTGCTGCTGCCGATTCACTGGGGCACCTTCAACCTGGCATTCCACGCCTGGGATGAACCGGCGGATCGCGTCGTCGCTGCAGCCGGTGCAGGGGTCGGTCTCATCGTGCCGAGGCCCGGTGAATCGATAGAGCCCTCCACCGCGCGGCCCACGGAGCCATGGTGGCGCGCCGTGCAGAGAATTCCCTGACGTTACGTTCAATGCAACTCG
>JANLTI010000232.1:0-20699 GCA_031362845.1 Gemmatimonadaceae bacterium | reverse complement strand
CCTCCGCGACAACATGGTCGTCTCGCTCGACCAGCGGGTGCAGCGCAGTCACGTGTTCGCCATGGTGGACGAGGTCGACTCGGTCCTGATCGATGAGGCGCGCACGCCGCTGATCATTTCCGGACCGGTCGGGAACGAAGGTGATGTCCAGTACTTCGAGCACAACACGGCCGTCTCGCGCCTCGTCCGCAAGCAGATGGAACTGGTGAACGTGCTCGTCGCCGACGGCGAGCGGCTGCTGGAGCAGGAGGATACGCAGGCGGCGGCGATCAAGCTGTTCCAGGCGCAGCTCGGCCACCCGAAGAACCGGCGGTTGCTCAAGCTCATGAACGAGCCAGGCAACAAGCAGCTCGTGCAGAAGATGGAGCTCGAACATCTGGCCGATCGCAAGTTGCCGCCGGCCAAACAGAGCTTCCGGGACATCGAGGAAGACCTGCTGTTCGTGCTGGACGAGAAGGGGCATTCCGTGCACCTCACCGACCGCGGCGTGGACTTCATGTCGCCGGCCGATCACGAAGCCTTCGTGCTGCCGGACCTCAGCGAGGCGGTGCACCGGATCGATCACGATCATGACATGGACGCGGCGACGAAGATCGCCGGACGTCGCCAGCTGGAGATCGACTACGCGAGCAAGAGCGAGCGCTTGAACATCGTGCATCAGCTGCTGCGCGCGCACGCCCTGTACGACAAGGACGTGAACTACGTCGTGCAGGACGGCGAAGTGCTGATCGTTGACGAGTTCACCGGGCGGACGATGCCCGGGCGCCGCTGGAGCGAAGGACTGCACCAGGCGGTCGAGGCCAAGGAGGGAGTCCGGGTGAAGGGCGAGACCCAGACGATGGCCACGATCACGATCCAGAACTACTTCCGCATGTACGAAAAGCTGGCCGGCATGACCGGCACGGCCGAGACGGAAGAGACCGAGTTCTTCACGATCTACAAGCTCGAAGTCGCGGTCATCCCGACCAATCAGCAGGTCATCCGCGACGACCGGCACGACCTCGTATTCAAGACCCGTCGCGAGAAGTACAACGCGATCGTCGACGAGACGCGCCGGTTGCACGAGCTCGGGTACCCCGTCCTCATCGGTACCACGAGCGTGGACGCGTCCGAGACGTTGTCCAAGCTGATGCAGCGCGCGGGCCTGGTGCACAGCGTGCTCAACGCCAAATACCATCAGCGCGAGGCGGAAATCGTCGCCAACGCCGGCCAGCCCGGCGCGATCACCATCGCGACGAACATGGCGGGCCGCGGGACGGACATCAAGCTGGGCGAGGGCGTCACGCCGTCGAAGCCGTCGGTCATCAAGGACGCCGATGGCAAGGACGTGGACGTCGACGAGATGGGTGGCTTGCACATCATCGGGTCCGAGCGTCATGAGTCACGCCGCATCGACCGGCAGTTGCGCGGTCGCGCCGGTCGACAGGGCGATCCTGGGGCGAGCCAGTTTTTCCTCTCGCTGGAGGACGACCTGATGCGCTTGTTCGGCAGCGAGCGCATCGCGCGCCTGATGGATCGAATGGGAGCGCAGGAGGGCGAAGTGCTCACCCACCCCCTGATCACCCGCTCCATCGAACAGGCGCAGAAGCGCGTGGAGCTACAGAACTTCCAGAGCCGCAAGCGGCTGCTGGAATACGACGACGTGATGAACCAGCAACGCGAGGTGATCTACTCGCTGCGCGCATTCGCCCTGGAAGGGGGCGAGGAGCTCAAGGGCGAAGCGGTCAAGATGGTGGAGAAGGCAGTCTCGCGTCGAGTCGAAACCCTGCTCGCCGAGTTCGACACGGCGGAGGAGTGGGATTTCGAGCTGCTGAACAAGGAACTGCTGATGCACTACCTCCTGCAGGTGCCGGCCTTCGAGGAGGAGTCCTCGCGTCCGACCGAACTGCTGAATGCGCAGGCGATCGCCACCGACGCCGGTCGCGCCGCGTTCGCCGGCAAGATCGATTCGCTGGACATGGTGCGCGACGAGGAGGGCGGGTACGGCGACCGTCTGCTTCGCTATGTGATGCTCAACGTGCTCGACGAGAAGTGGAAGGATCACCTCTACGACCTGGATCAGCTGCGCAACTCGATCCACTACCGTTCCTACGGGCAGAAGGATCCGCTCCTCGAGTACAAGCAGGAGGCGTACTCGATGTTCGTGGACCTGATGAACGATGTCGCGGAAACGTTCACGGATCGATTCCTCAAGGTGCAGCTCGTCGTCGAGGAGGATCGCCCGCCGGAGGCTCCGTATACGCCCGAGCCGGTGCCCATCGCGCCGACGCGCCGCTACAACGCGTTGGGCGTGCTCGAAGACGTACCATCCGGCGTCGACGGCAATGGCACGAACGAAGTGGTGGACCTCGGCCCGGCGGAGTCGCCGGGTGAGAAGCCGGTGACTGCGCGACGGGATCCGGTGATCGTTGGGGCAGGCCGGGCGCGGAGCATGAGCGACATCCAGCTCGCGGCCGTCGACGGACCAGTCGATTGGTCGAGTGTCGGGCGGAACGACCCGTGTCCCTGCGGATCGGGGAAGAAGTTCAAGAAGTGCCATGGCGTGTCGATGTGAACGTGCGCGTCGCGCGACAGTGAACGATCGACGGCCTGTCGCGTGATGCGACGGGCCGTCCTCGCATGCCCGTGCGCGAGACCGCGCGCATGACAGTCGGGGCACACGGGACGGCGGGCGCGGGCGATTGATGACGGCCGCAGGGCGGGTCCGTGATACGGATAGGAGCGCTCGCCGCATTCGCGGCGAGCATGTCCGCTTCCGGAGGTCGTCATGACAAGCCCGCTGTCTAGCCAGCCCTTGCCCACCGCGCTATCTATCAGGGAGTTGCCCCGATCGGAGCGCCCGCGCGAACGGCTCGTTGCGCTCGGCGCTGCGGCGCTCAGCTCCGCCGAGTTGCTCGCCCTCCTGGTCGGCGCCGGCACGATCGGCGGCTCGGCGCTCCACGTCGGCCAGGCACTTCTCGCCGGTGCAGGGGGTTCCTTGAGACGGATGGCGACGCAGCCCGTAGCCTCGTTGACCGCGACCAGCGGTGTGGGAATGGCACGTGCGGTAACGGTGCATGCGGCGCTCGAGCTGGGCCGTCGGCTGGCGGCCGAAGTTCGCGACGACGGCGCGCCGGTCCGCTCGCCGCGCGACGTCGCCCGGCTATTCGCCCCACGCCTCGAGGATTTGCCGGTGGAGGAGTTTCACGTTGCGGTGCTGGATGCGCAGCATCGGCTCGAGCGCGATGTCCTGGTCACGCGCGGGATTCTCACGTCGTCGCTCGTGCACCCGCGCGAGGTGTTTCGCGAAGCGATCGCCGAGCGGGCCGCAGCGGTCATTCTCGTGCACAATCACCCGAGCGGCGATCCCACGCCGAGCGCGGACGACCGGCTGGTGACGGAGCAGCTCGTGGCGGCGGGGAAGCTGCTCGACATTCCCGTTCACGACCATGTCATCATCGGTCGGGGGCGGTACACGAGTTTCGCGGAGACAGGCCTCCTGTGACGGCGACAGCGCTGCACGAGATCATCCCGGGCTGGTTCCTCGGCGAGTCGGCCAACAGCCGTCTCGACGAGGACCTGCTGGCGCGCGCCTACCGGTTCAGCGAGGCGGCGCATCGCGGCCAGTTCCGGAATTCGGGTGAGCCCTACGTCACCCACTGCGTGGAGGTCGCCAAGATCCTCGCCGAGCTGCAGCTCGACACCACGACCGTCGCGAGCGGCTTGATCCACGACGTCGTGGAGGACACGAAGCTCGACATCGGGCAGGTGGAGCAGGAGTTCGGCAGCGAGATCGCGGCCATCGTCGACGGGCTGACGAAGATCGCGAAGCTGCCGAACAGCGGGTCGAACCAGGAGCGACAGGTCGAGAGCTATCGCAAGCTGCTGCTTTCGATCGCCAAGGATGCACGCGTCATCATCGTGAAGCTCGCGGACCGGCTGCACAACATGCGCACGCTGGAGTTCCTCCCGGTCGACAAGCAGCACCGCATTGCGCAGGAAACGCGCGATCTCTATGCCCCGCTGGCGCATCGCTTCGGCATGGCCAAGATGCGCTGGGAACTCGAGGATCTCGCGTTCAAGCACCTCGAGGGGGACGAATACAAGCTGCTCGCGAGGAAGGTGGCGCAGAAGCGGGGTGAGCGTGAGGCGCTCATCGCGTCATTGCGTGATCCGCTGGAGACAGAGCTCGCCAAGGCAGGGATCCGCGACGTCGAGGTCACCGGACGGCCGAAGCACCTGTGGTCGATCTACAAGAAGATGAAGCAGCGCGAGAAGCCCTACGAGGAGATTTACGACCTGCTCGCGATTCGGGTGCTCGTCAACTCCGTCCCGGACTGCTATCACGCCCTTGGGATCATCCACGAGGGCTGGACGCCGGTGCAGGAGCGCATCAAGGATTACGTGGCGCAGCCGAAGTCGAACGGCTATCAGTCGCTGCACACAACAGTGTTCGGGCCCGGACGGCAGCTGTACGAGATCCAGATCCGCACCAAGGAGATGCACCGGACCGCCGACTTCGGTATTGCGGCGCACTGGCTGTACAAGGAAGACGCGAAGAGTGGCGACGAGCTGGACCGCCACCTGACGTGGTTCCGGCAGATCCTCGAGCTACAGCTGGATGCCAAGACGCCGGACGAGTTTCTCGAGTTCCTGAAGCTCGACCTGTACGCCGACGAGATCTTCGTCTTCACGCCGAACGGCGACGTCATCCAGCTGCCGAAGGGCGCGACGCCGATCGACTTCGCGTTCGCGGTGCACTCGCAGGTGGGATTGCACTGCAACGGTGCGAAGATCAACGGGCGCATCGCTCCGCTTTCTCGGTCCCTCCGGAATTCGGAGCAGGTCGAGATCATCACGTCGCCGTCGGCGAAGCCCAGCCGTGACTGGCTCGCGCACGTGCGCACGGGTCGCGCCCGGCACAAGATCCGGCAGTGGCTCCGCCACGAGGAGCATGCCTCGTCGGTGAAGCTCGGGCAGGACATTCTCGAGCGCGAGCTCAAGCGCCGGCGGCTGATCCGGCCAGAGGAAGCGACGCTCACGACGGCGGCGCGGGAGCTCTCGCTCACCGACGCGACCCACCTGTACGCCTCGATCGGGCAGGGGGACGTGAACGTCGGTCTGGCGCTCAAGCACCTCTTTCCCGATTACGTCGACAAGGAGCCGGTCAAGCCAACGTTCGTCGACCGGCTCGTGGACCGGGTGCGCGGAACGAAGGGCGTCCGCATCCAGGGTGTCGATGGACTGATGGTCCGGTACGCCCAGTGCTGCCAGCCCGTGCCGGGAGATCCCGTGACCGGCTACGTGACGCGCGGGCGCGGCGTAAGCATCCATCGCGCCGATTGTCCCAATCTGCTTTTCCTGGCGCACGAGCCGGAGCGACGGCTCGAGATCGACTGGCAGGAGGCCGAGGGCGAGCGCTTCACGGTCCGCCTGTCGCTCGAGGGCAATGACCGTCGCGGACTCTACGCCGACGTGGCGGCCGCCGTGAGCGAGTCGGGCACGAACATTCGAAGCATGGAATTGAAGACGTCGGATGGCCGCGCTTCGGGCGCCGTCCTCGTGGAGGTCGAGAACCTGGCGCACCTCCAGAAGATCATCAAGGCGGCGCGGAAGGTGAAAGGCATCACGGACGTGCAGCGGCGGGAGCGGATCAATCCGGAGTGACGACTGCTCGTGAATCGTGAGACGTGAATGGTGAGGCGTATCTCCTCGCCGGGACGATTCACGTCTCACTTCTCACGATTCACCGGCCTCCCGAACAATCCCCGAAGACGTTAGATTGCGTCATGGCTCCCCGCGCGAATTTTCTTCTTCAGGCTCCGTTCGAACCCGCCGGCGACCAGCCCAAGGCGATCGCGGAGCTGATGCAGGGGCTCGATCGCGACGATCGGTTCCAGGCACTGCTCGGCGTGACTGGGTCCGGGAAGACGATGACGATGGCCAACGTCATCGCTCGATACGGCAAGCCGACGCTGGTGTTGAGTCACAACAAGACGCTGGCCGCGCAGCTCTACGGGGAGATCAAGAGCTTCTTCCCGCAGAATGCCGTCGAGTACTTCATCTCGTACTACGACTACTACCAGCCGGAAGCGTATGTGCCGACGACCGACACGTACATCGAGAAGGACGCGTCGATCAACGAGGATATCGACCGTCTGCGGCTGCGCGCGACGTCGTCGCTCATGGAGCGAAGCGACGTCATCATCGTCGCGACCGTCAGCGCCATCTATGGCCTCGGCGATCCGGTGTCGTATCGCGAGCAGATGGTCACGTTGACGCAGGGTCAGAAGGTCAATCGCGACGACGTGCTGCGGTCGCTCGTGCGGATCCAGTACAACCGGAACGACGTGGCATTCGAGCGCGGGACGTTTCGGGTTCGGGGTGACACGGTCGAGATCTTTCCGGCGTACGAGGAGCAGGGCGTCCGCGTGGAGCTGTGGGGTGACGAAGTCGAGCGCATCTCGAAGATCGACGTGCTCACCGGCGAGACCATCGCGACGCTGGAGCGTGCGGCGATCTATCCGGCCAAGCATTTCGTCACGCAGCGCCCGACACTGGAGCGCGCGGTCAAGGTGATCCGCGAGGAGCTGACGGGCCGCCTGGCGGAGATGCGCACGAACGGCCGACTGCTGGAGGCCCAGCGCCTGGAAAGCCGGACGAACTTCGACATCGAGATGATGCTCGAGATCGGTACCTGCGCCGGCATCGAGAACTATTCGCGGCATCTCTCGGGTCGCGAGTCGGGCGAGCGGCCGGCGTGCCTGTTCGACTACTTCCCCGAGGACTTTCTGGTGGTGGTGGACGAGTCGCACGTCACGCTGCCACAGATCGGCGGGATGTTCAACGGCGACCGCGCGCGGAAGCTCACCCTCGTCGACTACGGGTTCCGCCTGCCGAGTGCGCTGGACAACCGGCCGTTGATGTTCGACGAGTTCCTCTCGCTCACGCCGCGCGCCGTCTTCGTGTCCGCGACGCCAGGGGAACTGGAGCTTCGGCTCTCCGAGGGTGTCGTCGTGGAGCAGATCATTCGCCCCACCGGGCTGATCGATCCCGTGATCGAGGTGCGCTCGGTGCGTGGGCAGGTGGACGACTTGCTGGGCGAGATCCACAAGCGAGTGAAGGTCGGCGAGCGCGTCCTCGTGACGACGCTCACGAAGCGGATGTCCGAGGACCTCACCGACTATCTGCAGCAGGTGGGGGTGCGCGTGCGGTACATGCACTCCGACATCGACGCGATCGAGCGGATGGAGATCGTGCGCGGACTCCGGCTCGGGGAGTTCGACGTGCTGGTGGGGATCAACCTGCTTCGCGAAGGACTGGACATGCCCGAGGTCTCGCTCGTGGCGATTCTCGACGCGGATCAGGAGGGGTTTCTCCGCTCCGACCGCTCGCTCATCCAGACGGTCGGGCGCGCGGCGCGCCATGTGAACGGCAAGGCCATCTTCTACGCGGATCGCATTACCGGGTCGATGCAGCGGTGCATGGATGAGACGACGCGTCGTCGCGAGATCCAGACGGCGCACAACGAGAAGCATGGCATCACGCCGACGTCCGTGTCGAAGAGTGTCGATGAGGTGCGCTTCATCACGCGTGTCGCCGATGCACGGCTCGAGCGCGACGACGAGAAGCCGCGACGTGGAAAGAAGGTGGCTGAGGCTGCGGGGCCGAGCTACGAGATGGTGGAACCCGAGGTGCTCGTGAAGATGCTCGAGGATCAGATGCGTGAGGCCGCCACGTCGCTCGACTTCGAGGCGGCGGCTCGCTTGCGCGACCAGTTGTTCGAGGTCCGGGCGCGGATGGCCGGCGCACCGGTCCGCGGCAAGGTCGCCGCTGACGGCAAGGCGGGCGCGCGGCGGTGAACGAGGAACAGGGGCTGCCGCACCCGCCGCTCGTGCCCGCGCTCGCCGATCGAGGGTCGCTGGCGATGAGCGAGGCGCAGCTTCGCGACTGGGGACACCGGTTCGGTCGCGCGACGAACGCGCCGCTCCTGGTCACGATCTCCGGAGAGCTGGGCGCCGGCAAGACCACACTGGTGCAGGCGATCTGCGAGGGATACGGAGTCACGGAAGCGGTCACGTCGCCGACCTTTGCGCTCGCGCACGAATACCTGGCGCCGCGCTCCGCGGTCCATCATCTCGATCTCTATCGACTGGAGCGACCCGACCAACTCGAGGAGCTCGGGTGGGATGAGTTGCTGACGTCGCGATCGGTCGTGCTGGTCGAGTGGCCGGAGCGTGCGGGTGACCGGCTATCCGGCGGTCACGTGACGCTCTCGCTGCAGCACCTGCCCGGCGACCCGGATCGCCGCCTGCTGTACGCGGGATGGCGGGCGTGATCACGCTCGCGCTCGATGCAGCGACCTACGCGGGCAGCGTCGCCGTGCTGGACGGTTCCCGAGTGGTGGGCGAGCGCAGCGTGGCGATGCGTGGTCGCGACGCCGAAGCCCTGATGCCCGCCGTCGCCGCCGTGCTCGACGAGTGCGGGCTCGAGGCAGGGCAGGTCGGTCGCGTCGTGTGTGGGGCCGGGCCCGGGAGCTTTACCAGCTTGCGCATCGCGGGCGGCATCGCCAAGGGCATCGCCATGGCAGGTGGCATACCGCTCGTCCCGGTTTCGTCGCTAGCGCTCATCGTCGCGTCCATGGAGTCGCGTTCCGCGGGCCGCGTGCTCGCGGCGCTCGATGCGCTGCGTGGCGAGCATTACGTCGAGCTCTATCAGATCGCAGACGACGGCGACATCTCGCTGCTGCGAGGGGCGCATCGCGTCGCTTCGTCGGACGTCGAGCGAACGGCCGAGCAGCTCGATGCAAGGCTGGTCCAGGCCGTATCAGGCGTGGCGGCGACGCCGCATGCGCGGGGCGTGGCAAATCTCACAAAGATGCTCGACGCGACCGCACCTGCGGATTTGGCGCGCTGGGAACCGTCGTACGGACGACTGGCCGAGGCGCAGGTGAAGTGGGAGGCGGAGCACGGTCGTCCGCTGGAGCCGCGGTGAGCGCCTTCGCGAACGTGACGTTCACGGTGCGCCCCTGCGTGCCAGCGGACATCGAACGCATGGCGTCGATCGAGCGGGTATCGTTCTCCGATCCGTGGAGTTTCGAGACGCTGTCGGCTGCGTTCGCCCTGCGGCACATGCGCGTGCTCGTGGCAGAGGAGTCGGGCAAGAGCGGAGGGCAGATCGCTGCGGCGCCGGCGCTCGTGGGCTATGTGCTCGCCCTCGTGATGGCGGACGAAGGCGAGATCGCCGACGTGGCCGTGGCGCCCGAAGCCAGGCGGCGTGGTGTGGCGCGAGTGCTACTGGACCAGATGATTCTGGACATGATCGCGGAGGGTGTGCGCGCACTCTACCTGGAGGTCCGCGAGTCGAATGCGGCCGCGCGCGGACTCTACCGATCGCTGGAGTTCGAGGAGGTGGGTCGACGGCGGGACTACTATCAGCACCCGACCGAAGACGCGTTGTTGCTCAGGCGGGAACTGGTACCATCGTGAAGTGAAGTGTCACATGAAGTCGCAGTTGCAAGTGCAGCCGTTTCAAGGATGTGTGCAGTAAATTGGTGCCCCGTACCTGGACTTTATCTTTAGCGTGTGGGCGATGCAACGACAACTCGCCCAGGGAGGAGTGTATGAGCCGGAGCTTGAACAAGGTGACGCTGATTGGAAACCTCGGAAACGATCCTGAAGTGCGCTCGACGACCGGCGGCAACCGGGTCGCCACCTTCTCGCTCGCCACGAGCCGATCGTGGAATGACGCGAGCGGATCCAAGCAGGAGAAGACCGAATGGCACCGCTGCGTGGTCTGGAATACCAAGAGCTCGCAGCTCGCGGACATCGTCGAGAAGTACGTGAAGAAGGGTGACAAGCTGTACGTGGAAGGGCGCATCGAGTATCGCCAGTGGCAGGACAAGGAGAACCAGACGCGCTACTCCACCGAGATCAACGTACGTGAGCTGATCATGCTCGGTGGCGGTGCGGGCGGCGGATCTCGCAGCGGCGGCGCGGACGTCGAGTCGGAAGCGGGTGGTGGGTCACGCGCGCGGTCCGCCGCACCGGCGAAGGCAAAGGCCGGTGCTGGTGGCGACGACTTCGAGGACTTCCCGGGCGCGCTCGCCGACGAGGACGACGACCTGCCGTTCTGACACGGCCAGGAATGTGGAAAGAGCCGCAGCGGCGGGCCCCTCGGGTCTCGCCGCCGCGTCGTTTCGGGAGGGACGCGCGGCGCGTCACAGGGGGAGCACTGTAAGCATTCGCTCCCCACTGGCATCCATCAATCATGCCCCCCCCACGAAACGGAACCGCCGCCGCCGTGACCCTCAGCGCTGACGACGTGGTGTCGTTGCGGGACCGACTGGATCTCGCGATCGCGGGCGACCGGGCCTCGCTCGGAGCGCTCTTCGTGCGGTATGGGGACATGGTGTTCGGCGTGGCTCGTCGATACACCGCGTGTTCGGCCGACGCGGAGGACGTCACGCAGGACCTGTTCGTCCGGCTTCCTGCCGCGTTGCGAGGGTTCACCGGCGACATCGCGAGCTTTCCCGCGTGGCTCCGTCGCGTCGCCGTTCGACAGGCGCTCGTCCTGATGCGCAGCGGACGACGCCGTCGCGAAGTGAGCATCGACGGGGTCGCGTCACTGGTCGCGCGGGCAGATCACGCGCTGGAGCGGCTGACGATCCAGACGGCATTGACTCGACTCTCGGACGATCACCGGACCGTGTTCCTGCTCCGGGAGTTCGAGGGGTTCGACCACCGCGAGATTGCTGACCTGCTCGGCATCTCCGTCGCCAACTCCGAAGTGCGACTTCATCGAGCGCGGCGCCAGCTGCGCGACCTGCTGCGAGGTTCCACATGACACGTGCGCTCTGGCTGTCTCATCCCCCGTTCGACATGCTCTCCGCGAATGTGGACGATGACCGCTCCGATGCGGCACGTTCCAGAGTCGGCCAACATCTCGCCCACTGTGATAGGTGTCGCGGCGTCGTCGCGGAGATTCGCGGGCTCGGCGAGGCGATTCGCGCGACCGAGGAAGCGCGTGCTCCGGAGGGGCTCTGGGATCGCATCGACGCGTCGGCAACGCGCGCGGCCAGGATCGACGCCTTGCCGACGCGGATCACTGGCGACCCACTCACGCTCGCCACACGCGCTTCCGTAGCGCATCTCGCACCGGAGCGGAGGCCATCGAGACGCGTGGCGCTCGGCGTGGGACTCGTGGCTGCGGCGGCCATCGCCGCGGTGGTGGTGTGGCCAGGACGCGCCGGCCTCGAGGCGGCGGGGACGAGCCGGCTGACCTTTTCGCCGGCTCGCCCCGCACCTGGGGGCCGAGTGACCGTTCGGTACCAGCCCGCCCCGTGGATGTCGCCCGGTGCGACGCTGATTCTCGTGGGACGACTGGCGACAGGCACGGGCGCCTACCCCGGTCCATTCGGCGGCGAGGTGTTCTCCGGGCTCGGTGACTCGCTCGGCACGCTGACGCGCGCAGCCGACGGCGCGTATGTCGCGACCGTCTCGCTTCCGCGCACCTTCCTGGCAATCGGTCTCACCGTGCTCGATCTGGAGCAGGACGAATATGACGCAGACGGCGCGCGGCCCTGGGTCATCATTGGCGGCACGGCGACGCGGCAGCCGTCCTACGCGGCGTTCGTTGCGGCGCGTGACATCGGACCCGTCTGGTACGGCGGCCCATCCCGCCTTCGTCCGCACCAGTCGGTCGATGTCGCCGACTCGCTCAAGCGCTATTTCCCGAGCCATCCGGCCGGCTGGGCCTTCGCACGGGCCACCGGCGCGTCGGGCGGTACGTTCGACATGTTCCGCTTCTTCCAGAGCGGGGAACGGAAGTATGCCGCGATGCATGAGCGGCTCTGGCCCGCGAAGGGTCTCGATGCGGAACGTCTGCATTACATGGCGATGTTCGCGAACGCGATTCAGGAGCCCGGCGAGGCGCTGCGCTGGTCGGCCCGTCTGGTTGCAGAGCATCCGGAAGACCCGCGCGCGCTCGCCGATCTCGCGCGGGCACTGCACGACATGGAATTACGCGAGCCGCCCAACCTGGGAGACTCCATCCGGTCATGGCTTCCGGCACTCGATCGCGCCTACCGCGCCGCGCCCGTGCCCAACCACGGCTTCCAGGAGGCAATGCGTCTCGCGGTGAACTACGGCGATTCGTCGACGCGAACGCTCTGGAACGACCGGCAGTCGGCCAACACCATGGATCGCAACATCTACATGATGACGCTCAGTCTATCGACGGCGCCGCCCCGCACGGCAGCGAACGACGATGCGACGACGGCGCTTCGCGCGAGAGCGTCGCGTCCCTGCGAGCTGCCTGCCGGTCGTCTGCCACTCGCGGAATCGCGGAGCGGATGGCGGACGCGGTGCGAGCGATACCGCGGGATGGCGTTCGGCGCCCTTTCATCAATGTCCATCCGCGATGGCGATGCGCGGCGCGGTTTCGCCGACGCCGATTCCGCGCTTGTCGCGATGCGTCGCGCCGAGTTCTGCGCCCCCTCGCTCGGGTATTTGAATCGCGCGCGCGCCAGGCTCGTGCTGGGCGACACCGCGGGGGCGGCCGCGGATTTCGAGCTCGCCGCGGCGGCCTATCCGTCGGGTTTCGCGATGGTGGCGGATTCCGCACGTGCGGCCCTCGGTGTTCGCTTCGACCCCGAGCGCTTCGCTGCGCGAGCTGACACCGCCCGGCTCGCGGTGGGGACTTGCTGGCTCGCGCAACGCACGCGCGCGAAGGCGCGGGAGGACCGCACGCTCGGAACCACGCTTCGATAGGGTCACCGTCGCATGGGAGGACGCCCGGAGGGATCCGGTACCCGAACGCCGGTATCCCCCCGCTGGGTCAGTCGTCCTACGGACAAGCCCCGCCATTTCCGGCGCGGCGCCTCCGTTTCCCATGCGCCTTCCTGAGGCGCAGCAGCCCTCGAGCGCGTGAAGATTCCTCGTCTCGGCTGGTCATGCAGCGCCGCCGCCCTGCTCCTGGCCGGCTCCGCCGCCAGCGTGTGCGCGCAGAACGTGCGCACCGACTCGGCGACGCATACCGTAAAGCGTGGCGACACGCTGTGGGACCTCGCGCAGACCTACCTCAACGATCCGTTCCAGTGGCCGGAGATCTATCGGTTGAACACCGACCAGATCGAGGATCCGCACTGGATCTATCCCGGTGAGATTCTCCGCCTGCCCGGTCGGACAGCGGCGGCAGCGATCGCGGCCGTCGCGTCGCCGTCCGATACCACGCGCCTCCCTACGCGCGTCCAGCCTGACGAACCCGAAGAGCCGCGCCGCGTCGCCGGACCGACGATCTTCGCACCGCGCATCATGCCGCGGCCGAATCGCGACGGGATGGCCAGCGCCGCGCTCCCCCCGCGGGTCGCGATCGGCAACGTGCTCCGCGCGCCGTACTTCGATGGGGACAAGGGGCCCCGTGGTCCTGGTCGGGTTCTCATCGGTGCGGACATTCCGGGCATCGAGAAGCCCAACGCCACGACGAACTTTCAGCTCTACGACAAGGTGTTGATGTCGCCCCCCGCCGGCAGCGTCGCGGCCGAGCGGGAGCGATACCTCACCTACGTGCTCGGTGCGTACATCGAGGGCGTCGGCACGGTGGTCGTCCCGACGGCGATCGTGCAGGTCGTCCGCGCTCCGCGAGATGGCGATGCGGCAATCGTGCAGGTCCTCGAGCTGTACAGTCAGCTCGATACCGACCAGTTCGTCGTGCCGCTGGATACCGCAGGCGCGGGTGCGACGCAGTCGCCCGTGCCGGTGCCGGCGAACACCGGACAGACGGCGACCATCCGGTACATCCACAGGGACAAGACGGTGCTGCCGTCGCTGAACTACTACGTCCTGTTCGATCTGTCGACGAAGGACGGCGTGCGCATCGGTGACGAGATCCTGGTCTATCGTCCGCGCAAGGTGATGACGAGCGACATCGGGCCGGCGATCCCGGAGATCGAGATCGCGCGCGGAGAGGTAGTGCGCGTCACGCCGTACGGTGCCTCGGCCCGCATCACGTCGCAGGAGCTTCCCGCCATTCGCGTGGGTGAAAGCGTACGGATCACGGCGCGCATGCCCTGAGGCTGTATCGGACAGGCGTGACATGATGCCGTAACGCCTGTCCGTGCATTAGATTACGCGACCGCCATGACCGCGATCGCACACTTCGTCGCCATCACCTGCTACATCGGCGCCGCGGCTCTTGCCGCGACGCCGTTTGCGCGTCCAGTGGGCCCGCCCGTGCGTGGAGTCGCCGCGCTATTGGCGGCCGGTCTTCTAGCCCACGCCGCCGGCTTGTTCGCGTACGCACAGCGGGTGGGCCAGCTGCCGCTCACCGGACTCGGGCCGTCGCTGTCGTTCGCCGGGTTCGTCCTCGTCGCGACGCTGCTGTTCGTCGAGCTCGCGGCGCGTGATGTGAGCCTCACACTCGTGGCGGCACCGCTGGCGGCTATCGCGACGATGGGCGCCAACATCATCGGGCTGATTCCCGGTGTGGAGCCATCGGGCGTGCGCGGCGCATGGCTGATCGCCCACATCGCGCTCAGCTTCCTGGGCATCGCGGCGTTCGGCACGGCGGCCGCGGCCGGCTGCATGTATCTCCTCGAGCGCCGTGAGCTGAAGTCGCGCCGGTTCGGAGCGATCTACCGGTTCTTCCCTCCGCTCGCGACGCTGGACCGCGTGAATCATCTCGCGGCCATCGCCGGCTGGCTCGGGCTGACGCTCGGCGTCGTGCTGGCGGTGTCGTACTCGCTCGCGTACCGCGAGATGAGTGTCCTGAAGGTGATCTGGGCCATGGGCGCGTGGCTCGCCGTCTCCGGCATCGCGCTCGGGCGCATGGTGGGCGGGTGGCAGGCGCGTCGTGCCGCCATCTACTCCAGCGTCTCATTCGCCGCAGTCGTCGTGCTCTATGTGGCCTTTCGCGTCGCCGAAACGAACGCGCACGGGCGATTCCTGTGAGCGGCCTTCCCATCCTCATCGAAGGGGCGGCGGTGCGCGCCCTCGTCGTGGGAGGCGGCGCCGTCGCCGTGCGGAAAGTGATGGCGTTGCTCGAGGCAGGCGCCCACGTGCGAGTCGTCGCGCCGGAGATCGCCGAGTCGCTCAATGGCGAGCTGACGGGCGGGCAGCTGGAACTCGTCGCGCGGCGGTATGTGCCCTCGGACATCGGCGACGCGCAGCTCGTCGTTGCCGCGACGGATGACCGCGCGGTCAACGCTGCCGTCGCGGTCGATGCGCGCGCAGCGGGGCGGCTGGTGAACGTCGCCGATGCACCGGCCGATGGCAGCTTCTCCACGATGGCGACGCACCGGAACGGCGCGTTGATCGTCGGGGTGAGCGCCGGTGGCGTACCGAGCGCCGCCGCACGCATTCGCGACGCCATCGCGATGCGTTTCGATGGGCGATATGCGAGTGCGCTGGCCGGGATCTCGGCCTTGCGGCGCCGGATGCTCGACGAGGGTGAGGCAGCAGCGTGGCGTCGCCGCGACAACGTCTTGATGGACGAGCGATTCTGCGAGACGGTGGAGAGTGGCGAACTCGCGACTCGGGTATCCTCATGGCGGTGATCGTCGTCGGCGTGAGTCATCACGGCGCACCGCTCGACGTGCGTGAGCGACTCGCCTTTCGTGGTCCCGACGTGCTGCCCGCGCTCGCACATCTGCGCGATGGCGCGCGTACGCGCGAGGGCGTGTTGCTGTCGACGTGCAATCGCACCGAGCTGTACCTGGTCGAGGGCGAGGGAGACGCGGTGACGGCGGCGTGGGCGCTCCTGTCGCAGCGGCTCGACGCCGATGCGAGTGCGTTCGGCTACATGCGGCGGGACCGCGAGGCGATCGCGCACCTCTTTCGCGTGGCGTCGGGAATGGATTCGATGGTCGTGGGCGAGGCGCAGATCCATGGCCAGGTGCGCGACGCGTGGGAAAGCTGCCGGCCCGCCTCGGGCACCGTGTTGAACCGGCTCTTTCAGAGCGCGCTCCTGGTTGGAGGACGCGTGCGCAGCGAGACGACGCTCGGTCACGGCGCCCTGAGCGTCAGCTCGGCGGCGGTCCAGCTCTCCAAGAAGATCTTCGGCGGTCTCGCCGGACGGCGAGCGATGGTGCTGGGCGCGGGTGAGATGGCCGAGCTCGCGCTAGCCTCCCTGCAACAGGAAGGCGTTCGAGCCGCCGTGGTGGCGAATCGCACGTTCGAACGCGCGTCGGAGCTCGCCGCACAGTATGGCGCGACCGCCGTGCACTACGACGACGCGTGGGCTGCGCTGGCCGATGTCGACCTGTTGCTCTGTTCCACTGCCGCGCCCCGTCCCGTCGTCAGTGCGGAGCGCGTGCGCGCGGCTGTCGAGCGCCGTGGTGATCGGCCCCTCTGCATCCTCGACATTGCGGTCCCGCGCGACGTCGATCCCGCCGTCGCCCAGCTCGACAATGTGTTCCTGTACGACATGGACGACCTGCACGCCGTGGTGAATTCGAATCTGGCCCGTCGCCACGGTGCGCTACCGGCCGCCGAGGCGGTGGTGACGGCTGAAGTCGAGAAGTTCTGGCAGTGGGTGGCCGGGCTTGCCGCCGTTCCGGTGCTCACTCAGTTCCGCGACGAGATGAATCGGATGCGCGATCGCGAGCTCGCCGAGGCGTTCCGCCGCATCCCCGATCTCACCGCAGACCAGCGCGCCGCCGTCGATCATTTCTCACACGCCCTGATGAACAAGTTTCTGCACGAGCCCTCGGTGCGTCTTCGCGCCGCCGCGGCGAATGGGCATGGTCTCGGTATCGTGGACGCCGCGCGCTACCTCTTCGCCCTCGATGAGCGCGACGCCGAACCCGGCGCGGCGGGGGAAGAGGTGCCGACGCGTGAATCCGTACGAGCGGACGAGCGCTGATGTCGACCGTCCTGATCACGGGCGGCGCGGGGTTCATCGGCTCGCACGTCGCCGAGCGATTTCTCGCCGAAGGGTGGCGCGTGCACATCGTGGACAATTTCGTCACGGGCAAACGCGAGAACGTTCCGGCTGGTGCGGAGGTGCACGCGCTCGACATTCGCGATCCTGCCGCGGCCGCGCTCGTCGCGTCGTTGACGCCGACGGCGATCGTGCACCTCGCAGCGCAGATGGACGTGCGAAAGAGCGTGGCGGAACCAGTGTTCGACGCGGGGACCAATATTCTGGGGTCGCTCGCGCTGCTCGAGGCAGTGCGGCATCACGCGCCCGCCACCCGATTTGTGTTCTCCAGCACAGGCGGCGCACTGTACGGGGATCATACTGTGCCCCCCAATGCCGAGACGTTCACGAAGGATCCCGAGTCGCCCTACGCGATCGCCAAGCTGTCGGTGGAGCTGTACCTGGCGTACTACGCGCGGGTGCATGGGCTCGACACCGTGGCCCTCCGGTACGGCAACGTCTACGGCCCACGCCAGGATCCACACGGCGAGGCGGGCGTCGTCGCCATCTTCTGCGGACGCCTCCTGCGCGGCCAACCGTTGACCGTCTTCGGCGACGGTTTGCAGACGCGCGACTATGTGTACGTGACCGACGTCGCGGATGCGACCTGGCGAGCGGCGACACGTGCGCTGCCCGAGCGCGCGTTGCTCGACGCACGGGCCTTCAATATCGGCACCGGGATCGGCACGCCCGTGCTGCGGCTCGCCGAGGTCCTCCACGCGGCGGCGCAGCGTGACCTCGCGATCGAGCATGCACCGCATCGACCCGGCGAACAGCAGGAGTCGTTCGTCGACGTCAGCAAGGCCGCGCGCCTGCTCGACTGGCGTCCGCTGGTGAATCTCGAGGACGGACTCGCGCGCAGCTACGCGGCGTTCGTGGCTCGCCACGACACGACGGACCGGTCTTCCCGCACCACGTGAGCGCATGATGCTTCTGTTGCAGTCGGCAGGTGCCGTGCCCACCTCGGCCAAGGATCTCATCCTGCACGCCAGCACGGCGACGCAGGTGGTGCTGGTGATTCTTGTCGTGCTCTCCCTCGTCAGTTGGGCGATCATGCTCGGTGTCGGCCGGGAACTGACGCGCGCGCTGCGATCGTCCACCGCGTTCGCGCGAGAAATCGAGCGCGCGGGCGGACTCGATTCGGTCGGGGTCTCGGTCAAGCACGCCACTCCGAGCGCGTCGCATCGACTGCTCGTGCGTGCCTTCCAGTTCATCGGATCCGGCGCCACGCGCACCGATGCGCAGGGCGGGGAGGCCATCGCCCAGCTCTCGCCCACGGCGGCGGCCTCACGGGTGGAGACGTTGCGCCTTGTGATGGACGCCGAGTCACTGGCGGAGCGGGATCGCCTCGGCCGATTCCTCCCATGGCTGGCGACGATCGGGTCGGCGAGCCCGCTCATCGGACTGCTCGGCACCGTGCTCGGCATCATCAGCGCCTTCGTCGGCATTGCGACGACGGGCTCAGGCAACCTCGCCGCCGTGGCGCCGGGCGTGGCGGAAGCGCTCGTCGCGACCGCCGCCGCCCTCAGCGTCGCGATCCCGGCGACCTTCGGGTACAACATCCTGGCGAACCGCCTCAACCGACTCGACAACCTGCTGGAGGGATTCGGCACGACGGTCATCGCCCTTCTCGTCCGCGAAGGACGGATCTGAGGTGGCGCGACACCGCCGCCGCGAGCTCCCGCTGAATGCGGAGATCAATGTCGTCAGCCTGATCGACGTGATCCTCCTGCTGCTGGTGATCTTCATGATCACGGCGCCCATGATGCAGGGCGGGGTGGATGTCGCGCTGCCGAAGGCCGACGCGAAGCCATTGGAGCAGCCGAAGAGCGGTCTGGTCGTGAGCGTGGACCGCGCCGGAGCGATCTACGTGGACGAGACGAAGATGACGCTTCCCGAGTTCCGCGCGTCGTTCCGTGCGCTGGCGAGCAAGCGGGCGCGGGACGGCGTGTACCTCCGAGGCGATGCCAGCGTGTCCTACGGCGTGGTGACGCAGGTGCTCGCCATCATGCGAGCGGCCGGCGTGGGGGATGTGGGGCTCGTGACCGACCCGGAGACGCGCCCGTGAACGCCGTGGCGCCACATGCGCTGTCGCTCCGCGTGCCGATCGCAGCGTCGGCGGCGGCGCATGCGATCGTCGTCGCGGCGTTTCTGCTCGCGCGCGGTGCGCCATCCATTCCCACGCCGCCGATGTATCGCGTGAGCCTGATCGCCGCGCCGCCCGGACCGCGTCAAACCGGCATCGTGCAGCCGCCGGAGTCTCCCGCTCCGGCGCCGGCCACCGTGGCGCCTGCGCCGGCGACCCCCGCGCGTGCCACGCCGGATCCGTCGCGCATGCCGCCCCTCGCGTCCCGGACGAAGCGCCCGGCCCGCACCAAGCCGGCGAAAACGGCCACGCCAGTGGCCGGTGCGCCGCGCGCGCCGGTGAACGCACCGCCAGCGCCGCTGGCGGGAGGCGGACCACAAGGCGGTCGCGGCGCCGATGTCGCCAACGTGCGCGTGGACGGGATCGACTTTCCGTATCCCGGGTACCTCCAGAACGTCGTGCGCCAGATCGCGGTGAACTTCAAGCCGTCGCGCGGTGGCGTGACGGCGGTGGTCGCGTTCCTGATTCGCCGTGACGGCAGCGTGACCGGCATCCGCCTGACCACGCGGTCCGGCGTGTACTCCTTCGATACCGAAGCGATGGGCGCCGTGGAAGCCGCGGCGCGGTCGTTCGGTGCTCTCCCCGCCGGATTCCCGGACGACGTGCTCCCGGTGATCTTCAGTTTCGACCCTCGCCTCATCCGCTGATGCACCTGCCGCTCCCTCGCGCGCTGGTCGCGCTGCTGATCGCGATGCCCTCGTTCGTGTCGGCGCAGGACACGACGTCACGCGGCGTACGCATCGGGCTCACCTACGACCCGGGCACCAGGCCTGGCGTCGTCGTTCTCCCCGTATCCTCGGCGCACGGCGACTCGGTGGCGGCGATCGTGAGTCGCGATCTGGATCTTGGCGATCGGATCTCGGTGATCTCGCTCGATGCTGCCGCGATGCGCGCGGTGGCGCGCGCGGGCGCGCCGAACTGGGCGCTTCTCGCCCAGCTCGGGGCCGCCGCGGCCATTCAAGTGACACCGACGACGAGCGGCTTGCACCTCGCGGTGTACAATGTCGTAACGCGGCAGACCGCGCTCATCCGCGATTATGCGTCGCCCCCCGTGTCCGATGTGCGGGCGTGGCGGTCGGCGGTGCACGGACTCTCCGATGATCTCGAGCAGTCGCTGACGGGCACACGCGGTATCGCCCGGACCCGGATCCTGTTCACGCGCGGCGGGCGACTCTGGCTCGTCGACAGCGATGGTCATGGGGAGTCGCCCCTGGCGGGCGCGGTCACGCCGGGTTCCGCGGCATGGCACCCGAACGGCCGGAGCATCGCGTACTCCACGTATGTGCCTTCGCAGATCGTCGTGCAGGACATCGGCGGCCGAGGGCGCACCGTCGCGAGCGGCGGAGGCGTCTTCATCTCGCCGGTGTTCACACCCGACGGCACCAGCGTGGTGTACGCGCATGGCGAGGATGATGGCGTCGACCTCTACAGCGTGCCGGCCAACGGCGGCGCGGCGCGGCGGCTCTCGGTGGGGCGCGGCAGCGACAACGTGTCGCCCTCGTTCAGCCCCGACGGTCGTCGGATCGCCTTCATGTCGGGGCGCGCGGGGCACCCCGAGATCTATACCATGGATGCCGACGGCACCAACGTCGATCTCCTCACGCCGCTGGACGTGGGCGAGAGTGCATATCGCGCGAGTCCGGACTGGTCGTCCGAC
>JANLTI010000244.1:0-1550 GCA_031362845.1 Gemmatimonadaceae bacterium | reverse complement strand
TGCGACCGTTACACGATCGTGAAGCGATAGTCGCCGTTTTGCGTCGCGCGCACGGGAACGTGCGGGCTTCCATCTTCGGAGACACAGCGGTGAGACATGATGGTCGGCGGCGGCGGCGATCGTCGCGGTGAGCGTGACGTTCGCGGCGGTGCGGCGTATCTCCACTCGGCCCGCGACAGCGAACGCGGCGGGACGCACGGCGAGCGGGGTACGGGCCGACATGCCCATCTACACCGGGGCGCTGGCGCGACTCGACTCGTCGCTCGTGAGGCTGGACGCCTCGCTCGGGGCGCGCGACACGCAGCAGGTGCGGCTGGCCTTTCGCGAAGCGCGCGCGATGTACAAGCGGGTGGAGCTGTTCGCCGAGTATTACGGCGAAGCGGACGTGCGCGCGCTCAACGGCGTGGCGCTGCCCAAGGCGGAGGACGAGGATCCCGAGCACTCCCTGCCGCCCATCGGGCTCCAGGTGGTGGAGACGATGGTGTTTCCGGTGGTGGACACGGCGCGCACGAGCGAGGCGCGGCAGCTCGTGGCGTACATGCGCGCCGCGGTGCAGCAGCTCACGCGCGCCGGCGCGGACACGATGCCGGGCGACGCCTACCTGTTCGACGCCATGCGGCAGGAGATCACGCGCGTGAGCACGCTCGGCATTGCCGGATTCGACGCGAGCGCCAGTGGCGACGCGATACTGGAGAGTGCCGAGGCGTTGACGGGTGTTCGCGACGCGTTCGTGCCGTATCGTGCCGAGCTGGCGCGACGGGCGCCGGCCACGCTCGCGCGGCTGGACACCACACTGTCACGGGCGATCGCGTACCTGCGCGAGCATCCCGACTTCGAGCGGTTCGACCGGCTGGCATTCATTTCGGCGCACGCCGTGCCGGCGGCGCGCGCGCTGGCCACGGCACAGCGCGCGCTCGGTATCGGCGCACCGGCCCGGCCGCGCGCCTGGTCGGCCGATGCGGCGAGCATCTATGAAGACCGCGCGGTGAACCCGCACTTCTTCGCTGCCTCCGACGCGCCGCGCGCCGACTCGGGACTCGTGTCGCTGGGACGAGCGCTGTTCTTCGATCCGGTGCTCTCTCCCTCGGGTACGCGCTCGTGCGCGAGCTGTCATGTGCCCGAGCGCGCGTTCACCGATGGACGGACGAGAGCTGCGCTGCTGGACGGGCATCGCGCCGGCAGCCGGACGCGCAACACGCCCACGCTGATCAATGCGGGGCTGCAGCCCACGCAGTTCGCCGACAATCGCGCCCGTACGCTGGAGGATCAGGCGGCGGACGTGATGGGCAACGTACCCGAGATGGGCGGGACGCTCGCGCTGGCGGTGGAGGCCGTGCGACGGCGGCCCGAATACCGCGACCGGTTCGCACGCGCGCTGCGCGCGGATGGCGACAGCGTGGTGAGCGCGCGCACCGTGCGACTCGCGGTGGCGGCGTACGTGCGGTCGCTGACGGCGATGAACAGCCTGTTCGACCGCGCCGTGCGTGGCGACGCGACGGCGATGACGGGTGAGGCGCGAGAGGGCTTCACCCTGTTCATGGGCCGCGCGA
>JANLTI010000176.1:0-5840 GCA_031362845.1 Gemmatimonadaceae bacterium | reverse complement strand
GGCGGCCGCCGCATCGCGCGGTGACGAGGCAGAGACGCTGGTGAGCGGTCCGAGACTCACCCGCACGCGCGCGAACGGCTTTGGAATGAGGAAGCGATCCCAGCTCCGCAGCCTCCACGCGCGCGACGCCTGCGCCCGGATCGGTGCAATCAGCGCGCCCGTCCGGTACGCCGCGATGGCCGCACCCGGGGCAAACACGCGTGCCGGTCCCCGCGGCCCGTCGGGCGTGATGGCGCCGTCACGTCCCGCGTCGATCTCTCGCATCAGTCCGATCAGCGCACGGCTGCCTCCCTTCGACGACGAGCCGCGCACCGTCGCATAGCCGAGCGACTCCGCGATCTGCGCCACGATCTCGCCATCCCGGTGCTCGCTGATGACGATCGCGACATTCTCCCCCCGCTGATGCCACAGCAGCGGCAGCAGCTCGCCGTGCCACAGCGCGAAGATGACACGCGTGCCGGAACGACGCGCCTCGGCGAGCGGTCCTCCGTTCACCGTTTCCACACGCCATGTGGTCGCCAGCGCGCGAATCGCCCACACCCCAAGGCGAACACTCCAGCGAACGGAGCGGGCGGTCGTCATCGGGTCAGAGCGCGTGTCTCGTGTGCGGCCAGTTCGAGCGCCATGGCGGCGACGCGACCTGCTGCACCAGGCTGGCCCAGCGTGTCGCGCACGGCGGAGAGTTGTGACACCAACGCCTTGCGCTGCACACCATGCGGGTCGAGCAGCGGCTGCAGCGCATCGGCCAGCGCGCGTGGTTGCACCGCGCTCTGCACGAACTCCCGCGCGAGTTCCCGCCCGGCGACGATGTTCACGAGCCCGATGTACGGAATGCGCACGAGCCGGCGCGCGACGGCGTACTCCACGGCGCTTGTCCGATAGGCGATGACGAGCGGGCAGAGCGCGATCGCCGCCTCGAGCGTCGTCGTGCCGCTCTTGCAGAGTGCGGCGTCGGCCGCGCGCAATATCTGGAACGATGCCGAGTGCACGAGAGGAAACGGACACCGCTCGGGCGGGATGATCACGTGCGGCGCGGAGCTGACGACGACGCGCAGGAGCGGGTCGCGTCGCTGCAGCTCCAGTGCTGTCGCCACGAAGGGATCGAGGTGACGGTCGATCTCCTGGGCGCGACTGCCGGGGAACAGGGCGAGCAGCCGTTCACTCCGCCCAACGCCCAGCGCCTCCCGCGCGGACGCGCGATCGGGAAGTGCCAGCGCACGATCGAGCAGCGGATGACCGACGAACGTCGCATCGATTCCATGCGCGCGGAGCAGGCGCTCCTCGAACGGCAGAATCACCGCGGCCTTCGTGACGGTGCGCGCGAGGGTGGCGAGCCGGCCCGGTCGCGACGCCCAGACCTGGGGTGTGACGTAGTAGAGCACTGGTACGCCGGCGGCGGACGCCATCGCGGCGATGCGCATGTTGAAGCCCGCGTAGTCGATCAGAATGACCAGCGCCACACGACCGCTCCGGATTCGCCGTCCGACCTCACGACGCAGCCGGAAGAACCTCGGTACGTGCTTCAGTGGCTCGATGAAGCCCATCACGGCGAGCGAGCCCGTGTGCGCGAAGAGCGCGACCCCGGCATCCCGCATCGCATCGCCGCCGATACCGGTCAGCGTGTAGGGTGCTCCGGATGCGCCGAGCGCACTGGCGACCGCCGCAGCGTGGAGGTCACCGGAGACCTCTCCGGCGACGAACAGAATCTCACGCACGAGTTGGGAGCGGTACGCCGCCCTGGAGCGACGGCAGGGCGCGTTCGATGTCGGACACGATGCGCAGCGCGACGGCGAGCGCTTCCCGACCGGCTTCGCCGGTGACGACCACTGGAGACTCACCGCGCACGGCCGCGAGGAAGCTCTCGAACTCCAGACGCAGGGCGTCCCCCTCGTCGGCCTCCAGCGGGATGCGTTCGACGAATTGTTCCAGCGCCAGCGGGGCCAATGCCAGTTCGGCGACGTCGATGTCGCCCCGGAGCCGGAAGAACTCGCCGTGTCCGGCACCCAGATCCAGCGAGAGATACCCGCTCTGCTGAAAGATTCGCAGCTTGCGCATCCGGTCGCGCGACACCCGGCTCGCCGTGATGTTCGCCACCGCCCCCGACTCGAACCCGACGCGCGCGTTGGCAATGTCGACGAACGGCGTGAGCACCGGGATCCCCACCGCATGCACGGAGGAAGTCCGCCCCCCGACGAGCGTGAGGATCAGGTCGATGTCGTGGATCATGAGATCGAGCACGACCGCCACGTCAGCCCCGCGTGGGTTGAATGGCGCCAATCGGTCGCTCTGGATGAACCGCGGGGCATCCACGTACGGCAGCGCCGCGCGGATGGCGCGATTGAACCGCTCGACGTGCCCCGTCTGCACGAGGGCTCCATGTTCCCTCGCGACGGCGAGCATCTCGTCCGCTTCGGCGAGCGTCGCGGCGAGCGGCTTCTCGATCAGCGCGTGAATGCCGCGCGCGAGCACCGTCCGCGCGACATCGAAGTGCGCGGGCGTCGGTACGACGATCGTCACGGCATCCACTTCGTCGAGCAACTGCTCGAGCGAGTCGAACGCGCGCACCCCGAGCTCCTGGGCCACCTGCATCGCGCGCTCCGGTCGCGACTCGAAGAATCCCACGAAGTCGGGTCCCTGGAGGTCGCGGAGAATGCGAATGTGGTGGTGACCGAGACCGCCGGCTCCGATGACGCCCGTTCGAATCCGCGTCGTCACACCACGACTCCGCGCCCGCTCTCCTCGACGAAGCGCAGGAGCTCGAGCACCTCGGGAAAGGGCTTCAGCTCGGCCGCCGCGCGCTCCTTGGCCTGCGACACGTTCAGCTCCGAGCGAAAAAAGATTCGGTACGCGCGCTTGAGCTCGCGCACGACCTCCTCGGGAAAGTTGTTGCGCTGCAGTCCCACGCTGTTCAGGCCGTACAGCTTGATCGGGTTGCCCACGGCTTTCACGTAGGGTGGTACGTCCTGCGAGATCCGGGAGCAGCCTCCGACGAACGAGAATTGGCCCACCTTCACGAACTGGTGTGCCGCGCTCGCGCCGGCGATGATCGCCTTGTCCCCCACGGTGACGTGTCCGGCGAGCTGCACGCTGTTCACGAGGATCACGCCGTCGCCCACATGACAGTCGTGCGCCAGGTGGACGTACGACATGATGAAGCAGTGCTTGCCGACGGATGTCTTGAACGACTGCGTCGTACCGCGGTTGATCGTGGTGTACTCGCGAATCGTCGTCCCGTCGCCGATCTCCACCGTCGTCGGCTCGCCCTTGAACTTGAGATCCTGCGGGTCGCCACCGAGGACGCTCCCGATGCCGACCTTCACGTCGGACCCCAGCAGCACGTTGCGTTCGAGCGTCGCGCGGGGGGCAATCACGCATCCCGAGCCGATCGTGCAACCCTCGCCGATGATCGCGAACGCACCGACTTCCACGTCGTCCGCGATCTGCGCATCCCGGCTGACGATCGCCGTCGGGTGGATACGCGGGCTCACTTGTCGCGCACCATCGCGCCCATCTCCGCCTCGCAGACGATCTCGCCATCCACCTTGGCGACGCCGGTCATCTTGCACATCATGCCGCGCACCTGCACGAGATCCAGTTCGAAGCGCAGCTGATCGCCCGGCTTCACGGGACGGCGCCACTTCACGTTGTTGAGCGAGGTGAAGTACACCACCTTGCTGCCCGGATCGGGGACGGTGCCCATCAGCAACATGCCGCCGACCTGCGCCATGGCCTCCACGATCAGCACGCCCGGCATGATGGGATGCCCGGGGAAGTGGCCCTGGAAGAAGGGCTCATTGATCGTGACGTTCTTGATGCCGACGATCCGCTTGTTGGGTTCGATCTCGATCACCCGATCCACGAGCAGAAAGGGATAGCGATGCGGCAGCACCTTCATGATTTCTTCGATACCGAGCACCTGGGTCTCCTGCTTCATCGACGCCTGCAACGCGCGCACGAACAATACGGTGCCGCGATGACTGGGTTTGTGCGCGACGATGCGGGCCTTGAGCCGCACACCGGCGAGCGCGAGATCACCTACACAGTCCATCATCTTATGCCGCACGAACTCATCCGGCGAGCGGAGCGTGTTCTCGACGACGCCGCTGTCGTCCAGCACCACCGCATTCTGCGTCGACGCGCCCCTGATGAGCCCGCGGGCGCGCAAGGGCTCGACCTCGCGCGTGAAGCCAAAGGTACGCGCCCACGCCAGTTCACGAGCAAAGCGCTCCGCCGTCACGTCGAGCCGCAACTGCTGCCGACCGATCAGCGCATGCGGAAAATCGATCGTGACGTCCAGCTCGAGCCGGTCCGAGGCGACGGCCTCGTACGTGGACTCCCCATCCACGAGACGCACCGGTGAGACGAGACGGCCGACGCGCACGAAGCCGGGTCGCTCTGCGAAGCCGGCGCCCCGCAACGCGTCGAAGAACGGGCCGGCGCTGCCGTCCATGATCGGCGGCTCTGGCCCGTCCATCGAGATTTCGAGGTCGTCCACCTCGAGCGCATGCACCGCTGCCAGGACGTGCTCCACCGTATGGACCGCATTCGGCTCCTCACCGAGCTGCGTCCGCCGCTCGGTCAGCACGGCGTGCTCGGCAATGGCCGGGATGGGCGCCGCACCGGGGACGTCGCGGCGGTGAAACGTGACGCCGTGTCCCGCCGCGGCGGGTCTGAACTCCAGCGTGCATGCCATTCCAAGATGCAGGCCCGTTCCAGTCACCTGCACCGCACCGGCGATCGAGCGGCGCATCAGTCGTCGGTGGAACGCGGGCGGTCTCGCTCACCCACCAACCGTTCCAGGGCCCGCATCAGTCGAGGCAAGCGGAACAGCGCGGCTTGTGCCCTGAGCGCGTCCCGATGTGGACGCGCCGGATACCCCGACCAGGTCTCGCCGGCCGGAATGTCACCGAACACGCCGGCCTGTCCGGCAAGGCGGGCGCCCGCCCCGATCGAGTGATGCCCCGCGATGCCGACCTGACCCGCGAGGATGACCCCGTCGGCCACTCGCACGGATCCGGCGATGCCCACCTGCGCCATGATCAGGCAGAGGCTGCCCACGCGCACATTGTGACCGATCTGGACGAGATTGTCGATCTTCGTGCCGATACCGATCACCGTATCATCGATGCTGCCGCGATCGATCGTCGTGTTCGCGCCAATCTCGACATCGTCGTGCACGATGCAGCGCCCGACATGCGGAATCTTCTCATGTCGGCCCTCACGATACACGTACCCGAACCCGTCGGAGCCGAGCCGCGCGCCCGCGTGGACACGCACGCGATCGTGCAGTTCGGTGCCCGCGTACAGCGTCACCCCGGGCATAAGGTCGCACTGACTGCCGATCGTGACGCCGGCACCGACGACCACGTGGGCGGCCACGCGCGTGTCGGCGCCGATGCGGGCGCCCTCGCCTACGACGACGTACGGCCCGATCGCCACGCGTGCTCCTAGTCGAACGCCCCGACCGAGGATCGCCGTGGGATGGACCCCCGGCACGTGCGCTGATTCGGGATGGAGCGACACCAGCAGCGAAAGCATCGCCGCGTGCGGATCATCCACGATGACGCGCGCCAGCACGGGTCCGGGCGAGTCCGCCAGCGCGCGCGAGACGAGCGCGACCCCCGCTTCACAGTGCGCGAAGCTCGGGACGTAACTGGCACTGGCGAGAAAGGTGAGATGGTGCCGCCCCGCCCGGTCGAGCGGGGCGACGCCCGTGACGATGACATCGGGATCGCCACGCAGGGTGCCGTGCACTGCCGCCGCAATGGCCGAAGCGGTGAGCGCCGGTTGGCGCACACCCCCCCCGGCCAGCCCCGAAGGCGACCGCTCCGTCACGCGTC
>JANLTI010000114.1:0-17798 GCA_031362845.1 Gemmatimonadaceae bacterium | reverse complement strand
CCAGCAGGCACAGGCGATGAGAATCAGCACGTCGCCGAGGATCGTGGATTTTCCCCCGACGCCCGCGGTGGCGTCGCCGAAGACCACGAGGAGAATGCCGACGAGCGACAGGACGATGCCCGCCACGCCGCGCGGTGCCGTGCGCTCACTGCCGCGCATCCAGCCGATGATGGCCATGAGGGCCGGTGCGGCGGCAATCAGCAACGCCGCGTCGCCGGCGCGCGTGCGCGAGATGCCCTCGATGAAGAGGATCTGATACGCGCCGTTCCCGAGAAATCCCAGTCCCAGCAGTGCGCGCAGATCGCGCCCTCGCGGCAACGCGTGTCCCCCAGCCCACACGAGGGCGGACAGCACGACGACGGCGAGTCCCACGCGCAGGGAGTTGAAGGCCAGCGGTGCAAACACTCCGGTGGCGAACTTGACGACGACGAAGTTGACGCCCCAGATGAGGGCCATCAGCAACAACAGGAGGTCGGTGACGGTGATGCCGTGCGGCGTCGCCGTCGTCGACTGCAGTGTGGTGGCTCGCAGAGTGGATCCCATGCCGAAAGCTAGATGGGCGAAGGGCCGTCGCAAACCGCGGCACGCGACGCTAGCTTCGCTTTCATGCATGTCACCTTCGCGCTCTTCGCCGACGCCGCCAACCTCTCGCAAGAGGGAAAGCTCAACATCCTGGGAGTCTTCGACGCGTTGCAGGTCGCGTCACTTCCGGCATTGCACCCACGTGCGACGCTCGTGGTGCATCTCAAGGGCACGGCTTCCGATGCCGGCAGCCATCGCGTGACGCTCCAGTGGCTCAGCCCGAGCGGAACGGAGTTGTGGAGCAGCGACGGCGAGCTCGGGGTCGCGGCTCCGCCGCAGGGCGTGGTGGACATGGATTTTCCCCTGATCGCACAACTCGATCTCCCGCTCGACCTCGCGGGCGGCTACCTCATGCGCGTCGGCCTGGACGGTGCCACGCACGCGGAAGTGGCGCTGCAGGTGCGGCCCGCGGTGAACGCCCCCGCTGCGCCCGCCTCCGCGTGGATGAGCTGAGCCGGCAAGCGATCTCGGCGTGACGTGGGGCGGGGCGAGCGCGTGACCGATCGGTCGGCCGGGTACTTGCCTCTGTCTTCGACCTCTCACGCGACGCGCGTTGCCGTCGCCCCACCACTCCTCTTCCGAGTGTCGACATGAGCATCTTCGGATCCATCATGGGCAAGATCATGGGCAACAGTGCCCGAAAGCAGGCGGCGGCCGAGAACAAGGCGTTGCCCTCCACGCCGACGGCTCCGGCGTCCGCGCCCGCGGCGACAGCGGCGTCACCCGTGGATGTCGCCGCGCGCCTCGACGAGATGAAGAAAGCCTCGTCGCAGACGCTGAACTGGCGGGAGTCGATCGTCGACCTGATGAAGCTGGTCGGCATCGACAGCGACCTCGCCAACCGTCGTGCACTGGCCCAGGAACTCGGTTACACGGGCGACACGAACGACAGCGCGAAGATGAACGTGTGGCTGCACAAGCAGGTGATGCAGAAGCTGGCCGAGAACGGGGGCACGGTGCCGGCCAACCTGCTGGACTGAGCCGGCGACACCGGCGCGGCCCTCGGCCCGTAGTGAGGACGTCCCCTTCGCGGAGCGTCCTCGCATGCTCGCCACGGCGTTCACGTCACGGTCGTCGAAAGAATCGGTCGTCTCACTCGAGCGATCCTGTCCGTACTGCTGTTCGCAGATCCCGCGCGAGGCGAAGAAGTGTCACGCCTGCGCGGAGTGGGTCGTCGGCACGTCGGGCGGCGTGGCGGCGGCGACCCTCTGGCTCCTGGCGCTCGGCTGGGCGGCACTTACGGTGCTCGCTGCCGTCGGACTGTGGTCCATCGGGCAGGGCGTGATGCGCTGGGTCTGGATGCACTCGGTCGATCCGGCCATCACGCCGCAGGTCGTCACCCTGCTGCTGTACGCCGCAATCGCCGCCGTGCTGCTCAAGGGACTTATGGTGAGCGTGGGACTCGCACTGTTGGCGCGGCTCGCCCCCCGACGACCGCGCTGGTGGTCATGACGCCAGGAGGCGAGCGGCGTCCCCCTCGGCCCGCCGTGAGGGACGCATCATCCGTCAGACTGCGTCGGACAGCGAGGTGAAGTTGAAGTCGCGCACCTTCAGCGACGGCATCACCTGCCCCACCGAAGTGCGCTCGGCAAGCCCGATCTCATCGATCTTGTTGAGCATGAACAGCGGGCTCTCGTTCCAGCGAAAGTTCTTGAGCGGCCGCGTCACCTTGCCATTTTCGATCAGGAAGGTGCCATCGCGCGTCAGTCCCGTGAGCAGCACGGTGCGCTGATCGAGAAATCGGATGTAGAAGAAGTGCGTGACGAGAATGCCGCGCGCCGTGCTGGCGATCAGCTCGTCGGTGGTTCGACTTCCTCCCACGAATTTGAGTCCGCCGCCCGCGCCGCCGAATCCGCCGCCGCCACCACCCCCGCCCCCGCCCCCGCCGCCTCCCCCGCCGCCCGATGTTGGCGCGACTCCCTTCTGCTGTGCCCAGTACCGATCGTACGAGAAGTTCTTCAGCACGCCCTTCTCGATGTAGACCACACGACGAAGGGGAAATCCGCTTCCATCGAACGGTTGCGCGAGCAGGTCGGCGTCCGCTGGATCCGAGTAGATCGTCACGCGCTCGTCGGCGATTTTCTCTCCGAGTTTCGTCCCACCGCCCTTGCTGCTGAACGTGCCGCGTCCCTCGTCATTGGCGCGAGCGTTGAACGAGCCCATGAGTTGCGGCATGATATCGGACACGGCCTGCGGCTCGAGCACCACCGTGTAGAGGCCGGGCTCGATCGCCGATGGCGTTCGACTGGCGACCGCCTTTTTCGCCGCGCTCCGGGCGAGCGCCGCCGGCTCGAGCATCCCCCAGTCGCGCGCGCCAGCGCTGGCCCATCCGGAACCGGTGGCGTCGGGTGTGCGCACGGTGGTGGACACATCGGCCGAACTGCTCCGATGGTAGGCGAACAGCCCACGACTGGTGGCAACCGCATTCGCACCGGCGTTCGCCTGAAGAAATCCCGCGACGAACAGTCGCTCGCCGTTCGCGCCGGCCGATTCAGCCGTGTCGATGATCTCCTTGGCCGACCGGGCGCGCGTCTCGGGAGTGAGATCCGCCGTGCGAGCGAAGTACCCGCTCACCGGTGCGTACGTCTGCGCCCCCAGCTCCGGCATCGCCTCCGGGTCTTCGGGGCTGAGTCGGGCGAGGCGTTCAGCGAGGTCCACCGCCTGCTTCAGGCTCGCATCGTCCAGGACGTTCGTCGTCGACGATGCGCGTCGCCGACCGATGGTCGACGTCACGGTCACCGTGGTGTTGGTCGTTCCTCCGCTCGTCGTGATCTCGTTGCCGGCGAATCGTGTGTTGCCGCTCCATCCGCTGGCGATGTTCACGCGCGTCTCATCTGCCCGCGCGAATGACAGGACGCGCTGCGCGAGCTCACGAGCCTGCGGTTCGGACAGGAACTCCGCGTCGGCGGCGTACAGTGATCTCGTCATCACTCGCCTCTCCCGGTGCTCACGATATTGACGTTGCGGAAACGCGCGGGCGGGCAGCCGTGGCTCACGCTGTTGGATTGGCCCGGCTCGCCCTTGCCATCACCGAACGAACCACCCAGCCAGTACGATTTCGCTCCGCCAATCATGTCCATGGAGTTCCAGAAGGCCGGCGTGTTCGCCTGATAGGCGACATCCTTGAGCATGCCCGTGATCTTGCCGCCCTTCACCTCGTAGTAGACCTGGCCGGAGAACTGGAAGTTGTATCGCTGGTGATCGATCGACCACGACCCGCGATTCTTGATCACGATGCCGCGATCGGTCGCGGCGATGATGTCATCGAGACCGATGTCACGACTGCCTGGCATGAGCGACACGTTCGGCATGCGCTGGAACTGCACGCTGTCCCACGAGTCGGCAAAGGAGCAGCCGTGTGACTTCGTCACACCGGTGAGCCGGGAGATCCACCCCGCCTGCTCGCGCGTCGTCTGATAGTCCCGGAACATGCCGCGCTCGATGATGTTCCAGGTATCGGCGGCGACGCCTTCATCGTCCCACGCCACGCGAGCCAGCGAATGCTCCTGCACGCGATCACCCTGGATGGTCATGAGCTCGGTGCCGTACCGGAGCTTGCCGATCTTCTCCTCGGGCGGTGCGACGAAGCTGGTGCCGGCGTAGTTGGCATCGTAGCCCAAGGCGCGATCGAGCTCCGACGGATGGCCGATGGACTCGTGGATCGTGAGCCAGAGGTTCGTCGGGTCGAGAATGAGATCGTACCGCCCGGGCTCCACCGATTTCGCGCCCACCTTCTCGGCCGCGAGCGCCCCCCAGGCGCCGGCGTGACCGGGCATGTCGAGCGACTGGATGTATTCCCATCCCTGGCCCCGCGGCGCGAGTTCCTCGCTGTACTGCTGAAAGCCTCCCGGTCCCACGGCCGTGGCCGAGAACGACGGTCCCACCCGGATGAAGGTCTGCGTGGTCTCCGATCCCTCGGAGTTGACGTAGGTCTTGATCTCGCGGAGGAGCTGCAGCCCGGAGGTGACGAAGCGGACACCCGGGACTTTCAGCGCCGCCTCGTTGGCCGCGAAGAGCAGGGCGACTTTCTCCTCGATCGGCACGTCGATCGGTCGCGCGTGACGGGCGTCATCCACGTTCCCTTCACCGCCGGCGTCGCCGCGAGTTCTATGGGCCGCCGCTGGGCGCTCTTCGCCGCGCGCGAGATCCGTGCGGCCTCGCGCGCCGCCTTCACCACGCCGTCCTTCGTCATGTTGCTCGTCGCCGCGAATCCCCACGAGCCGCCCACGAGTGTGCGGATCCCGATACCGTAGGACTCGGAGTCCGCCACGCCGCTGATCCGGCGCTCACGTGTACTCACCGCCTGTCGACGGTAGCGACCAATGCGGACGTCGGCGTAGCTCGCGCCGGCATCTCGTGCCGCTCCCAGCGCTTCGGCGGCAAGCTCCATGACGTAGGGCTCGGCCGAAGGAGCCGTCACCAGCGACGCACCGGGGCGACGCAGGTCGGCGGAGGACAGGATGTGCGGACCAGCGATCGTGGCTGCCGCGGCGGCGGCGCCTGCCCTGATGAAGTCGCGACGAGTAGAGGACATGGGCGGCGAGAAGGGAGATCCGACTCGCGGAGAGAATCGTCCGCGAGGTGACTGCCTGAGCTACGCGCGGACTCGCGACTTCGTTCAGGCTGGACGCATGCCGAGGCTTCGGGCATCTTCAGGCGGTGCTCGTTTCACGATGTCGATCTTCCGTAACCATGGGTCCCGGATGAACAACCGCTCCGCTCGCGCGCGCGTCGCCCTAGTGTGCCTCGTCCTGTCCGCCTGCGCGGTGCGCCCGGGGATCAACCCTCGGGTCGAACAGGACGCACTCACGCCCCCGCGGCCGATCGGCGGTGGAGGACCTGCGCTCGTGGGCGCCACGGCGCAGGCGCCGGTGGCGCTCGACATCTTGGTGCAGGTGGACACGCTGGGCCGCGCCGACCTCTCGACCCTCCAGGTCACCGGTCAGGGGGCAGAGGCCAATCGTCAGGTGGTGATGGACTGGCTGCAGACGGCGCGATTCGAGCCGGCGCGATTGAATGGATACGTCGTGCGCGGCTGGTTCCGCGTGTCCGCCGACGCGAAGGCGTCACGCGCGCGCGACTAGCGGCTCAGTCGCGGAGCAGCGTCGGCGTGAGGACGCGGCGCGCGTGCACGAATCGCTCGCGCAACTTCGCGACGTAGGGATCGCGCTCATCCGACATGTTGTCCACCGCATAGCCGCCGCGCCCGAGCGCGAGATGCACGAGCCGCTGGTTGCCGAGCGCGATCGCGACGTGCGAGATATGACGGTCGACGCGATCGGAGAAGAACAGGAGGTCACCGGCCCGGGCGGCGAGCGGATCGCGATCACCGTGCTCTCCCTGCTCGGCCTGCTGCCAGGCATCTCGCCGCAGCTGGATGCCGTGCAGCCAGAAGACCGTCTGGACGAGGCCGGAGCAGTCCGCACCCCACGGGGTCACGCCACCCCAGAGATAGCTCGTCCCCTCGAAGAAGAGTTGTGCGCTGCGCGTGATCGCTCCCGCCTCGGACGGGAAGCGAGTCACGCGATCCGCGATGCCGATCGCCTCGCCATGCTTCACGCGCTCTTCCGGTGAGAGCAGGGACCCCAGCGGCATCGCACGCCGGCCGCCGTCGCCATTGGTGGTGACGCAGCCGAGTGAGACTCGATCGAGGTGCACGCTCTGCCGTGAACCGTCGCCGGGCGCCGGAGACAGATAGCCGCGATGGAGCCAGCCCTCGTACTCGTCGGGTCCGCGAATGCGATACCAGTCATCGCGGCGCTCGAGCAGATCGAGGCAGCGTCCGGCGACGAGTTGCGAGATCTGCGCGCTTGCGACGCGTGGTTCCGCGAACACCGGTGCGAGCGGCGTTCGCACGATGGCGCAGTTGGGCTCCTCCGTCGTCACGACAGGGTCTCGCCCGGATGTCGCGTGCGCACCGCGCGTTCGATCGCCGCTTCCAGCGCCCGAACCGCCAGCGCTTCGACCTGGAGCGGCGATGCCGGGACGCCGTCGGCGCATGGCGCGGTGGCGAACACGACGTCGCCGTCGTACGGAGTGCCCACGGGCGTGATGCGGCGGTACAGGGCCGCGCTCGCCGCGCGCGCGAGCGACGCGAGCTGAACGCGGTCGAGTGCAGCGTTCGTGCTCACGACGCACAGAGTGGTGTTGCGCCCGGCGAGCGCGGCGAATCGTGTCGCGGGCTCGGCGTCCCGCGCCACCAGCGCTTCCGCGTCAAGCCATGCGCCCTGTGCGTCGCGCGCGCCGGCCACGATGCGCCCCGATGCATCGCGCACGTCACCGAACGCATTCACGACGGCGAGGGCTCGCACCACGACGTCATCCGCGTCGGCGGAGCCGATACCGAGTCCACCCTTCATGCTGTGCGCGGCACCCGCCACCTTGCCGACGGTCGCGCCCGTGCCGGCCCCGATGGATCCTTCACTCGGAGTGGCGACGGCGGCGTCACAGGCAGCGTGTCCGAGGCCCGGCGTCGGGCGCGCGTCGAACCGGCCCAGCGGAGCCAGATCGAACACGACGGCGGCGGGCACGATCGGCACCACGCCGGCCCCGACGGGAAAGCCTCGGCCTCGTTCCTCCATCCACCGCATCACGCCCGCCGCCGCGTCGAGTCCGTACGCCGATCCCCCGGCGAGCAGAATGGCATCCACCCTGTCGACGAGCTGACCCGGATCGAGCAGCGCGAGCTCGCGCGTTCCGGTCGCGCGGCCGACGACGTGCACCGCGGCGCGAAAGGGACCGTCCGCGCCTCGGAGCACCGTGCACCCGGTTGCGCCCTCGACATCGGAAGCATGACCCACCAGGAGACCGCACGCGCCGTACGACGTCATGAACCGGCGGTCAGTCCGCGAGCCACTTGGGCATCGGAACGTCCTTCAATGCGCACGGCTTGCACTTCTGCACACCGCGCATGTTGCAGATCTGGCAGATGAATGTGCCGCACGCGATGCAGGGATACCCTTCCGACGCGCGCTCCTCATTGCCACAGGCGCGGCACACCATCGCATCATGTTCGAGCAGTTCCGTCATGCCTCCTCCACGCGAATGTGCGCCCCGCTCGTGCGTTCGCCGAGCTCGTACTCGCGGATCTTCTTGATCAACGTGGCCCGCGAGATTCCCAACTCGCGCGATGCGCGCGTGCGATTGTCGCCGTGCGCCCGCAGCGTGCGCTCGATGTGCGCGCGCTCCACTTCGGAGAGTGACCGCGAGACGTGCGGCAGTGACGCGTCGTCGCCGATGCCGCGCACTTCAGCGGCGAGATGCGTCACGCCCAACAGCTCCTCTCCGCGTGCCAGCAGCAGCGCCCGTTCGAGCACGTTGCGCAGCTCGCGCACATTGCCCGGCCACGGATAGCCGCCGATCACCTCGAGCGCCTCGTCGCTGACACCGTACGGCGCATGCTGCAGCCCTCGCCGCAGATCGGTGACGAGGGCGGCCACGGTCTCGCGCAAGTCCTCCGGCGAGCGGGCGCGCAATGGCGGCAGGTACAGCGGCATCACGCTCAGTCGATAGTACAGATCCTCACGGAATCGTCCCTCGGTCACCTCGGTCGCGAGATCGCGCACCGTCGCGGCGATGAGGCGAACGTCCACCGGGACCTCGCGTGCTCCGCCGGTCCGCCGCACGCGCCGCTCCTCGATGGCTCGCAGCAGGGTGGGCTGCAACGTGTCGGGCAGCTCTGCGACTTCGTCCAGGAACAGCGTGCCGCCGTCCGCCGCTTCGAACAAGCCGGGAAGCGGCCCCTCGCCGGGCCGTTCCACGCCGAACAGCTCGACGTCCAGCGCATCCGTGGGACGCAGCGCGCAGCTCGCCTCGTGGAAGGGACGCGCTCCACGCGGACCGAGCGCGTGAATGGCGCGCGCGACGCGCCCCTTGCCCACCCCGCTCTCGCCGACGATGAGCGCGACTGCCCGCTCACTCCGCGACAGCAGCTCGATCTGCTGCGCGAGCTCGCGCATCGGGGCGGACGGTCCGAGCAGCATCTCGGTGGCCGCGCGGCCCGTGCGGGCGCCCGCGGCGCGGGTGAGCTCGCGCAGCTGCGCTTTTTCCAGCGCCCGGTCCACCACCGCACCGAGGTGCGCGAGTTCCACCGGCTTGGTGAGGAACCCCTCGGCGCCGCCCTGCATCGCCTGCACGGCGAGCGGGATGTCGCCGTGTCCGGTGATCATGATGACGACCGGTCGCTGCTCGCGCGTGCGCGCCAGGACCTCGAAGCCGGAGATGTCCGGAAGATGCAGGTCGAGCAGCATGACGGCGGGCCGTTCGCTGATCGCCAGGGCGACGCCTTCCTCTCCCGTGGCGGCACGCAGCACGTCGTGTCCCGCGCGCTCGAAGTAGCGCCCGAGCGCGGAGGTGATGTCCGGCTCGTCATCGACGATGAGGATCTTGGCCATCAGGTAGTCACGCCAGCGATCACCGTTGCGAGTTCGTCCAGCTGAAATGGCTTGCCGACCACCGGCCGGCCGGCCCGCGCGAGGAAGCGGCGCGCGTCGTCGCTCACCGCGTCGCCGGTCACGAAGACGACGCGGTGGACGTGGCGGTCGTCACGCTCGCGAAGCTCCTCGAACAATGCGTCGCCGCCCAGGTCGGGCATTCGCAGATCCAGCAACACCACATCATACTCGCGCGACTGCAGGAGCGCGCGGGCATCCAGGCCACCTGCGGCTACAGTGACGTCGTGACCGAGCGTCGTCAGGAAGGTGGATATGGCAACGCGAATGGGCGTCTCATCGTCCACCACGAGCAGGCGCCGCGCCGGCCGATTGGGGGGCGCGCTGGTCCGCGGGAGCGCGGTCGGCGACTCCCCCCTCGGCGCGATGGGAAGCTCGACGAAGAACGTCGCTCCCTCCCCCGGCGTCGACTCCACGCGAATCTGCCCGCCGTGCTGCCGCACGATGCCGTCCGAGATCGAGAGCCCCAGCCCCGTGCCCTGCCCCACGGGCTTCGTCGTGAAGAAAGGATTGAAGATGCGATCTCGCTGCTCGGGCGCGACGCCGGGTCCGGTATCCTGCACGGCAATCACGAGCCGTTTGGCGTGCCGCCGCGTCGTGATGACGATACGGCGCGGCCCGCTCCACTCGGCCAGCGCCTGCTCGGCGTTGGTGATCAAATTCAGCACGACCTGCTGCAGCTGGAACGGATCGGCCCAGGTGCGTGGAAGTGCCGGGTCGAGATCCACGTCGAGGTCGATCTGTGCTGCGCGCAGGGCGTACCGACGCAGCGTCACCGTGTCCGTGACGATCTCGTTCAGGTCCGCATCCATCCGCTCGGCCGGGCGCTGCCGCGCGAAGGTGAGCAGGTGGGTCACGATCTTCGCGGCGCGGCCCGCCTCGTGGTGAATCGTCTCGATGGCGGATCGCGCGTCGTCATCGGTCGCCGCGCTCGAGGCGAGCAACAGCTCGGAGAACGCCATCACCGCCGCGAGTGGATTGTTGAGCTCGTGCGCCACACCGCTGACGAGCTGGCCCACCGCCGCGAGCTTCTCCTGCTGAAGCATCTGGTCGGTGATGCGCTGCTCATCGGTGACGTCGCGCATGATGCCCAGCGCCCCCACGATCACCCCGTCATCGAGCACGGGCGCGGTGATGACCGACCCCGTGCGGAGGGTGCCATCGGCGGCGCGGAATCGGAGCGACGCCCGGGTCCGCTTGCCCGCCAGTGTGCGGTGGAGCAGGTCAGTCGCCGCGGCCAGGTCGCGCGGATCCACCAGCGGTGCGAGCGGGGTACCGAGCAAGGAGTCGCGGGAGATGCCGACGGCCAGCTCCAGCGAACGATTCACAGCGGTGAAGCACCCGGCGTCGTCCAGGGTGAAGATGGCGTCCGAGGCCGACTCGACGAGGCGGGCGTATCGCGCTTCCGCCCGGGCGAGCGCGCTGGCGCTCGCTCGCTCGTCGGTCACGTCGCGCGCGACACCCAGCACGCCGACAATTTCGGCGCCGTGACGCACCGGCGCGTTCGTGATCGACACGAGGCGGTGCTCGCCGTCCGCCCGGAGAAAACGGCACTCGTACCGAACCGGCGTTCCCGCGGACGCGCGGTCGAAGTGCTCGACGGCTCGCGCGAGCTCAGCCTCGTCGTCGAACAGATGGCGAGACGAATGGGCCAGCAACGCGCCACGCCCGTAGCCGCTCATCGCGACGGTCGCCTCGTTCACCGACGTGAACGCGCCGCGAAGATCCATCGTGTAGATCGCATCGCTGGCGGATTCGAACAGATTGCGGTACCTCGCCTCCGACTGCGCCACGGCGTCGCGCGCGCGCCGCTCGTCGGTCACGTCGCGCAACGATGCGACGATTCCCGTGGTGATGCCGTGCTCGCGCAGCGGCGCCGTCGTGACCGCGACACGCCGGCGCTCGCCATCGGCTCGCAGCACCGTGCCCTCGTAGCGCTGCGGATCACCGGCGAGTGCGTCATCCTCGCGGCGGCGCACTTCCTCGTGCATCTCTTCCGACAAGGTGCGCGAGACCGGCATGCCGATCAGTGCATCACCGTGCCCGAAAAAGGCGATCGCCGCGGGATTGGCAAAGGCGATCCGCCGCTCGAGGTCAGTGATCACGATGGCGTCCGACGACGTCTCCACGACACGCTGATGGCGCTCGGCGAGCGCCCGGCTGGCCGTGACGTCCTCGAACAGGCGTGCGTTCACCACCGCGACGGCCACCTGGTCGGCGAATCGTTGTAGCACGTCCGCCGCATCGGCCGTGAACGCCGCACTGCGGTTGAACACGTTGAGTGCGCCGACCGGTCCATCCGCCGTCGCGAGCGGCACGATGATGACATTCCGGATGGACGCCGCCGTCACCGTTGGCGAGAACGCGTCGGGATCCGATGACGCATCGCCGATGATGGGGGCACCGGTGCGCACGGCGCGACCGTTCATGCTGCCGACGAGCGGCATCCACATCCCGACGAGCGAGTCGCCGGTGCCGATTCCCGCCACCACCTCGAGCTGGTCACCACGCAGGAGCGAAATGCACGCGCCATCCGTTCGCAGCAGGGCAGTCGCGTGGCCAAGAATGAGTCGCAGGACCTGCTCGAGACGCAGCGACTCGCCCACGGCGCGAGCCACGTCGGCCAGGGCCTCCATCTGCCGCTGCTGACGCTGGCCGTCGGAGTGAACTCGCGCGTTGCTGATCGCCGCGGCCGTCTGTACGGCGATCGTGCGCAGGAACTCGACATCGTCGAGCGCGACCTCCGATCCATTCCGCGACTCGGCCACGATCACCCCGAGCACCGATCCGGCGAGGACGACGGGCACGGCGACATGACGCTGCTCGGAGAGTTCGCGACGCGCCACCACCGCCGCTTCGGCGAGCGCCCGCGTCGCGGCGGGAATCGATTCCATGTCGCCCTCGACCCCACCCCCGCGGCGGACGCGCGCCCACACTTCGCCCTGCCGCGTCGTGGAAAAGATGCAGACATTGGCGATGGGCAGCGTGGATTCCAGCTCGTGGGCGAGTGTGCGCAGGATGGTCTCTTCGTCCAGCGACCGCGCGAGCAGCGCACCGACTTCCCGCAGCTTCTGGACTCGGAGGGCGCGTCCCTCCGCGAGCGCCTCGAGCGATGCGCGCTCCAGCGTGGACGCGATCTGCTTTGCGAACAGCTCCACGGTTCGGACGCGGGTCAACGACGGCCGCACGCGCTCCAGCGGATCCTCGAGCACGAGCGACCCGCGCGTCTCGCCGTCCGAGTCGCGCACGGGCACGACGAGCGCGCCCGCGGTGGCCGAGGGAGACTGCGCGTCAGCGTCCAGGAAATAGGAATCGCTGATCCTCAGGTGCCCCGCGTTCGCCACTGGCGCGGCCGTCGCGAGGGAGAGCGTCACGCGGCCGAAGCCGAGACGGCGTACAGCCCCGACGAAGATCTCGAGCCGCGCCTCAAGCGACGCGGCTCGCGTGACGTCGGCCAGCGCCTCGTGCAGCAACAGGAGATGGTCGCGCTCTCGCTGCAGCTCCTGGAACGCATCGGGCGCAATGGCGAAGGGGCGATCGGTCACCGGCGTGGCACCAGCAGATGTGCGGCAAGTGGCTCCACGGTGACCTCGGCCGGCGTCGGCCCGAGGAGCTCGCCGTCCGCCTGCAACACGAGGACAGGGTCCGTCTCGATGCGGAAGTGCGTGCCCTTCTTATAAAGGATCGACGGGTCCGGGCGGAAGTCCCTCCGCGTCACGCGGCGCATGATACGCAGCGCATCCCGGAGATTCGTCGGCGAGAAAATGCAGCAGTCCAGCACGCCGTCGTCGACGACGATGTCCGGCCCGAACGAGATCCGGTCCTCGAGGATTGCGCCGAAGTTGGCGAACATGACCGCCGCAGCGCGCCGTTCGATCACCTCGCCACCGACCTCGATGCGCACGGCGAAGAAGCGACGCAGCAGCACGGCGCGTAACGCGGCCTTCGTCGCCATCAGCGAATACGCGAGCACGCCCAGGCGGCGCTTCATCCACCGGGGCGTCTCCTGCACCATCGCGGCGTCGATACCCACGCCGGCCGCCACGGCGAACCGGCGGCCGAGCACGACGCCGAGGTCGATCTGGCGCACCCTTCCGTCGAGCAGGTCGGGAATGGCCCGCTTCACCGAACGCGGGATCCCGAGCGCTCGACCGAGCAGATTGCCTGTCCCCCCCGCCAGCACGCCGATCGGCACCCCGGACCAGGCGAGCGCACCGGCGACTTCCATCGCCGTGCCGTCGCCGCCCAAGGTGAATACGACATCGTGATCCCGTCCCCGCGCCAGGGCGATCTCGCCCGCGTGGCCAGCGCGTTCCGTCCGCGCGACCTCGCAGCTGACGCCCGCTCGCGCGAACGCGTCCACCGCCGCGCGCTCGAGCGAGGCGCCACGGCGCGATGCCGGATTCGTGATGAGGAGAACGCGTCGCGTCAGAACGACCAGGAGCGGAAGAGCGAAAGTCCCCACTGCTGTGGCGTAGCGACGAAGCCGCGCACGTTGGCCGTCGTGCCGCACCTGAGCGAGCCAGCCGACGGATCGAGACCGCCGCGCAGCGACAGTCGGTTCGGCCCGGTGAGCGGAAAGCGATACTCCACCTTGCCCTCGATCGAGTTGCCGAGCCCGCGCAGTCCCGAGTTGTTCGGGTCGTCGGCTCCTCCCAGTGCCGGGCACAGGCCGGTGCTGAAGCTCAGGAAGAGTCGGTCGCTGATCTGCTTCTCCCCGCCGAGTCGGGTGCTGGCGAAGATGCCTTTCACCTGATCCCCCGCGCTCGTCCCGGCGGCGAGGGACTGATCGTTCACACTGCCCGACTGGATCTGGAACAGGTCCATGAAGCTGAACTGGTCTCGCAGCGCCTGCGTCAGGATCGCGCTCCCGCTCGGCAGGAGAATGTCGAGTGCCCGCTTCACGCTGACGTCGGTCAGCTCGCTGGAGGGACGACCGGTCGCCAGGTAGCTCACCAGATCCGATTGCGCCACCGACGCATCGACGCTGGTCAACTGGAGCGCGGGCTGCGGAAAGAAGTTGCCGACGATGCGCGCCTGCACCGGGATGTCGGCGCGACTCGATTGCTTCACCCGATACAGCGCGGTGACGTCGATGGCCGGATTGAAATCGGACGTTCCGAAGAAGGTGATGCTGCCCCGCTGGACCTGGAACTCGCGCTGCACGGGACCCAGATCGAGCAGGTACGTGCCTCGGTCCGCGCTCAGCGATCCGCTGAGCGCGAGGGTGTACCGCGGCGCCGCCTTCGAGGAGTCCGACAGCAGATCCCGGTCGAACGATGCGTAGCCGGCGTCCCGCTCTTCCCGCGCTCGGGTCACGTTCAGCGAGCCACCCAGCTTGATGTTCGCCTCCTTCGATCGCAGCCACACCTCGTCGCCGAGATTGATCGACACGCCGGCGAGCTTCAGGTGCTCGACAAGCTTGCTGGGCGTCGCCGGCATCAGCGAGCGGTTCCGCACGTCCGTCGTGTCGAACAGCATCGCGAAGTCGTCGAGGCTGATCTCCTCGAGCTCCTTGCGCACCACTTCGGGGATGTAGATGGTGCCGCGATCGACGATGAGCGCGCCGCGAAGGGTCGCTTCGTCGTACGTGCCGTTCAACGTCATGCCGCCCGCGCCCGTCGACACGTCGAGCCGCGCCAGTGTACGACGGTCGACGGCGCGCAACGATTTCGCGTCGAACCGCAGGTCGAGTCGTGGATTGCGCTTGTCCCGGAACACGATCGATCCGTTCAGCTCACCGCGGCCGCCACTGGCGGGGCTGGTGAAGCGCAGGCGGTCGACGAAGAGGGAATCACGCGCGGCGTCAACGCGGAACACGCCGTCGAGCTCCGCGAATCGAAGGCCGCCGTCGGGTATCTCGACGGCCCCGCCCCGCACACTCGCCAGACCGCCGAGATGCGGATCGGCCGGCGCTCCGCTGATGGCGAGATCGAGCGTCAGCCGCCCGCTCGCGTTCTTCAGCTTCGTCGACAGGGCTTCCACGAGCGCCAGGTCCACGCTGTCGGCGTGAATACGCCCGCGCAGCGAATCACCAGTCGGTGTCGCGGAGAAGAGCGTGAGGGCGATGGGGTAATCCAGCGATGCGTCGAGAATCGAGCGCCCCCCGCGCAGCAGGCTCGCCTGCACCGTCGCCCGGTTCGTCGCGTAGCCTCCACCCACCGTCAACTGCTCGGCCGACAAGTTGCTGAACTTCACCTGTCGCGCCGTGGCGCCGAACGTCATCGTCGGCAGCTCGCGCGTACCGGCCACGGCGAAGGTCGCGTTGAGCACGCCTTCCAGCGGCGTGCCAAGCTGCGCGAAGCGGCCCAGCTCCACGAGCGGAATGGCATCCGCGCGAAGCTCCGCACGAACGGGCGAACCGGCCGGCACTCGCGCAAATCCCGTCACGCTCGCGCCAGTGGTATTCGTCAGCACCAGCGTATCCATCACGAGCCCGAATGACGACCGGGTCACGCGCGTCGGCTGGCGAAGCGCCCACCGAGTCTCTCCAAGCGCCACGGTCAGCGTGTCGAGCCGCACGTCGGTGGTGTCGCCGTGCGTGCTGTAGTCGCCCGCGAGCGCCAGGGATCCCCCATTCGTCGTGGCCGCCGCCACGCCGAACCTCGCGCGCCCCGTGTCCATCAGCCGCGCCTGCAGCGTCGCGCGCCGCACGGCAATTCCAGCGGCGACCACGGTGTCGGCACGGAGGTCGATGAGGCCCGTGTTGCGCCCGAGCACGCTGCGCACGGCGATCGATCCCGTCATCGCCTGGCCGTAGGTCCCGTTGACGTAGAGCCGGCGTGCGGTGAGCCCGCCCCGCACGTCGAGCGAATCGAGCCACCCGCGCACGCTGCCGTTGAATGAGAATGCGCCAAGGAGCGAGTCCTTCACGGGCGCACCGGTCACGAGGCTCGTCGTCTTGAAGTACCGGCGGAGTCCTCCGAGTGAATCGACCGCGACGGCGAGCACGAGCGAGTCCGCACCCGCCGACCGCGTGAGGCCGAGCGTGCCGCTCGCACGCAGGGTGCCGGGTATGCCGACGAGTCGGAGCGTATCCACGTGCAGGATGCCGTTGTCGAATCGGAGTCGTGACACACCGCTGCTGAGCGACACGCCGTCCACCTCGGACCGATCGAGCCGAAGGCCCAGCGAGCCGACGAGCGTCGCGAGCGAGTCGCCGACGACGTCCACGTCATACACGCCCGCCAGCCGCGACTCGGGCGTCGATCGTCCGACGAGCGCCGCGGCGTTCAGGTTTTCGAACGAGCCGCTGCCGCGCGCGCCGTAACCGCCAATGGAATCGGCATCGACGCGACCCGCATAGAGGATGTGCCCCGCCGGCCCAGTCAGGTCGGCTTCCACCTCGAGTGCCGGCGCGATGCCTCGCACGCGAAGCGGCCCCGAGAAGCTGCCGCGCAATGGCAACTTGGGATACGATCGAGCGAGCGTCGTCACTGACAGCGGAGAGACCTGAAGCGCCAGATCGTACGCCATGAACTGTTCGCCGTAGGTGATGCGTCCGCCACCGGTGGCGCGCGTCGGCTCACCGGGTCCGTCGATGTGCGTGAGGTCGGCGTTCGAGACACGCACGTCGAGCCATGAGGAGTCCAGCACGGCACTGCCCTTCATGATCCCGCCAATCCGCGGAAAGGCAGGATAGATGGCCGACAGCGTGCGCAGCTCCAGCCTGTCCGTCGCGGCGTAGAATCGATGAAAGGCGGTGAAGGCGGGAAAGAGGATGTCCAGCTCGCCGCGACCGGTGACGTGCGAGATCGCGCCGGGCACGTGGCGGTCCGAAAAAGTGATGTCCGCAGCGTCGACGACGAACCGGTTGAGCGGTCCGCCGCGCGCGGTGACCGTTCCCGTCAGCGTGCCCTGCCAGTCGGCCGGAAACGGCTTGCCGTTCAGCGTGCGGAGCAGATCCCAGTCCACCGGTTCGGCACGCAACTTCACGTCGTGCACCGCCAGCACGGGTCCGCCCGTCTCGAACGTGATCGCACCGCGAAGGCGCGACCCCGTCGTCCGCACATCCAGCTCGGTCAACGCGTAGTCGAGGTGGCGCAGGTTGCGCTCGTTCCTGATGTCCAGAATCATCCGGCCGCCGCCCGTCGTGGGGAGCGTGGGATACACCCACGCCACATCCTTGAGCGAGACGGAATCACCGTAGACGCGCACGGCGTACCGCACCGGTAGATCGCTACCCCATGTCACCTTTCCTTCGGCACGACCGGTGGAACCGGGCAGGTCCCAGTGCGGCGCCTTGATCCACGCCGAGTCGCCCAGCAGCCGCACCACGCCCGCCACATTGCGCCACCGAAACGCCGGCACCGTTTCGTTCGCGTGCATCGTGTCGATCACGAACAGTCGGCCCGCACTGTCCGGGTCGGCGATCCGTGCGTGCGGCACGGCCGCGTAGGCGTTCCTCCACCGATAGCTCTGCGCGAATCCCTCGCGCGTCCGCCGGATCTCGTGATCCTTGCGCGCGAGATTGAAGCGCTGGGCGCTGTCACGCCGAACACCCCGCAGCGAATCGTCCGCGTGCCAGGGGATCGTGACGCGAAAATCGATATTGCGCACGTGCGCCGAGTCGATCACGATGAAGTCGCCGAATCCGCCGCCCGGCCCCCGCGGCGTCGATGGCTTTCCCGACGAGAACATCCGCTTGAAGTTCCAGCTCCAGTCCTCGTGCTGTCGCAGCACGACGACGGGTCGCTCGACGTCCATCCGACGGAAGTGCAAGCGTCGATCGACGATGTCTCGCACATCGTATTCGAGCTTGATGCG
>JANLTI010000083.1:0-17221 GCA_031362845.1 Gemmatimonadaceae bacterium | reverse complement strand
GATCGCCGTCAGGCCGTGCCGCGAATCTCCGAGTGGTCCGACACGGTGAGCTCGCCGGTGAGTCCTTCGATCGTCACGTCGTCGCCGACGAGCGAGTTCCTGAGCGTGGAGCCCTTCACCCGCGCCTTCTTGCCGAGAATCGTGTCGGAAAGCGTGGAGCCTTCCACCGTGCTGCCGGCGCCGATGGAGACATTGGGACCGATGGTGGACGCGGAGAGCGTGACGTCGTCCTCGATGTAGACGGGATCGAGGATCGTCACCCCCGCCGGCACCGACTTCGGCCGCCGAGCGCCGCCGAGCTTCGCGAGCACCGTGTGGTTCGTCTCGAGCAGCGTGTCCAGCTTGCCGGCGTCGTACCATCCCTCGACGTCGATCACCTTGAGCTTCGCGCCCTTGTCGATCATGTACTGGAACGCGTCGGTGAGGTAGTACTCGCCCTTGTTGGTGGGCTGCGTGAGCACGTGATCGATGCCCTCGAACAGGAGCTTCGAGTTCCGGATGTAGTAGAGGCCGATGTTGGCGCGCTTGGAGATGGGCGTGGTGGGCTTCTCGACGATCTGCGTCATGTTGCCGGACTTGTCGGTGACGACGACGCCGAACCGCTGGTAGTCCTCCACTTCCTTCACCCAGATGATGCCGTCGGCGTCGGTCGTCTTGATGACAGAGAGGTCGGTCTCGAAGATCGTGTCGACGAAGATGATGAGCACGTCCTCGCCGCCGACGAACGGCTGCGCGAGCTTCACCGCGCCGGCCGTGCCGTCCTGCACTTTCTGTTCGACGAACTTGGCGGGCAGCCTGGCGAACTGGGTGCGCGTGTACTCCTCGACCTTCTCCTTGAGATGCCCCGTGATGTAGACGACCTCGCTCACGTTGCCGAGCTTCTCGAGATCCTCCAGGATGTACGCCATCACCGGCTTGCCGGCGATCTTGAGCATCGGCTTGGGCACCAGGTGCGTGTGCGGCCGGAGCCGCGTGCCCTTGCCCGCCAGCGGAATGATCACCTTCATGGAACGAGCTCCCCCGCGGTGATGGGCTTGTCTGCCGGCGCCGGCGACTTGCCGGAGTTCTTCACGTAGACGTCGAGCCACGCCACCCAGCGGCCCCACTGGTCGAGCAGGGTTTCCTGGATGAGCGGCCCGTGATCCTCGTACGGGTACATGTACAGTGCCGCCGTCTTCCCCATCCCCTGCAACGCGTGCAGCAGCTTCACCGAGTTGATGGGATCGGTGCCGGTGTTCTGGTCTTCCAGCGAGTGATACATGAGCAGCGCGCCCTGGAGCCGGTCGGCGTACAGCAGCGGCGACATCTGTAGATACGTGTCGCGCGCTTCCCACAAGTCGCGCCGCTCGCTCTGGAAGCCGTTCGGCGTGAGCGTGCGGTTGTAGTTGCCGTCGCCGGCGATGCCCGCCTTGAAGAACGGCGTGTTCACCATGGCGTTCACGGTGCTGAATGCGCCGTACGAGTGACCGCCCAGCCCGAGCCGCGCGCGATCGATGATCGCCTGGCGATCGAGCTCGTCGATCACGGCCGCGAGGTTGTTGCGCAGATCCGGCACGTAGTTGTCGTTCAGCCGGCCCGGTGAGCCGAACACCGGGGCATCCGGCTGGATCACCGCGTAGCCCTGCGTCGCCATGATCTCCATGGAGCGCGGGCCGGCGGTGGGGAACTTGTGCTTGTTGAACGAGCGACGCGTGCGGTCGTACGAATCCTGGTCGGCGTACTCGTACGGATAGAACCAGAACATGCCGGGGAGACGCGTGCCCGCGCGATAATTCTGCGGCAGCGTGACGTTCACCCAGAACTTGTAGCCGTCGGCGCGCGTCACCTGCACCAGCTTGCGCGGCAACCGTGTCACCTCGGCCGTGACGTCACGGTTTTCCGTGAGGCGCACGAGCTTCCCGGTCGCGCGGTCGCGCAACCATTGATCCGGCACCACTGTCTCCGTCTCGCGGGTGACGACGAAGCGATTGAAGTCATCGTCCAGCGGCAGCGGGCTGCTCTCGTACACCGCCGTGTCGCTTTCGAACAGGCGCGACTTCGTGCCCGTCGCCAGGTCGATGCGATCGACGAACATGCGCGGCGCCGTGTTCTGCGGATTGCGGTCGAACCGCGTGCCTTCCAGGTACAGGCTGCGTCCGTCCGCGCTCACCACCGCCGCCTGCGCGCCGCCGGCACCAGGCCGCAGCACCACTGCGCCCGGATTGCCGTAGAACCCGTCGTCGTCCGGCCCGCCGCGCGCATTGCCTCCACCGAATCCGCCCTGTGTGAAGCCCACCTGCGCACCGCGTGCGCGATAGATCACGCGCTTCGTCGAGGGATTGTCCAGCGCCACGGCGTACGTGTGCGCCACGCCACTCACGTTCTCGCTCAGCACCACCCACTTGCCATCGGTGGTGAACACGAAGCCCGCCGCGCGGTTGTCGCTCTCGACGATGGCCCGTGCAGACGCAGAGTCGAACGGCGCGTTCCAGACGTAGAGCCGATCCTTGCGACGCGGCCCGCGCGCGCTGTCGCCCGACGTGGTGTCGGGCGAATCCGTGCTCGCCGCGCCGGCGCGGCCGCGACGGGGCGCGGGGTCCTGCATCAGGAAGGCGAGTCCGCCGGCCGGGTGCCATGCGATGGCGCGGCGACCGGAATCGGTGGCCGCACGGGAATCATCGCCGCCACCACCGGCCGTGTTCTCACGCAGCGGGCGACGGGCGAGCGTCGCGAGCGTGCGACCGTCCACACTCCAGAGCTGCTCCTCGGTACCGAACGACGACACCGGCACCAGGTACGAGAACGGCTGCCGGAGCACCGTCACGCGCACGTATTTCCCGTCAGGGGAAACGGACACCTCACTGATTGCGGCCGGCGCTCCCACCGCGCGCACGGCACCGCCGCGCGTCTCGATGCGCGCGAGCTGACCCGTGGCGTAGTACTCCAGCAGCGCCTTCTCGTACGGCGACCCGAGAAGGCTCATGTACGTCGGCGTCTTGTTCTTGGTGCCGGCCGTCGTCATCCGCACCAGCGGACCGTCGGCGATGGCGAGCTGCTTCGGCGCCGCGGCACGCGGCTCGGGCACGAGCACCGCATACACCGCGCTGCCATCGGGTGCCCAGTCGAGCGTAGTGGAGAGCACGGGCAGTGCCGCGCGCGGGCTCAGCCGGCGCGACGAACCGGTGCGTGCGTCGGCCACGTACACGTGCGACGCATCATCCGTGTTGACGAGGAAAGCGATGGACGATCCATCCGGCGACCAGGCCGGCGACGACGCCGTGGTGCCCGCGGGAATCTCGAGCCGCGTCTTCGCGCCCGTCTCGGCATTGACGATCTCGATGGCGGACAGCCCACGCGTGGTGAGCTGGCGCGCGCGATTGGCGCGTTGATCCACCTGCAGCCCACCGAGGTAGAGGTGCGGCTTGCCGAACTTCTGGTTGATGCCCAGCCCCTCGTTGTGCGTCGCCAGGAAATGGCGCTTGTCGGGGCTCGGCATGGCGAGCGTGGAGTTCTGCTGGCGCGGCGCCGTCACCAGCCGTGCCACCTCCGGCGGCGGCGTGACGAACCGCTCCTGCGCCAGCAGGGCGCGAGCGGCTTCCACCGACTGTTGCGCCGAGAGCGACAGCGGAGCCACGAGAAAGAGCACGCCGGCGGTAAACCAGGGCCGGACGTATGCGCGCGGAAAGAGTCGCGTCATGCAGGAGCTCCAGAGGTGGATGGACGAATCGGCAGCGTGCCGCTTCCCTATTATATGCTTCGCCCGCACGCTTCGTTGATCGACGAGCGGAGGGGCATAAATGCTGCCCACGCGATATCGCACCCGCTCTGCGCGTTTGCAACATCACATCAGCTCATCGTCCCCCATGCCCGACACCGGAGCCGCCCGCGGCATCGTCCTCCTCGCCCGCGCCGGCTACGCCGCGAAGGGCATCGTCTACATCGTCATCGGCGCGCTCGCGGCCCGCGTGGCCGCGGGATCGGGTGGCGAGACGACGGACCAGAAGGGCGCACTCGACGCCATCCGCACCGGACCGTTCGGCACCATCGCCCTCGCGGTGATCGGCGTCGGACTGCTGGGCTACATGACCTGGCGACTCGTCGCCGCAGCCACCGACGCCGAGGGGGATGGATCGGACCCGACGAGCCTCGGCAAGCGCGTCCTGTACGCCGGCCGCGGCATGGCGTACGGGCTGCTCGGCGTCACTGCGCTGCGCGCCCTGGGCAACCGCGGCGGCGTGAGCTCCAACAACGCGCAGCAGACGCGCGACTGGACGGCCCGCCTGCTCGACCTGCCCTACGGTCCCGCGCTCGTGGTGGCGGTGGGACTCGGCGTCATCGGCTACGCCGGCTATCAGGTCTATCGCGCCGGTACCGACAAGGTGAAGAAGCACCTCGATCTCGCCGGCGCCGGACCCGGCCGCGCCGAGTGGATCGTGCGACTCGGCCGCATCGGCATCGCGTCGCGCGCCGTGGTGTTCGCCATCATCGGCGCCTTTCTCGTGAAGGCCGGCATGCAGCGCGACTCCAGCGAGGCGGGCGGCATCGCGCAATCACTCGATGCCGTGGCCGCCGCCCCGTTCGGCCGCGTCGCCCTCGGCGCCGTGGCGCTGGGCCTCGTGGCGTACGGGATCTATCAGCTGGCTACTGCGCGGTACCGGAGAATCAGAGCGACGGGACGGTGAGACGTGCATCGTGAGACGTGAATGGTGAGACGTGAATCGTGACTGTGTTTGCGTCACGATTCACCTCTCACCATTCACCCACGTACCCACCTACGGCGTCGTAGTTTTCAGTTCTGGCAGTAACACGAACCGCGCGAAATTCCCCTGATTCAGGTACTTGTTCGCCGACGCCTGGATCTTCGCCGGCGTCAGCGCGCGGATCGCCGTCTCGTCCATCAGGCCGGCGAGATCCTCGCCCGACTGATCGCGCGACTCGATGTTCGCGCGCCAGAACGAGTTCAGCTTGAGCGAGGTCTCCAGCGCCCGCAGTTGCTGCGCCTTCACCTTCTCCACATCCTCCGCGCTCGGCCCCACCCGCTTCAGCGTGTCGATGAACGCCAGCACGCTCGGTGCGAGCGTCTCCACGTTCTCCGGCGACGACCCGTACGAGAGCTGCACCGTGTACTCCTGCCGCGGCACGCGCGTCGCACCGCCGCCCACGTTCGCGCTGTAGGTGCCGCCCAGCTTCTCGCGCAGCACTTCGTTCAGCTTGATCTGCATGTAGTCGACCAGCGACCGCAGCGCCGCACGGTTCTCCGGCGAGTACTCGAACGCGCCGGTGTACATCATCATCGTGCGCGCCTTGGGCTCGATGCCCTTGCGCACGACCCGGCTGATCGCTCCCGTGGGCGGCCCGCTGCTCACGTTGCGCCACATCTCCTTCTTCCCTGCGCCCGGAAGCGACGCGAGGTACTTCTCCACCATCGGCTTCAGCGACGTGGTGTCCACGTTGCCCACGAACAGGAAGGTGAAGTTGCCCGCGTCGGCGAACCGTGCGCGATAGAAGGCGAGCGCCTTGTCCGCGTCCACCTCGGCGAACGTCGCCACACTCACCGGACGTGCGCGGAACGAGCGCTGGCCCATCGTCACCTGCACCGTATCCTGGAACACGGAGTTCGGGTCGGAGCCGCGGTTGGCCAGGAACGGGCCCACCTGATTGCGGAACGCCTGCATGGCCGCCGTGTCCAGGCGCGGCGACGTGAAGTGCAGGTGCGCGAGCTGGAACAGCGTCTCCAGATCCTTCGGAGACGCGCTGCCCGTGAGCCCCTGCGTCGTCTCCGAGATGGACGGCACCACACCCACCGCCTGACCCGCCAGCTTCTTGCCAAGGTCGACGCGATTGAACGTGCCGATGCCGCTCAGCGCCACGATCTGCGACGCGAGCGAGGCCGACATGAAATCCGCGTCCGGCGCGAGCGACGTACCGCCGCTGGCGTAGGCCGAGAAGAGAATCTCGTCCGCCTTGAAGTCGGTGGGCTTCACCAGCACGCGCGCGCCGTTGGACAGCGTCCATTCGGTGACGCCTGACGCGCCGATGATACGCTGGCCCGTGATGCGGCCGGCCGGCGGCGCCTTCGCCAGCAGCGCGTCGCTCGACACCGTCTCCACGTACGCCGTCACTGGCGCCCTGGCCGTCCGCGCGAACACCGCGAGCAGCTCAGCCACCGTCGGCGTCTTCACGCCCGCCTTCTCGGGCGCGGTGGCGAGCAGCACGCGATTCTCCTCCGTGATCCACCCGCTCGCCGCGGTGTTCACGTCGGTCAGGCTGATGGTGGGCAGAAGCTGCTGCACCAGCGCGTACTCACGCTCGATGCCCGGAATTGCCTCCGACTCGAGGTAGTTGTCGATGTATTCCTGCACGAACGCGCTGGAGTTGGTCTTGTCACGCTCCACGTTCGCGCGCTCGTACGAGCGCAGCATGTTCTGCTTCGCGCGATCGAGCTCGCTCTGGAGATACCCGAACTGATCGACGCGATGCGACTCGGTGAGCAGCGCCTCGAGCCCGCGCTCCAGGCCGCCGTCCTTCACCGCGGCGCCGAGCGTGAAGCCGTCGGTGCTGCGCGCCAGGAAGTCGCCCTTGCTGGCGCCGGCGCCGAGGAAGGGCGCGTCCGGCTTCTGCGCGATCTCGTTGAACCGCCCGTTGAGCATCGTGGTGTACAGCTCGGCCATCAACTCGCGGCGGTAGTCGCCCACCGTGCGCACGGGGATGGACGGCGTCTTGAACGTCACCTCGAGCTGCGAGCTCGTCGCTTCCTTGTCCGTCGCGATCGCGACGAGCGGTGCCACGTTGTTCGGCACGTCGTACTCCACGCGTTTGCGTGGCTTGGCCGCGGGGCGAATGCCACCGAAGTGCCGCTTGATCTGCGATTCGATCGTCGCCTCGTCGAAGTCGCCGACAGCGATGACCGCCATGAGGTCCGGCCGGTACCAGTCCGTGTAGAAGCGACGCAGCACCGAGGGTGACGCCTTCATGATGCTGCGCTCGTTGCCGATGGGCAGGCGGTCGGCGTAGCGCGAGCCCTTGAGCGCGATGGGCAGGACCTTGTGCATCATCCGCTCGTTCGCGCCCTTGCTGCCGCGCCATTCCTCACGCACCACGTTGCGCTCGTTCACCACCTCGAGCGAATCGAACTTCTGGCCGTGCGCCCAGTCTTCCAGGATCTGGAAGCCCTTCTCGACGATCGCTGCGGTGTCGGTGGGGACGGGGAGGATGTAGACGGTCTGGTCGAAGCTGGTGTAGGCGTTGAGGTCCGCGCCGAACCGCACACCGATGGACTGGAGATACTTGATGAGGTCGTTCTTTGCGAAGTTCGTGGTGCCGTTGAACGCCGTGTGCTCCAGGAAGTGCGCGTACCCCAGCTGATCCTGCGCCTCCAGCACCGAGCCGGCGTTGACGACGAGCCGCAACTCCGCGCGCTTCTCCGGCCGCGTGTTCTTGCGGATGTAGTAGCGGATCCCGTTGGGGAGGGTGCCGATCTTCACCCGGGGATCCACGGGCAGCGGTGCATTCAACGCGGGCGCCGCCTGCTGCGCGCCGAGCGGGAACGCGAGCGCGAGCACGAAGACGCGTGACAGGAAACGCAGAGACATGAGGAGAAACGGAGGGAGAATGAAGAAGGAACTCACCACCACAGGACGATCATCTACCCGTACCACTACGCACTTGATCCTCACATGCCGAGGGCCGCCCAAAGGCGGCCCCCTCCAAATCCCCCCCGCACGCCGCACGCCTCTCGCCACACGACGCGCCGCACGCCTTTCGCCGTACGCGGCCGGCCTCTCGCCTCACGGCGCGCCGCACGCCGCGCGCCGCACGCGCGATTACCGTCCCACCATCATCCGCCGCCGCAGCGTTGCCAGACGCTTCCGCACCGACCCATCCAGCACCGTATCCCCCACGTGCACGATCACCCCGCCCATGATGGCCGGGTCCACCGTGATGTGCGGAATCACGTGCTTGTCGAACATCCGCGAGAGCTGTGCGGCCACCGCCTTCGTCTCCTCGTCCGTCTGTTCCATGGCCACCGTGACCTGCGCGTGCAGGCGATTCTCCGCCGCGTCCACGAGGTCGACGTAGGTGCGCGAGATCTCCGGGATCAGCATCTGCCGGCGGTTCTTCACCAGCGCCTGGAGAAAGCGCACCATCAGGCGCGGCATCCGGTCCTGCAACGCCTTGCCCAGCACATCCATCTTCGTCTGCGCCGGTACGCGGGGCGATTCCAGGAACAGCCGGAGCTGCGGATTCGTCTCCATCGCCTTGGCGACGTCGGCGAGCATGCCGCCCCAGCCGCGCAGGTCCTCCGCCTTGCTCGCGAGCGCGAGAAAGGTCTCGGCGTAGCTGCGGGCGATCGTTGTATCTCGCATCGCGCTCTACCGGCTCGCCGTGACGGCGCTCGTGGTCACGCTGGCGAGAAAGCTTTCCACCAGCTTGCGGTTTGACTCGCGGTCCAGGTTCTCGCCGATCACCTTGCCGGCGCCGAGGATGGCGAGGTCCACCGCCTCGCGACGCAGCTCGGCGATGGCCTTCTCGCGCTCGGCCGATATCTCGGCGCGAGCCCGCTCCAGCATCCGCTGCTGCTCCGCGTGCGCCTGCTCCACCAGGTCCGCACGCACGCGCTCGGCCGCCGCACGCGCGTCGGCAATCAGCTTCTGCCCTTCGGCGCGCGACGCGTCGAGCGCGGCGCGGTGCTCGGCCAGCAGCTTCGCCGCTTCGTCGCGATCGCGCGTCGCGGCGTCCATCGCCTGCTGGAGCGCCTGCTCGCGCGCTTCCACGGCGGCGGTGATGGGCTTGAAGGCGAACTTCGCCAGCACGTACAGCAGGATGACGAAGATCAGGAGCGTCCAGACCATCAGCCCGTAGCTGGGCGACAGCAGGTCGACCTTGTGCGCTTCCTGGGCGAACGCGGGCGAGGCGGCGAGGGAGACTAGCACGAGCGAGCGAAGCAGAGTGCGCATCGAGTTGGACCGAAAGAAAAGGGGTGAACGTCCGGCACCCCGGGGCGCCGGACGCTCGAACGGAATCAGATCTTGCCCTGGATCTGGAACGCGATGACGACGCCGAACAGCGCGGCGCCTTCGATGAGTGCGGCGAGAATGAGCGCCGCGGTCTGGATGCGAGCCGCGGCTTCGGGCTGGCGCGCCATGCCTTCGACAGCCTGGCCACCGATGCGGCCGATGCCAAGTCCCGCGCCGATGACGGCGAGTCCGGCACCGAGTCCGGCACCGACGGCCATCATGCCACGCGAGCCAGCGGCGGCGACCGCGGACATCTCGGCCGACGCGGAACCGGCAGCCTGCAGCAGCGGAAGAATCTCGATCATGTTCTTGTCTCCAATTCGTGCAACAGCGTGAATGCGTCAGCGCCCGCGACCATCAGTTGCGTCGCCGTCCGCCAGCGAGACCCGGGTCTCAGCGGACTTCACCGGTCACTCGACCGGGTACATGGCATGCGGGACGAGCGACTTCCCGCAAGCCTGATCTCAAACCAACTCGTCAACTCTTCTCGGAGCATGCCGAGTGGGGCTGGGGCCCCACTCGCTTCCAAACAAGCATGCGATGTCGCGCAGCGGCATCGCCGCACCATTAGCCGCGCGAAGCGCGGCTAATGGTGACTCTCCCTGATCTGGCCGATGAACACACTCGCCAGCAGCGAGAAGATGAACGCCTGGAGGAACGCCACGAACAGCTCCAGCATCATGATCGCCACCGCCATCAGCAGCGGCGCGGTGCCGAGCACGTAGCTCTTGAAGGCGAAGATGAGGCCGATGAGCGCGAGCACCACGATGTGGCCCGCCGTCATGTTGGCGAACAGACGGATGGTGAGCGCGAACGGCTTCGTCAGCTTGCCGATGAACTCGATGGGCGTGAGCAGCACGAACATCGGGACGCGCATGGCCAGCGGCAGGTCCTTGTTCCAGTAGAAGATCGTGCTGAGGTAGCCGAGCCCCTGCGCGCGCATCCCCGCGATCTCCACGACGACGAAGGTGATGAGCGCCAGCGTCGCCGTCACCGAGATGTTGCCGGTGGCGGTGGAGCCGAACGGGATGAGGCCGAGCAGGTTGGCGATGAGAATGAAGAAGAACAGTCCGAGGATGAATGGCGCGTACCCTTCGCCGTGGTGGCCGAGGTTGGGGAGCGCGACTTCCTGGCGGATGTAGAGCACCATGGCCTCGATGCCCGCGGCGAATCCACCGGGGCGACCAGCGGTGTGCGCGTGGCGCGTGTGCGCGCGTGCCGCGCCAATGAGCAGGATGCAGCAGAGCACCGCGGCCAGCAGCAGCATCACGACGTGCTTCGTGGGCGACATGTCGATCTCGACGGAGCCGACGTGCAACGGCGCCCAGCGCGGCAGTTCCACCTCGTGGACTTCCCAGAACTTCGGGAAGCCGGGCACTTCCATGCAGTGCGAGTCGGTGATGTGCGGGGTGATGATGTCGGCAGGGTCGTGCGCCGGGCAGCCGGTGGCCGCGGCGGCGCCATGCGATGCCTCCTGCGCGCGCAGCGGTGTGGCGGCGAGAAGCAGGGCGAGGAGGAGCAGGCGAGTCGTCATACGTTGAGCAGGGGCGGTTCGATCAATTCGGTCAGGAAGAAGAACGTCGCGAGGCTGAGCAGCGCCACGTTGGAGGGCAGTCCAAGCCCCCGGCTCACGAATCCATGGATCACGAGGGCGACGAGGCAGATCGCCGCGCCGAGCGCCCAGCCAGCCACACCGTTGCCACTCGCGGCCATGAGCCGCGCGATGGCGAAAGCGACCATCTGCACCACGAGCGCCACCACCGCGCTCACCAGCACCGTGCGCCGGTCCAGGGGCGAGCCCCAGACCGTGGCGAGCACCGCGCCCGCCAGGCCGATGGCCACCAGGCAGCCCAGCCCATAGAGCGCGAGGGCTCGGCCCATCGTCGACCGTTCGTTCATGATGGCTTTCCGGCGCGCCGGGCCGCTCTCGCGGCGTCGTCGCGTGCCTGCGCCGCCATCAACTTGCTGTACATGCTGTAGAAGCTCGCGCCCGCTCCGATGAACACACCGGCGATGAGCAACCAGGGAGCGGTGCCCAGCTTGCGGTCCAGCCACTGGCCCAGGTAGAGGCCGCCCAGCATGGCGATGACGAAGGTGAGTCCATGCCCCGCGAACTGTCCCGCGGACGTGTTGCCTTCGTCGCCGCCGGTGGGGCCGGTACTGCCTCGTGGCGGATCACCTGGTTTGCCAGTCATTCCGCGGGCGGAATCTAGCGCTTGTGAAATTTTTAGCAAGCGAACGGCAGGCCCAAACCGAAGGAACACCGTAGAAATGTGACGGACCCGCAAGTGTAACCAGAATCACTACTTGGGTGTGACCGATGAGGCTGTACATTCGTCAAGCTGTTGATAACTTGACTCCCGGATGGATGTGTGAGCGGATGCCCGTTCGCGCCCGTCCGGTGCCTTCCACTCCGTGTCTTGACAATGAATACGCGCATCCTGATCCCGCTGCTCCTTGCCGGAGCGGTCGCTCTTGCCTGTGGCTCCCGCACGCATGCCGATGCGACGGTCAAGCCCACCGACAAGCGCGTGCGGTTGACGGGAACGCCGACGCTCTCGGCGCAGACACTCACCGTGCAGCGTCCCGCACCCGCCCCGGAGCACGTGATCGTCGCGCCATTGAAGAGTGTCTTCGTCGTCCGCGCCGGTGCCCGTGTCATCAACTTCGTGCTCGACCTGACGAACACGACGAAGAAGAACGTGGAGCTGTCGTTCCCCAGCGGGCAGGAGTACGATTTCGCCGTCGTGGATTCCACGGGGCGCGAGGTGTATCGGTGGAGCACGGCGCGCATGTTCACGCAGTCCATCCAGAACCGGTTGCTCGACGGCGGCGCAACGATGCGGATCGAGGAGCGCGCCGAGCAGTCGTTGCCCAATGGCAGCTATGTCGCCGTCGCGACGCTGCGCAGCAGCAACTATCCGGTGCAGGAGCGCGTGCCGTTCGAGCTTCGATAAGTGTGTGACCCCGCGCGCTGCGCCGGGGTTTGGCCATGCAGGAACTCGACGCCGCCCGTCAGTCCGGGCGGCGATCGTGTATCCACCCTCGTGACTGGAGTGACTCGCATGCGACAGCTGCTCCGTGACTTCGCGTTCGCCGGCGTCGTGCTGCTGGCCGCATGCTCCGGCGAACCCACCGCTGTCCGGACCGACCAGGACGCGCTCGACGCGGCCGCGGGGTTCGAGCGCCTTGCGAACGATGCGCTCGCGGCGGGCGCGGACGCGGGCGTGGTGTCGGCATATCGCGAGATCGGCCGCACCGTGGGCATGCACGGCCGCGTGTCGCCGGTGACGATCGTCGTGGACGGCGTGCCACAGGAATTCCTCGCCACGGCGCGGCAGCTCGAGTTCGCCGCGGGCCCCGCGTGCGATTCACCCCAGAGCCTCTGCCTGCGCACGCCGCCGCTGCGCAGCATGATCGCGTGGCAGCGGAGCGATCCGCGACGCGTCGTGCAGCTCACCGGGTCGGCGACGAGCGCGGCCATCGCGCCGATGCAGCCTCTGCGTCCCGATCTCGACTACACCCCGCCGGCCACGCTGGCCTTCTTCGACGGCGCGGGTGGCTTCTTCGTGGGTACGAGCGGCACTCACAGCATCGGCGATCCGGTGACGAGCGAGACGCCATGCTACGAGACCCGCGTGCTCGTTTCGGGTTTCACGCCATCGCCCGTTCGATGCACACGCGCCGAGTTCACCGCGTCGTTCAGCGGCACGGTGGCTCCGGCGCCGATGTCGATTCGCAACAACTCGGCAACGGGCACGCATACCATTTCGATGGCGTCGCAGACCATCCATGGTGCGCGCGTCGTGCTGTCATCCGACGTGCTGATCATCTGCCCGTCGTGTGCGGGCGGATTCCCGCGCGAGCTGCTGCCCCCGATCGACGTGCCTGCGGGCCCGATTCGCGCCATCGTGAGCGCGGTGGCAAGTACGGCGGGGGTGACGTTCACGCTGAGCGTGACGAACACGCTGGCCGTGCCGGCGACGCTCCAGTTCACCAGCGGGCAGCAGTTCGACTTCCAGGTCTTTCGCGCCGACGGCGTGCCGGTGTGGACGTGGAGCGCCGACAAGGGATTCACCATGGCGCTGACATCGCGCACGCTTTCCGCGGGCGAGACGGTGACGTACTCCGCGACCTGGACGCCCACGGTGACGGGTGAGCTGAACGTCGTCGGCCGGCTGGTGAGCTCGTCGCACGCAGCGCGGAGCACCGCGCGGTTCGTGGTGCCGTAGCGAACAGTTCGCTCGCCGGATGCGAAGTCTGGACGGGGCGCCCATCATCACGTACGCAACGGCGCCGACGCTCGCGCGCCCCTCGGTCGCCGTGTGGCGTGCGGAACGGCCGGTCATCCGCGCGCCCTGGTGAACACTATTTCCAGATTCTCAGCAGCGAGCCGACGAAGCCGCTCTCGCGCTCCTTGCCGGTGGCGAGGATCTCCAGCTCGCCCTTGTCGAGCCAGATGCCTTCACACTGCGGACATTGGTCGATCGTCACTCCGTGGTTCTCCCTGGCCACGAGGGGGACGTCGCATCGCGGACACCTGTTGCGCTCGGCCTGCGTCGCCGCGGCGCGTTCCGCGTCAGCGCGCTCGCGCAGCTGCTTGCGCAACTCGGCGTCGGCGCGGGCGAAAAACTCCTCTTCGTTCTTGCTCGGCTTCGAAGGGCTCGACATGGGGGGAACGTCGGTAGGCAAGCGGGACGTGCGTTCTGGCGCCGGGCGGCGCTCCATCAGGTTAGAGGCAGTGCATTCCGGTGGCCAGACTGGGCGCGCGACCTACGGCGCCAGCGTCACCGCCCATTCCGCCACGCGCGTCCACGCGGGCGTGGCGCTGAGGGGAACTCGCAGCACCTGTACGGCGAGCAGCACGCCACCGGCGATCCAGTACACCGGATGCACGCCGCCACGCGTTCGGCGGTCGTACACCATGGCGGCGACGATCAGCAGGTCGGTGACGACACCCGGCATTACCGTGACGAACACCGGCGGCGGTCCGGCCGCGGCGGCGCCGGGCGGGGCAAGGAACAACAGGAACCAGCGTCCAACGCCGGCCTGAAGCAGGGAGACCGTGGCCACGAGCATCACCCGCTTGTGGATCTCCGGCTGCTTCACGTTGACGAGCGCGACCGCGATCAGTATGGCGAACAGCAGGATCCCCGTCAGCGGCACGATGGAGAAGGCGCGCGCGGCGACACCGAATCCAGCGGCGTCGTGATGCTTGATGCTGCCGATGGCCGTGGCCGTGCCCACGAAGAGCATCGCCGTGGCCAGGGCCACGCCAGCCACGCCGACCTCGCGGTGGCGGTTCACGGCGCCCGATGCGGCGAGCCAGGTCTGGGCGAGGAAGAACAGCGTCCACCCGAAGAACAGTGCCGCGTGGAGATGCACGAGCGGCGCGACGCGAAGCGTGCCACTCGACATCGGCATGAAATACGTGGGGGCGAATCCCACGACAGCAACGGCGACGCACGTGGCGGCCATCCGCACGTAGAATCGATGCGGTCGATCGACGGCGACAGCGGAGAGCAGTGGCGCGGCGGCGACGGCTGTCATGGCGGGCCCCGGACGGAGTGGAGGGTCGGCAAAGTGAACGCGCGTCCGGGGTGAGGCGCAAGGGTGACGCGTCATCGGCCGAGGGCGTCTATTGGCATGATTGCGTCGACAATGACCATGAATGTCCATTACCGTGGTGCAAGTTTCGCAGGGTGAAGCTCTCCAGATATCTCGCCAATCTCGGCTACGGTACCCGTCGCGACGTGGAGCGCCTCTGCGCCGAGGGACGTGTCACGCATCGCGCCGGACAGCGGCTGGCCGCGGCCGATGAAGCGGCACACGCCGACATCCTTGTCGACGGCGAGCCGCTCGACGTGCCGCCCGGCACGGTGATCATGCTGCACAAGCCGGTGGGCTTCGTCTGCTCGACCCGCGAGTCCACCCGCCTGGTGTACGAGCTCCTTCCAGAACGCTTTCTCAGGCGTACGCCCGTGGTCGCCACCGCGGGCCGACTCGACCGCGACACGTCCGGCCTGCTGCTGCTCACCGATGACGGCCCGCTCAACCACCGCCTCACGTCACCCGGCACCCATCTGTCGAAGATCTACGACGCACAACTCGCCGCCGACCTGCGGGGTGACGAAGGCGCCACGTTCGCGAGCGGCACGATGCGCCTCGAGGGCGAAGCCGGTCCGCTCCGGCCGGCGACGCTCGACGTCCTCGGCCCGCGGCATGCCCGCCTGACGCTCACGGAAGGGCGATACCATCAGGTGCGTCGCATGTTCGCCGCCGTTGGCAATCATGTGACCGCGCTCCATCGGTCGGCGCTCGGCCCGCTCTCGCTGGGGCAGCTACCGTCGGGCGAGTGGCGCGTGCTCGGCGACCACGAGCTCCAGGCGCTCCGCGACGCATTCGCACGCGCGGCCGCCGACAGGTAGCCGATCAGCGTACCGCGCTCAGCACCTTGAATCGTCGTCCGTCGTGCAGGGTGGTGATGTTGCCGAACCGCCGCGCGATGACCCGCTCGTAGGGGAGCGTGCGATTGGCCACGAGGTAGAGCCGCCCGCCGGGGGCGAGTACCGACCACGCGTCGGCGATGAACTGCATCGGCACATCCAGATCGGTCATCTTCCCAACGTGGAATGGCGGGTTCGTCACCACCACGTCGAACCGCTCGCCGAGCACCTTATCCGCCACGTCGCTCGCCAGGATTCTCGCGCCGCCAAGGCCGGCGGCCGCCGCCGTTCTCGTGGCCGATCGAACCGCCTCCACGTCGACGTCTACCATGGTGACCGGAACCCCCGATAGCGCTCCCGCCAGCGTCCCGAGCGCGCCGGCGCCGCACCCCAGGTCCAGCACCGAGTCGCCCGGGTGCACCTGCATTGTCTCGGCAAGAACCGAGGTGGCTTCGTCGAGGTGATCCCACGAGAACACGCCGGGGCGCGAGTACAGCGTGAATGGGCGTCCGCGCATGGTCGCGACCTGCTCGTTGAAGGCATCGGCGTCGAGGTACGCGCTGTCGAGCGAGGCGCGGTCCGCCGGCTCCGGTGTTTGCCTGGTCGCCACGCTGACGCGGTGCCCGCTGTCCTGTCCCAGCAGCCGAGCGCCTCCGAACAGGCGGTCCATCGTACGTTCTGCGGTGCGGATACCCTCGTTCGTCGCGCCAGCGATGTAACAGCGGCCGCCGACCTTCAGCACACGGAATGCATCCCATAGCAACTGCTGCAGCGATTGACGCTCCAGTGGAATGCGGACCACTACCACATCGGCCTCGGTGCCGGAGGGAAGTGCGAGCGCACCCTGCCCGAGCAGCGCCTCGCCATTCCCCACCCCGTTCTCGACGAGCGTGCGCCGGGCGGCTTCCACGTTGAGGACGTTTCGATCGGCGAGGAGCACGCGTGCGGCGCCCCGTCCCCACGCGACCGCTCCCACGAGTCCGTTTCCGCAATGCAACTGCACCACCGCGTCGCCATTCGCTACGTCCATCCGCTCGCCGAGCAGCACCGCGGCCTGGTCCACGCGACCGTAGGCGACGGTGCCTGGCTTGGTTGCCATGGCGTACTCGCGACCCGCGATCCGGACCGTGACCCGCTTCCAGGTGCGATACTCGTCGTGCTGGTCGGCGATCATGGTGAATTGTAGAGGGTCTGACGGCCTGACGGTCTGGCCTGACGACGTTTGGACGGGACACCCAATTGCCGGCGTCCCCTTCGGCTATCGGGCGGTGCCGTGTGCGGGGGCGGCGCGGGGCGATAGCTTGTTGCACAGGAGCGCATTTCCCACACGAGCACCGACGCCACCGTGACGAGTCCCGCCAATCAGCGCGCAGCAGGCACCATTGGAAGCAGCGGCGCGGGTGGCACGCGCAGTGACGAGCGCGATCTCGAGCTGCTCGACCAGCTCGCCCGCGCGCGCGTCGCGCTCAACGCGCAGATCGCTCGGCGCATCATTGGCCAGCGCGACGTGGTGGACAACCTCGTCGCCGCAATACTCGCCGGTGGTCATGCACTACTCGTGGGCGTGCCCGGCCTGGCGAAGACCCTGCTGGTGCAGACCGTGGCGCAGGCGCTGGATCTCCAGTTCTCGCGCGTGCAGTTCACGCCCGACCTGATGCCGAGCGACATCACCGGCACCGAGTTGCTGGAGGAGGATCACAGCACGGGCAAGCGGTTCTTCAAGTTCGTGCACGGGCCCATCTTCGCGAACATCGTGCTGGCCGACGAGATCAACCGTGC
>JANLTI010000017.1:0-1887 GCA_031362845.1 Gemmatimonadaceae bacterium | reverse complement strand
CGGAGTTGAAGGGGGCGGCTGCGACCATCCCGAATCAGAGCATTCTCATCAATACCCTGGTTCTCCAGGAGGCGAAGGACAGCTCGGCCATCGAGAACATCGTCACGACGCACGACGAGTTGTTCAAGAGCACAGCATATCCGGACGCGGCGCTCAGCGTCGCCGCAAAGGAGGTGCGCCACTACGCCCAGGCGCTGCAGCGGGGCTTCTCACTCGTGGCAAAGCACGAGTTGCTCACCAACGCACACGTGATCGAAGTCCAGGGTATCCTCGAGGGTAACGACGCCGGGTTCCGCCGCCTGCCCGGCACGACACTCCGGGACAATCACGGTCGAATCGTTTATACGCCGCCACAGGACGCCACCGAGGTCGTGCGGCTGATGAGCGACCTCGAATCGTTCATGAATGACGAAACGAGCTTCGACGTGGATCCGCTCGTGAAGATGGCGATCATCCATCACCAGTTCGAGAGCATTCACCCGTTCTATGATGGCAACGGTCGCACGGGACGAATCGTCAACGTGCTGTATCTGGTGATGCGAAAGCTGCTCGACATACCGGTGCTCTACCTGAGCCGTCATATCGTACGAACGAAGCCCGACTACTATCGACTGCTACAGGCCGTGCGCGAGGATGGTAGCTGGGAAGAGTGGGTACTCTACATGCTTCATGCGGTCGAGACGACATCGAGCGAGACGATCTCCACGATTGCGGAGATTCGTAAGTTGCTCCTCGACTACAAGCACCGCATTCGCGAACGCCATCGTTTCTACAGTCAGGACCTGGTGAACAACCTGTTTCAGCACCCCTACACGAAGATCGAATTTGTCGTGCGTGACCTGAATGTCAGCCGCATTACGGCGGCGAAGTATCTCGAGGCGCTCACCGAAGACGGATTCCTGCGCAAGCAGCAGTTCGGTCGATCGAACTTCTACATCAACGTGGAACTGGCCGACGTGCTGACGCGAGCGGAGCGGTAGCAGGACGCCGCGAGTTGGCCGACCCAGGCGCCCGTGCTCCATCAGCCCGACGCATGGACACGTCGCTCGGAAACCCTCCTACCCGTACATTCTGCGGTATGCCGCTTCGCCGCCAGATCCGTGTGCTCATGACGCTGTCGGTCGCAACTGCCACACTCGTGAACGGGTGCGTGTCCGTGTCGATTCGCCGCGAGTCAGCCCTGGATGCCGTCGAGCCCCGCCCGCTGGTCATCGCCCACCGCGGGGCGAGCGGTCACAGGCCGGAGCACACCCTCGCCGCCTATGCGCTCGCGATCGACATGGGGGCCGATTACATCGAGCCCGACCTGGTGATCACGCGCGACTCCGTGCTTGTAGCCCGTCACGAGAATGAGATTGGTGGCACGACGGATGTCGCAACGCGGTACCCGGATCGTCGAACGGCGAAGACGATCGACGGTGATACGGTGAGTGGCTGGTTCACCGAGGACTTCACTCTCGCCGAGCTGAAGACGCTGCGCACGAAGGAGCGTCTTCCTTCTCGGTCACGTGCGCACGATGGCGAGGGCCAGGTCCCGACGTTCGAGGAGATCCTCGATCTCGTCGCCGAGCGCTCGCGAGCGACCGGTCGTCGTATCGGCGTGTATCCGGAGACGAAGCACTCCCGCTACTTCCGATCAATCGGTCGTCCGCTCGAGGAGCCGCTGCTCGCCACGCTGGCGCGACGTGGTCTGACGACGAAAGCGTCGCCGGTGTTCATCCAGTCGTTCGAAGTGACGAATCTCCGTGCGTTGCGCGAGCGCACCGGCGTGCGGCTGGTGCAACTGATCGGCGCCAGTGGAGCGCCGCCGGACGCGAGGGTGCACGCCGATGTACCGCGCGACGTGGCGTCGATGATCACGCCGGCCGGGCTGGCGGCGATCGCGCG
>JANLTI010000034.1:0-11781 GCA_031362845.1 Gemmatimonadaceae bacterium | reverse complement strand
TCGGCGCGCCGTCGATGCGCAGGCGTGGGAGCAACGCCCCGCGCCAGGCGTCGACTGGACGCAGCACGGCGCGCAGGCCGTCACCGAACAGCGGCGTCGCGCTCGCCAGAACCAGCGCGCCAGCCGCGGCGAGTCCGGCGCCCACGATGGTGCGACGCGAGCTGTCACGCCGCATGGCCGGCGCGAGCGCGGAATGCACGGGCAGGCGCGCGCGCGCCGACTGTGCGGCGCGCGCCGCCAGCGCTCCCGCGCCCTCCAGTTCGATGGCTCCCACGAGGAGCCCTCGGCGCAGCCCCTGCTCCACTTCGATCGCACGCGCGACCTGTGCGCGTGAGCCGCCCCGCCCAAGGCGGCGGCGCGTTCGCCACGAGAGCGCGAGCACCATGGTGCCGACGGCGATCCACACGACGAACGGCACGCCACGCGGCAGGGAGATCCATCGCGCGTGACCGAGCAGCGCGGCACCCGCCCCGACGATGCATGACACTGCGCCGGCGCCGAGCAACGCTCCGGTGAGCAGCTCCTGTCGGCGCACGTGACGCCGCTCGCGCTCCACCAGCGCCCCGATGGTCATGAGATGGGCCGACTCGTCACGGCATACACGAAGAGGTTGATCCCCATGCGCAACGCCGACTCGTGCAACGCCGCCGAATCGTGATAGGTCTCGACATCCTCCCATCCGTTGCCGAGGTCACTGGAAAAGGAGTAGTACACGGCGAGCCGTTCGCCGACGAAGATGCCGTAGCCTCGAGCCGGCTTGCCATCGTGCTCATGAATCTTCGGCAACCCCTGCGGCATGTCGTACACCGCATGATAGACCGGATGCGAGAGCGGCACGTCTACCAGCGGCCGGTCCGGAAACACGCGCGCCATCTCGCGCCGGAAGCTCTCGTCCAGCCCGTAGTTGTCGTCGGCGTGCAGGAAGCCGCCGCGCAGGAGGTACTCGCGCAGGCGCACGACCTCGTCGTCGGTCAGCTTGATGTTGCCGTGTCCGGTGAGGTGCAGGAACGGAAAGTCCCACAGGCGCTCGTCCATGAGCGTGACGCGCACCTCGGCGCGGTCGGTCCGGAACGACGTGCGCTCGCGGATCGCCGCCAGCAGGTTCGGGAGGCTCGACGGATTCGCGTACCAGTCGCCGCCACCGTCGTACTGCAAGCGGGCCACGGTGAGTCGGGGCGCGCGCCGGCCGGCGGTGAGTGGCAGCGCCGCGAGACCGCACAGCAGCAGCAGACCGGCGCGGCGCGCCGTCGGTCGCGGCAGCGTCATCATTCGTGCGCCAACCGGTAGGCGAGGTTGCGCGGCGCCCCCATCTCATCGGTGAGCGCGGCGGCCACGTCGCGGGCGCTGTGCCCCTCCGCGCGAAGTACCGCGGCCCGCTCGCGCAATTCGTCCTCCGATGCGCCCATGGGGACGTCGGCTCCGGCAATCACGATCACGATCTCTCCGCGTGGCGGGGCATTGCTGTAGTACGCCGCGAGGTCGGCGACCGTTCCGCGCCTCGTGTCCTCGAACTGCTTCGTCAGCTCCCTCGCCACCGCGGCGCCGCGCGCCGCGCCGCCGGCCTCAGCGATGGCCCGCAGCGTCTCCGCCACCCTCGGAGACGCCTCGTACAGGACGACGGCGTAGCGCGAGGCAATCAGTTCGGCGATCGCGTCACGCCTGGCGCCGCCCTTCCGCGGCAGGAATCCGAAGAAAGTGAATCGATCGACGTCGAGACCCGACGCGACCAGGCCGGCCAACAACGCCGACGCGCCCGGCACCGGTGACACCATCACTCCCGCCTCCACCGCGGCGCGAACGAGTCGGCTTCCCGGATCGGACAGCAATGGCGTGCCGGCGTCGGAAATCAGGGCGAGGCTCTCGCCGCCCAAAAGGCGTGCGACCAGCGCCGGCGTGGACTTCGCCTCGTTGTGCTCGTGGTAGGCGATGAGTGGCGTGGTGACGTCGTAGCGCTTCAGCAGGTGCACGCTGTGGCGCGTGTCTTCGGCGAGCACCGCCGCGACCGAACGGAGCGTCTCCACCGCCCGGAAAGAAAAATCCCCCATGTGACCAATGGGGGTGCTCACGACGAACAGCGTGCCGTGTCCCTCCGCTGTCACGTCAGCTTCCAGTGAATCTGGTCGTAGAGCCCCGCACTCTGGAACAGGTGACGTCGCTCGTGCATCAGCTCGCGCAGCATGGCCGCCGGCTCGTCGACCGCATGCTCGCCGCCGCTCCACAGTAGTTCGTTGATCAGCGCCGCCGTCCCGTTCGTGAGTGCCATGGCGTCCGCGACCACGGCGCGCGGCACCCGGCCACTGAACGAAATGCCCTCGAGCGCCGGATGTGTGGCCAGCAGCTTCTCGCGCGCCTGCTCGGCGAGCGACGGCGCCTGCTCGCGCCCGTCGGCGACGAGCCGAAGCACGAGCGAGGTCGCGAGATCACGATAGGCCTGCACCAGACCGGTGGGCGCCTGCACCGGAATGAGCCCGGGGACCGGCCACCGGCGCACCGTCATGTGCAGCACGCGACGCTTCTCGTCGAACAACCGGCTCACCCGGTCGACGATCGACCCGCCCTGCATGCCCGCCAGGTAGGTGTTCTGCACCACGCCGTTCCGAAAGACCAGGTAGTTGACGGCCCCGTCGTGCGAGATCTCAACGATGCCGTCAAAGGTTTGCGCCATGAGATACGGGAACAGCGACGAGGGCTCGCTCGGTCGCAGTTCGGTGGGCCAGCCCTCCGGCGATTCCGTCTGCGACGCGTACATGCAGGCCAGCTGTTCGTCGTCGGCCTCGTGGAAACAGATCTCTCCATATTCCGGCTCCATCGGCACCTTTTCCACCGCCGCGCCAATCGCGATGGGCTGGAACGCCTGACCGTCGTGCAGGCAGGCGTTCACCAGCTCGCCGCGCTGCAGGTACAGCACGAGAAACTCCTCGGGCAGCCAGATCGCGACGTAGCCCGACACGCGCGCGCCACGATCCCGCTTCGCGTCGGTGAGCAGATTCTTGAGATGCACATAGGCCAGGCGCGTGCGCGGGAGCAGGACTCGCGTACACGGATATCTCAGGCCGGTGACGGTCGCGGGCATTCAGTAACGGAAGGGGTCGGGACGACGGCGCGTCGTCTCGACCGAACAGTGCCGGCGGTGCCGAGGGCGTGCAACGGCGCGTGCAGTCGCCGAGTGCCGCCCTACGGGCATCGGAGTGCTACGCGACGTGCTGCTTGAACTTCGCTTCGATGGCCTGGCGCGGCACCGCGCCCACGATCTGATCCACGACTTTTCCATCCTTGAAGAACAGCAGCATGGGGATGGACCGGACGTTGAACTTCGTGGCAGTCTTGATGTTCGCATCCACGTCGAGCTTCGTGACCTTCACCTTGCCGTCGTACTCGGCGGCGAGCTGGTCGAGAATGGGGGCGATCATCCGGCAGGGTCCACACCAGGATGCCCAGAAATCCACCACCGTGAGTTTTTCGTGCTTCTCGACTTCGGATTCGAAATCCGCGTCCGTGACCGTCAGTGCATTGGACATATCGTTCCCTCCCCGGCCGCGCCGCAGCGCCGCCTCAAGAATTAGTATTCAGCGCCGGCGTCTCACTTCACCCGCGCATCCGCCATGACCTTCGTTCCCCGCCGCGCCCCGCGTATCGCCCATGTCGGCATCGCCGTACGCGCCCTCGACGACATCCTGCCCTTCTACCGTGACGTGCTCGGCATGCCCGAGGTGCCACTCGCCAACTCCGACGGCGCCCGGATCGCCGGCCTCGCGGCCGGTGATTCCCTCGTCGAGCTCCTGGAAGCCCAGGCTCCCGACAGTCCGATCGGCAAGTTCGTCGCCAGCCGAGGACCGGGTATTCATCACATCTGTTTCGCCGTCGATGACCTCGACGACGCGCTCGCGAGGTGCCGTTCCGCCGGCGTGCGCCTCATTGACGACGCGCCACGGCTCGGTGCCGAAGGGAAACGTATCGCGTTCCTGCATCCCAGCGCCACGGCGGGCGTCCTCATCGAACTGACCGAATCATGAGGCGCACCCGACACGTCACTGCTTCTTTCGATCCGTACACAGGTCGCGCACCGGCTCGATGTCGGCCGACCGCACGAACCACCGCTCGCGCCCTTGCACAAGATAGAAATTCGTCGTTCGCGTGAGAGTTCCCTTGGTGAGCTCCACACTCATCACACGCTCCCCGTTCGTGCTCGGCGAATCGCCCAGGACCCGGAACTTGTCATGGCGGAAGTAGCACATCAGCAGGAGCTCGCGCTGTTCCATCTCCGCGCGCGACATCTTCTTGTTGTCGCGCACCGCGCCGTCGCGGTCGCCCCATGCCCCGGACATCGCCTGGAGGTCCTGTGCCCGCACCGACGCCAGGAATTCGGCGAGCGCCGGACGCGGGCCCCGGGTGCCACTCGTCTCCGGTACGGTCACCGAGCGCGTCGAGCACGCGCCCAACAAGAGCAGGCCCATCAGCAGCAGCTGTTTTCTCACTCGTGATCTCCTCGAGATTGGATGCGTACGTAAGTCGTCCCGTCCTCACCCGGCAACCACCGCCATGATCCCGTCGCGGCAGCGCCTCTACATCAACATCGACCACATCGCCACCGTCCGACAGGCGCGGCGCGGTGCCGAGCCCGTCCCCGTCGACGCCGTCACCATCTGCGAGCGTGCCGGCGCCGACGGCATCACCGCGCACCTGCGCGAGGACCGTCGTCACATCCAGGACGCAGACGTGGAACGCATCGCGAGCACGGTGACGACGGTGCTGAATCTCGAGATGGCCTGCATTCCCGAAATGCTCGCCCTTGCCGAACGACTCCGCCCGCACGCCGTCACGCTCGTCCCGGAAAAACGGGAGGAAATCACGACGGAGGGTGGCCTGGCGCTCGCGAGCAATACTGCCGTCCTGACTCAGGCGCTCGCTCGCCTGCACGATGCCGGCATCCGGACCAGCCTGTTCATCGATCCCGACCCGGACAGTATTACCCGCGCGAGCGATATCGGTGCCGACGCGGTGGAACTACACACCGGAACCTATGCCCATGCGCCCGGCGAGGGAGCCGCGCTCTCCGCGCTGCGCGAAGGCGCCCGTCATGCGGCGTCACTTGGCCTCGCGGTGCACGCGGGCCACGGGCTCACGACCGCGAACGTCGGCCCGGTGGCGGCGATCGCCGAGGTCGAGGAGCTGAACATCGGACATCACGTGATCGCACGGGCCATCTTCGTGGGGCTCGACGCTGCGGTGCGAGAACTCCGGCGCACGATGGACGCCGCGCGGCACCGACCCTAACTTCGTCCGGACATGCGCCTCGTTCATTCGCCCACCAGTCTCGCTCAGGCATGACGGCTCCGACCCCCGTCGGATTTCTCGACTTCTTCATTCTCGAAGCGGGCGACTACGTGGAGCAGCTCGACGCCCAGATTCTCGCTGGCGCGTCGGGCGCCATCGACGGCGAGGCGTTTCAGCGCTCGGCGCGCGCGCTGCGCGGCAGCGCGACGATGGCGAAGCTGCCCGCCTTCGCCGCGATGGCGGCCGGCATGGAGCGCGTGGGCCGCGCACTCCGCGAGCGCACCTTGCCATGGGATGCAGAGGTGCGCGGCGTGCTCATCGCCAGCGTCGATGATTGCAAGCTGCTTCTGCGAAACGTGCGCGTGTGGAGCGAGGCCGACGAGGCGCGCGCCCGTGCCCGGGTCGACGAGCTGCTCCGTCATGCCCCCGCGCGGCTTGCCACACCCATCGCCACCCCCGCCGCGACGGGGTACGACAGCTATCTGGCCACCGAGTCCGCGAACATCGGTGCCGGACTGGAACTGCTGGCCACGCGCCCCACCGATCGCGATGCGGCGGGCAACGTCCTGGGCCGCGTGCGAGCCCTGCGCGGCATCGCGAGCGTGAAGGATCACGCGAATCTCGCCGATGTGCTGGAAGCTGCCGAACAGGCCGCTCACCCCCTGGAGCTCGGCGAGCGCGTGTTGAGCGCGGAGCGTATCGCGGTGCTGAACGCCGCCGCGACGCTGATCCGGAGTGTGTCCACCGCACTGCGCGCCGGCACGGTCATCGATCCGGCCGGGGCCGAAATCGTCCGGTTCGCGGCGGCCCTGGACGCCATGCAGCAGCGGGAGACGGGCGTCGAGCGCGTGGTGCCCATCGCCGACCTCTTCTTCGAGGACGGCGGCCTCACGATCGTGGATGCCGCCGCCAATCCGCCGACGTCGCCGGCGGAACGGTTCCGGTTGGAGGTCGTCAGCCAGGGCGAGCATCTGCGCCGGCTGGTGCACGATGCGCGCGCCGTGCGCGACGAGCTCGCCCGCGAGCGCGTGCGCAGAGGCCTGCGGCAGGCCCTCGCGTCGCTGCGGCAGTCCGCTGAGAGTTTCGGCGAGCGCGACGTGGCGGAGTTCGTCGCCTCGCACAGCGATTCCGTGGTGCGGCTCGATGCGCGCGCGCTCGACTCGCTCGAGGAGGTCGCCCTCGTGCTGGCCCAGCCGGAGAGCGGCCGCGGATCGCTGACCGACCGGCTCACGTCCCTGCGCGCGAAGCGAGGCGGGAATCCGGCGGTCTCCAGTGTGCGCGTGCCCTCGGTGGCCGCCGCGGCCAGTGCGTCGACACCGGCGACTCCAAGCACGCTTCCTTCCCTGACACCAACCGGGATGATGACGCCCATCGCCGGCCGACCCATTATCTCCGCCCCGGCCGATTATCCGCGGCCCGCGGTGGCACGGCCCACGCCGGCGGGGTTGGCGTCGGTGCCTGGACCGCGCGGGCTCACGCCCGCCGGAGGCGCGGCACTGGGCGAGCTGCTCGAGCGGGGGATTCGCACCCTGGGCACCCTGCCGAAGACGCCGCTCAGCACCCCCGTTTTGCTCGAGGATCAGGCGCCGGTTCCGATCGACGTGCTGCTCTATCGCGGCCGCGCGGCCATCGAGCGGGCGCGCGAGATCCGCGACGCCATCCAGCGCGGCGGTGGCATCGCCGACGACGCGGCGCTGGGCGAGCTGTACGATCTCCTCGATCTCGCGCTCACGGAGTGATCGTACCCGCGATGCGCACCTCGCGATGACGGGCGGCGCGCGATGAAGATCGGATGGCGCGGGGTGTTCGGCATCGTGCTGAGCGCGTTGTTCCTGTTCTTCGCCTTTCGCGGGATCGCATTGCGCGAGGTCGTGGAACAGGTGCGGCGTGCGAACATCGGGTTGCTTCTGCTCTCCGCGGCCGCTGCCACCTGCATCTTTCCACTGCGGGCGATGCGCTGGCGCCCGATCCTCCATCCCATCGCGCCCGGGCTCCCCTTCTCGCGGCTCTGGAGCGCGACCGCGATCGGCATGATGATCAACAACGTGGTGCCCGCGCGCGCCGGTGAATTCGCGCGCGCGTACGCGCTCTCGCGTTCCACGCCGCAGGTGCCCTTTCCCGCGGCCTTCGCGTCGCTGGCCGTGGACCGACTGTTCGACGCGGTGGTGGTGCTCCTGCTCATGTTCGGCGCGATGCTGGATCCCGCGTTTCCTCGCGGCGCCACCTTCATGGATCGACCGGTCGCGAGCTACGCCACCTTCTTCCTGTTTGCCACGCTCGTCGCGGTGGCGCTCCTGTACGTCATGGTGCTGGTTCCAGCGAAGGTGCTCCGCCTGTACGAGCTCGTCGCGCGACGACTGGCACCGCGCTTCGAGGCACGTGGTCGCGATGCGCTCGTGTCCATCTCCAACGGGCTCGGCGTCCTCAAGTCTCCGCGGCGTTTCGCGGCGGTGTTCGCGTGGACCGTGCTGCACTGGCTGGTGAATGCCTTCGCCTTCTGGATCGCGTTCAAGGCGGTGGGCGTCACCGCGCCCTTCAGCGCCGCGCTGTTCCTGCAAGGGTTGATCGCCATCGGCGTAGCCATTCCGCAGGCGCCCGGATTTTTCGGTGTCTTCGAGACGTTCGGGAAGTACGGGCTTGGCATCTATGGCGTACCGGCCGACGCCGCCGTGACGTGGGCCATCGGATTCCACTTCCTGTCGTACGTGCCGATCACCGTCATCGGCGCGTGGTACTTCGTGCGCGCCGGCCTGTCGATGCGCGATCTCGGCGGCGCCGAGCGAGTCGCGACGTCGGAGACGGCGACCGCACCGGGCGCGGCACGGACCCCGTGACGGACGCTGGCGCTCGGTCGCTGCGCGACGCGCGCACGGTGCAGGTGCAGGCACAGGCCAAGCTCAACCTGCGCCTGCGTATTCTCGCCCGGGAAGCGAGTGGATTCCATCAGCTGGAAACGCTGCTCCTGCGTCTCGAGCTCGCTGACACCGTGCGTGTGCACCGAACCGACTCGTCGCGCTCGCTGGACGTGTCGGGCGACGCGGATCCGGCCGCGATCGGCCCTGCCGATCGCAATCTCGCGTGGCGCGCGGCGGTGGCGTACTGCGATATGGCGGGTTGGGAGGGAGGTTTCGGGATCGAGCTCGAGAAGCGCATCCCGATTGGCGGCGGCCTCGGGGGCGGCAGCGCCGACGCGGGGGCGGTGCTCCGGGCAATGGACGCGATGGCCTCGACGCCCCTCGGGGAAGCGGCACTGCTGCGGATCGCTTTCACGCTTGGGGCCGACGTGCCCTACCTGACGACCGTGCACCCCTACGTACTCGCGTGGGGGCGCGGCGAACGGCTGCTCGCGCTTCAGCCGCCGCAGCGCCGCGCCATAGTGCTCCTCGTTCCGTCATTCGGCGTGAGCACGAAGGACGCGTACGGCTGGCTTGAAGGCCCCCGGTCCTCGTCCATGCCTGTGGGCGACGTGACCGGCATCCTGGATCCGGCCACGCTCGCCGACTGGACGGAAATCGAGAAGCTGGCGGTCAACGATTTCGAGCCGGTGGTGGCCACACGACATCCGGAGATCGAGGCGCTGATCACCGTGCTGCGAGAGACGGGATGCGCGCCGGCCATGATGAGCGGCTCGGGATCGGTGGTCTTCGGCGTCCACCCGGGGAACGTCGGGATCCGATTCGAGTACGACGGCGCCGGGGGATCGCCATCCGTTCGCGGGCTCGTCACGAGCTCCGCCGAGCGAGTTGAGCCGGTCGTCGCGCTCGACTAGCTTGCGGGGCTAGGATCGGCCAGCTGCCCCTTCGTCCAATGGCAGGACAGTGGCCTTTGGAGCCACGAATCTTGGTTCGAATCCAAGAGGGGCAATCAACACCGCGCGCCGTGGCTCGACGACGTCTCTGATCCACTTCATTTTACAAGGCACTGCATGGACGGGATGGCCGTACCGGCGCACGGGTTCAAGCTGCTGGCGGGCACGGGCAACCGGCCGCTCGCCGAAGAGATCGCCCGGCAGCTCGGCATCGAGCTCTGCAAGCTGACGCTGACGCGATTCGCCGACGGCGAGATCTTCGTCCGGATCGACGAGAACGTGCGCGGCAACGACGTGTTCATCGTCCAGCCCACGAATGCGCCGGCCGAAAACATCATGGAGCTGCTGCTCCTGATTGACGCGTCGCGGCGCGCGAGCTCGGCGCGCATCACGGTGGTGATGCCGTACTACGGGTACTCGCGCCAGGACCGAAAAGACCAGCCGCGCGTGGCGATCGGGGCGAAGCTGATGGCGAACATGATCATGAGTGCGGGCGCCGACCGCGTGCTGGGCATCGACTTTCACCAGCACCAGTTGCAGGGGTTCTTCGATATTCCGGTCGATCATCTGTACGCCATGCCGGTGCTGAGCGGCTACTTCAAGCGCAAGCAGTTGAAGGAAGTCGTCATCGTGGCGCCCGACGTGGGCGCGGCGAAGATGGCGCGCGGTTTCGCGAAGCGGCTGGATGCCTCGCTGGCGATCATCGACAAGCGGCGGCCGCGCGCGAACGTGAGCGAAGTCGTGAACGTGGTCGGCGAGGTGGAGGGGCGCGATTGCATCCTGGCGGACGACATGATCGACACGGCGGGGACGGTCACGGAGGCCGCGCACGCGCTAAGGCGCCTCGGCGCGAAGGACGTGTACGTCTGCGCCACCCACGGACTGCTCAGCGGCCCGGCCGTGCAGCGCATCAAGGACGCGCCGATCAAGGAAGTCGTGATCACCGACACCATTCTCACCCCGCCCGAGAAGCGGTTCGAGCAGCTCACGGTGCTGTCGGTGGGGGAGCTGCTGAGCAAGGCGATACGGTATACGCACGCGGAGCAGTCGGTGAGCTCGCTGTTCGACTAACGACTGACGGTGAATGGTGAATGGTGAATGGTGAACCGTCACCGCATGCGCCGTAGCTCCTTGCCGTTTACATTCAAAGTTCACGTTTTTACGATTCACGATTCACGATTCACCGTTCACGAGCAGTTCGTAGTTCCGAGGTTCCCGCGGTGTGCTGCTTCGCAGCACCGGCATGGTAGGGCGGACGCAGCCGCCTGAGAGTCGCACCGGCATCGCGGTTCGCTGCAGTCGAAGACCGTTCGAAGAAGGACATTCGTCATGGCATCTGCATCCCTCAGCGCCGAAATGCGCTCCGATCGCGGCAAGGGCGTCGCCCGCAAGCTGCGTGCGGCCGGTCGTATTCCCGGCGTCGTCTACGGGCATGGCCGCGAGCCACAGTCGCTCTCGCTCGTCGCGCGCGATCTCGACAAGCTGCTCTCGCACATCGCGGCCGGCAGCACGGTGATCGAACTCACCCTTGGCAAGGCGACCACCAAGACGCTGATCCGCGAGATCCAGCGTCACCCGTTCAAGAAGCAGATTCTCCATGTCGACTTCATGGAGCTGGTGGCTGGCGAGAAGGTCATCGTCGACATCCCGCTCGTGTTCGTCGGCATTCCGGAGGGCGTGCGCCTCAGCGGCGCGCTGCTCGAGCAGATGGTGCACAGCATCGAGGTGAACGTCGACCCGTCGAACATCCCCAATCACATCGACGTCGACGTCTCGCACCTCGCGATGGGGCATTCGCTGCACGTGCGCGATCTCGTGTTGCCTGCCGGTCTCGAGGTCCTGACCGATGAGGACACGACGATCTGCGCCGTGATCGCGCCGCGCGCCGTGGTGGAAGAGAAGCCCGAGGCTGATGCCGAGGCCGCCGCTGGCGAGCCGGAGCTCATCCGGAAGGCGAAGGAAGACGACGAGGCGGCGAAGTAATCCGCTCGCTGTTTCGTGCTCTCGTCGGACGGCTTCGCCCCGCTGGGGCGGAGCCGTCGTCGCATTCCCCCGAGTCAACGCTGGACACGCGCATGAAGGTCATCCTGGGGTTGGGCAACCCCGGCAAGGAATACGAGCAGACCCGGCACAACGTGGGCTGGTGGCTGGTCGAGGCTTTGGCCGAGCGCTGGGGATTCGACGGCTGGAAGAAGGATGGGCAGGCGAAGGTGGCGCAGGGACATCTGCCCGGCCTGAAGGAGACCGTGCGGCTCGTGAAGCCGCTCAGCTTCATGAACCTGTCGGGCGGCGCGCTGGTTCAGTACGCCCGCCGGCCGTTCTGGTCTGCCGCCACCGACCTGATGGTCCTCGTGGACGACGTGGCGATTCCGGCCGGCACGTGGCGCGTGCGCGCCGAGGGTGGCGCGGGGGGACACAACGGCCTCAAGTCGATCCAGCAGTCGATCGGGAGTCAACAGTTCCCGCGCCTCCGGATCGGAGTCGGCGATCCGGAACGTGCGCCTGGTGGTCCGTTGTCGGATTTCGTGCTGGGCGCTGATGGAAAGCGGGACACGGAAGTCATTCGTGCGCAGTTTTCAGTGATGGCCGAGGCGGTCGAGGCGTGGGTGCGGGAGGGGATCAAAGGGGCGCTCGACGTGCAGGCGCGGGTGGGGAGCGGGCGGGATCTGTGACCTCCTGCCAGAGCAGCAGGAGAGCCA
>JANLTI010000027.1:0-6451 GCA_031362845.1 Gemmatimonadaceae bacterium | reverse complement strand
TCTACCACGATCGACACGCTCACCGTAATCTGGCCGGACCACCGGTTCCAGACCATGACGAATATCGCCGCGGACCGCCTCATCACGCTGGAGCAGCGATCTGCGTCGGGGAAGTATTCGTTCACTCCCGCGCGACCGGCGTCCCCGATGTTCTCGGACGTGTCGGCGCGCGCGGGCATCAGCGGACGGCATGCCGAGGACACGTACTTCGATTACAATCGCGAGCCACTGATGCCGCACCTGCTCTCGCGCGAGGGGCCGGCCCTCGCGGTGGCCGACGTGAACGGCGACGGTCTGGACGACGTGTACGTGGGAGGCGCGAAGTGGCAGGCCGGCACGCTCTACGTGCAGCGACGTGATGGGCGTTTTCAGGCGACGGTGCAGCCGTCCATTGCGGCGGACAGCATTGCCGAGGATGTCGACGCAGCCTTCTTCGACGCGAACGGCGATGGCCATGTCGACCTCGTCGTCGCCAGCGGGGGCAACGAATTCTGGGGCGACGCTGATGCGTTGCGCAGCCGCCTCTACCTCAACGACGGGCTCGGTGGCTTCCGCCGCGATGCAGCGGCGCTCCCGGCCATCTTCGAGAATGCGTCGTGCGTGGTGCCGGGCGATTTCGATGGCGATGGGCATGTGGACCTGTTCATCGGAAGTCGCGTCGTGTCGCAGCAGTACGGCATGACGCCGCGGAGCCATCTGCTCCGTAACGATGGCGCGGGCCGGTTCACCGATGTGACGCTGGCGCGCGCGCCCGCGCTATCGGAGGTCGGTATGGTGTCGTCCGCCGCGTGGATTCCGTCCCGCAGCGCCGGCCGTCTCGATCTCGTGGTGGTGGGCGAGTGGATGCCGGTGCGGGTGTTCCGTCAGGCGGACGGACGATTCGCGGACCGTACGGCGGAGTCCGGATTTGCGGGCACGAATGGCTGGTGGAACAGCGTCGTGGCGGTGGATCTGCGGGGCGACGGGCGCACGGATCTCGTGCTCGGCAACCTGGGCCTGAACTCGTACATCCGCGCGTCGAAGTCCGAACCGGCGCGCCTCTACGTGGATGACTTCGCGCACAATGGCGCGCTGCAGCAGATCCTCACGTTCTACAAGGGCGGAGTGAGCTATCCCATCGCCGGACGGGACGAGCTGGTGCGCCTCATCCCGTCGCTGCGCAGCCGCTATGTGTCGTACGAGGACTTCGGCGCCAGCAGGATCGAACAGATCTTCTCCGGGGCAGAGCTCGCGCACGCACGCGTGCTGGAGGCAACCACGTTCGCCAGCTCCATCGCATTGAGCGACGGGAAGGGAGCATTCACCGTGCACCCACTGCCGATCGAGGCACAGTTCGCACCCATCTACTCCACACTCGCCGATGACTTCACGGGCGACGGCGTCACCGATTTGATCGTCGCGGGCAACTTCTGGGGCGTGACCCCGGTGCGTGGCCGGTACGACGCCAGCTACGGCCTGCTCCTTCGCGGCAATGGCGCCGGTGCGTTCGCCGCGGTGGACCTGGAGACCAGCCGCCTCATGCTGCGCGGCGAGGTGCGCGACATGAAGATGGTGCGTGGACCCGGTGGTGGGCGATCGATCGTCGTGGCGCGCAATGACAGCACGGTGCAGGTGGTGAAGCCGCTGGTGCCGCGGCTCGCTCGGCCAGCGCGCACCGCCAGCACCACGGACCGAGCACGCGTGGCGTCCCCGTGATCTAGGGGCGAATGCCGAAGTGCGAGTCGACCAGGATGTCCGCGCGGCGCGCCTGTCGCGCAATGATGTCGTGCTCGATGGACAGGATGCGATCGATGATCGGTGCGTCGACGTCGCGGTTGCGCCGCCGCCGGCGTTCGGCGGTCTCCTCGTGTGTCGCCTCGAGAAAGATGCGGACGTCGCTGTCCTGGAGCGTGAGCACGTAGGTCCCCTCGACGATGAGCACGGACGCCGCCGCGAGGTCGAGACGACGCGTGACGAAGGAATCGGTGGAATGATCGGCGCGCGGCGCGTCCGCCACATCGCGACCGGCCCTGAATTCGGCAATGTGGGTCGCCAGCAGGTCGAGCCGGACCTCGTGTGGACCGACGCTCGACAGATCGCCGATGCGATGCGCGTGGTTGGTGCGCGGCGGACGAATGAAGTAGTCGTCCTGATGCAGCACCACGGCGGTCATGCCTCGCGCCTCGAGCACCGCGGCGAGCGCCGTAGCGGAAATGGACTTGCCACTTCCTGACTCGCCGGCAATCGCGACGACCGTTCTGTCCTCTTGTCCGAGTCCGAACTGTCCCTCGAGCAGATCGAGTATCGATCGCGCGAGGATGAGATGCGTCGGCTCGAGATCGAGCCGCTCGCCCTCCGTCATGCAATGAGGAGCGAGAGCCGCTCCGGATCACTCGCCACCTGGAGAAAGAGCAGTCCGGTGGCACTGTAGGCCATCTGCTCCACGCCACCAGGCACTCCGGTCACCCCGTGCAGGTACTCCTGGAATCCGTACCGTTCGATGGTGCCGAGGGCCGAGTGCAGTGCGGCGCGAAGCGCGTGAAGGTCGGTGTGTCGGCCGTGGCGCGCGAGCGCGAGCGCCAGCCAGCCCAGCCAGATGGGCCAGATGCCGCCGTTGTGGTATTCGTGCGGACGATTCCTGAACCCGTGCAGATGGTAGCGACGCAACGCGGGCCAGTCGGGATGCCCCTCGTCGATCACGGGGTCGAACGCCGGTGGCAGCGCCCCGTTGGCCAGGAACCGCTGGGCGATCCAGCCCAGCGTGGCGGTGCCGATGGACGGCGCGATGCCCGAGAGCGCGAGCACGCTGCTGGTGGCAAGATCGAACATGGGGAAGGTGCGTACCGGGGAGAGCGCTGCCAGCGGATATCCCCGCGCGATGGCGTCGGGAGTCCAGAACGTCTCCTCGATCGCCTGTCCGATCCGCTCAGCCTTCGCGCTCCACGCCGGCTCCTCGAAGGTCGCCGACGCGAGGCGCAGTGCCCATGCCCGCAGGACCTGATCGTGGAGCACGTATCCCTCGTAGATGTACTCGTCCGCCCAGTCGCCCCCCACCGGTACGTAGATGAGGTGGCGGCCATTGTACTCCAGTGCGTCGAACAGCCGGACGACGGCGCACACCGAGTCGCGATACCGGCCGGCGTCGAGCACACCGGCGCGACTGCCGAGGGCGATGCCGATCACGTACCAGAGCGGCGCGTCGAGACGCGGCACGAGCGACCCGAAGCTCACCGTCGGCGGCCCGGCACCGGCCATCTGGTAGTTGGACGCGATCTGCCCTTCGGAGCCCTGGAAGACGCGCAACTGCTCCAGTGTTCGCGCCAGGCTGGTCGAGACGGTAGAATCGTCGACCAGGAGTCCGCCGATTCCGGCCATCACGGCGTCGCGGGTGAACACCGCGGCGTAGTTGGCGGACGACGAGGACGACGCGCGAATACCGTGTGGTCCGCAGAGAGCGCGCAACAGCGCACGCGCTTCGTCGTACAGGGCAGTTGGAGCGGTCAACGAGCGCCTCGTGAATAGCTGAGCTGAAAGCGAGCGGCGAATCCAGCGGTCCGCGCGAGTGCGGACCGCGCGGAACATATCGCCGAGCAACGATCCACGTGAGAGAGAACCGATTCATGTCGACATCGCCCGCCGCGCGCCGGCCCCATCTGTCGTTCGCACAGATCCTGAACATGAACGTCGGCTTCTTCGGCATTCAATACAGCTTCGGGCTGCAGCAGAGCAACATGAGCCCCATCTATCGGTACCTCGGGGCCGACGAGGCGAGCCTGCCATTCCTGTGGCTGGCGGGTCCGATGACCGGCCTGCTCGTGCAGCCGATCATCGGCGCGATGAGCGATCGGACGCTGAGTCCGCGCGGTCGTCGCACGCCGTACTTTCTCGTCGGCGCCGTGCTGTGCAGCATCGCCCTGCTCTGGATGCCCTTCAGCTCCGCCCTGTGGATGGCGGCCGGCCTCCTCTGGATTCTCGACGCCGGCAACAACGTCACGATGGAGCCGTATCGCGCGTTCGTGAGCGACAAGCTCAACGAGGACCAGCACTCCATCGGCTTCGGTACGCAGAGCGCGTTTACCGGCCTCGGACAGACGCTGTCGTATCTCACGCCGTCGCTCCTCGTCTACTTCGGAATCAATCGCGATCTCGTCAATGGGCGCGGCATTCCGATCATCACGGTCTGGGCGTTCATCATCGGCTCGGTGCTCTCCATCACCTCGATCCTCTGGACGGTGCGGACGACGAAGGAGATTCCGCTGAGCGCGGACGAGCGGGCGAGGATGGCGGCCCTGCCGCGCGGCATGGGCGCCTCGCTGCGGGAGGTGGGGCAGGCCATGCGGGAGATGCCGACGACGATGAAGCAGTTGGCGGTGATGAAGCTGTTCCAGTGGTACGCGATGTTCTGCTATTGGCAGTACATCGTGCTCTCGCTCGCGTCGACGCTCTTCCAGACGCACGACGCGGCTTCTCCGGGATTCCGGGAAGCGAGTCTCGTCAACGGCCAGATTGGTGGTTTCTACAATTTCATCGCGTTCGTCGGCGCGTTCGCGCTCGTGCCATTCGCCCGCCGCGTCGGCTGCAAGGGCACACACGCCATCTGCCTCACGCTCGCCGGCGTGGCGATGCTCTCGATTCCGATGATCTCCGACCGGAGCTTGCTGTTCGTACCGATGATCGGAATCGGCTTGGCCTGGGCGAGCATCATGTCGAATCCGTACGTCATGCTGGCGGGATGCATCCCGCAGCACCGCGTGGGGGTGTACATGGGCATCTTCAACATGTTCATCGTCATCCCGATGATGATCCAGATCTTCACGCTTCCGCTCTTCTATCGCGCCTGGCTCGGCGGCCGTCCGGAAAATGTCATTCGCCTTGCGGGTGCGCTGATGATCTGTGCCGCCGTGGCGGTGCTGTTCGTGCGGCTGGGCGCGACGCGTCCAGCGGGCATGGCCGCGCTGGAGCCGGCCCCGACTGGCTAGGCAGGCGGCGCTTCATATACTGGAGTCGACCACACGTGCCTCGGCAACTCGTTTTTCACTCGCCTTCTCCATCGTGCGCCTGACCATGCTCGCTCACCGCCGCCGTTCTGCAACGCCCGCGCTCGTCGCCGTGCTCGCTCTCGCGGCTGGCTGCCAGGCGGTGACGCCGCCCGGCGGCGCAGCGGTCGCCACGCCGGCGCCCACCGCCGCCTCGTACGATGCCTCGCGAGACCTCGGTGCCCTGTTTCACGACGTGCAGCTGACGCAGGTCTTTCCCGATTCCAAGACGTTCGTAGACGCGCGCCCGCTATCCGCGCCCGCCGACATTGTGGCACGCTACGCCTCCGCTCGACGGTCGTCACCAGTCGACCTGAAGGCATTCGTCGCGCGGGAGTTCGAGGCGCCTCGCGCAGCCGGAGACGGAGTGCGGACCGATACGACGCAGACGATGGAGGCGCACATTCGCGCGCTGTGGCCGTCGCTGACGCGCTCGCCGGACGCGCGCGATGCGCGCTCGTCGCTCATTCCTCTGCCCCGTTCGTACGTCGTGCCCGGCGGACGTTTCCGCGAGGTCTACTACTGGGATTCGTACTTCACGATGCTCGGCCTCGTGGAGAGCGGCCGCACGGACGTCGTGAAGAACATGCTCGACAACTTCGCCCATCTCGTGAGGACGGTGGGGCACATTCCGAATGGCAATCGCACCTACTACCTGAGCCGCAGCCAGCCACCGTACTTCGCCGCGATGGTGGGGCTGTACGCGACGGCCACGGATACGGCGCAGGCGCTGCCGTATCTGGATGCCCTCGAGACGGAGCACGCATTCTGGATGGATGGGGCGCAGCGCCTCGCACCGGGCCAGGCAATGCGGCGGGCGGTTCGCCTGCGCGACGGCGCGATCCTCAATCGCTACTGGGATGATCGACCGGATCCTCGCCCGGAATCGTACCGCGAGGACTTCCTGCTCGCGCAATCGGTGCCGGCCACGGCGCGCGAGGCCTTGTACCGGAATATCCGCGCGTCGGCGGAGAGCGGCTGGGATTTCTCGAGTCGCTGGATGCGTGACCCGGCTGACCTGCGCACCCTCGAGACGACCGAGCTGGTGCCGGTGGATCTCAATGCGTTGCTCTACCACGCCGAGCGGACGATCGCCGCGTTGCGCGCCTTTCGTGGGCGTTCGGCCGATGGTCCCGTCGCGGCCGCGTTCCTTCGCGCCGCCGATGCCAGGCGCCGCGCGCTGCTCGAGATCGCATTCGATCCGGCAGAGGGGTTTTTCTTCGACGTGCGATGGCGCAGTGGTGGGCGTGTAACGGACCGTCCGACGCTCGCCGCGGCCGCTCCTCTCTATTTCGGGCTCGCCACGCCTGAGCAGGGGCGAGCCGTCGCGGCGCGACTCCAGCGCGACTTCCTGAAGCCGGGCGGCTTCGTGACGACACAGATCGCCTCCGGACAGCAGTGGGATGCGCCGAACGGCTGGCCTCCACTCCAATGGC
>JANLTI010000185.1:0-10501 GCA_031362845.1 Gemmatimonadaceae bacterium | reverse complement strand
GCTTGGACTCCGGCTTGGACTCCGGCTTGGACTCCGGCTTGGACTCCGGCTTGGACTCGGGCTTGGATTCGGGCTTCGCGTCCGACGGCTGCGGGTTGGACGGCTGCTCCGGCTTCCCCTGCAGGCGAATGAGCGGCTCCGATGTGCCGGTGTTGCCCTTCTCCTGTCCGTAGTGATTGCCATTGTTGTCCTTCCCATCCTTGCTGCCCTTCTCGTCGTTGTTTCCCTTCCCGTCCTTGTCCGCCTTCTCATCCTTGTCGCGCTTGTCCCAGCCGTAGTGATTGCCGTTGTTCTGCTTGCCGTCGTCCTGCTTGTCCTTCGCCTTCTTGCCACGCTCGGCCGAATCGTCGTTGGCGGGACGTCCGCCATTGTCGCCGGACGGGCGATTGTCGGCAACGGACTCACCATCGCGGTTCCTCGGCTCGGCGTCGCCGGCATCGATGGACGGCGGTACGCGGAAGACTCGCGGCGCGGCAGGCTCCATCCGTCCCCGCACGGGGCGACCGTTGGATGCGACGACCGAATCGGAGCGCAGCACGCGCTGGCGCATCATGTCGATCGTGTAGACATCGTCGCTCCAATCCTCGTCCACGGCCGACGCGACGAACCGTCGCGACAGCGCGGTCATCGTGACGGCGGGATCGGTCGCACGGTAGGCGCGTGAGCCGAGCATGGCGCGAAGTCCGTCGTCGTCGAACGCCGCGTCGGTGAGCCGCAGCGGCCGAGCCGACGCGATGGCGTAGACATGATGAGCTGAGCGGCGTCGGCGGCCATACTGCTCACTCTCGACGTCGTCGCCGCGCTCGTTGTCGAACGAGACGTTGAGCCAGTGTGAGCCGGAAAGCGCGAGTTGGCGCTGCCGTGGCGACGCGGGATACACGACCGTCACGCCACGGTTGGGGACGATCTCGAACACCGCGAGGTAGGCCGGTTGATTCGTGCGCATGAGAAGCCTGCGCTCATCCACCCGCACGATGCTCACGGCCACTGGACGCGGCGGCACAGGAATGGCGCGAGGAGCGGGCGCCGGAGCAGGCGCCGACGCGATGACCGGTGCGGGCGCCGGCGTGGGCACGTAGATGATGCGGGTGCCGGACGAGCAGGCGATCAGGGCTGACGCGGCGAGCACGGCGAGGGGAGTGCGCATGGGTCGGATCCGATAGGAGGAGACCGCGACTTCGCGGAGGAATGACCAGGCGACGCAAGTACAGGAATCACAACAACTTGTAAGATGCTTCCCGCACGGGATGCAGAGACGTCGCGTTCCATCTACAAGACGATCGTCGCTTCCGGATGGGCACAGGTAAACGTCCGTGTGTCAGCGCGAGCGACGTGTGATTCGCGAAGCCGCCTCGGTGGCGCCATCGTACCGTGAAGCCGAATACGCGCCCACAGCTATCCCAAGGCGATCATGCTGAGGATCACGCCATTTCTCTGGTTCGATACGCAAGCCGAACAGGCGATGCACTTCTACGCGTCCATCTTCCCGCGCTCGAAGGTCATTTCCGTGAGCCGGCAGGGCGCGACGGTGATGTCGGTCGTCTTCGAGCTCGAGGGCCAGCGGCTCATGGGGCTGAACGCTGGACCGATGTTCACGTTCAACGAGGCGGTGTCCTTCTTCGTCGGATGCGAAACCCAGCAGGAGATCGACGACCTGTGGGCGAAGCTCATCGCGAACGGTGGATCTCCCGGCCAGTGCGGCTGGCTCAAGGATCAGTTCGGATTGTCATGGCAGATCGTGCCGAATGCACTGGGGCGCCTGATGAGCAAAGGGGACGCGGCAGGCGCGCAACGGGTGATGCACGCGCTGAGGCAGATGGGCAAGCTCGACGTCAATGCATTGCAACGCGCGTTCGACGCGACCTAGGACGCCGACTGCTCGACTTTCCCTCCAGGCCAGTGATCGCGACCACCAGTGGGAGCCGATGCTGAACGCACTGCTCGATCAGATTCGCCGCACACACGCCGGTGACCCGTGGTACGGTGCGCCGCGCATGCAATTCCTCCGCGGCCTGCCCGCCGCCCGGGCATCGCTGCGACCCGCCGGCTCCAACCATTCCGTGTGGGAGCTCGTCCTGCACATGTCCGCGTGGACGAATGAAGTGAGGCGTCGACTCGCGGGGAGCTCGCCGGGTGAGCCGGTGGACGGAGACTGGCCACCCGTGCCGAAGGCAGCGACCGAAATCGCGTGGGCGAACGCACTCCGGCAGCTCGACGACGCGCACGGCGCGCTGATCGCTGAACTCGAGCAACTGCGACCAGCCGATCTCGAGCGACTCGTTGGCGACACGCGCGAACCGGCGCTGGGCACGGGCGTCACCGTCGGTGCGATGCTCGTGGGCCTGGCGCAACACGATGCCTATCACACGGGACAGCTCGCGCTCCTCCTCGCCGACCCGGATGGCAACACGATTCTGGTGGATCAGCACGTGTAGGGTGACGGGAACCTCACCCACCGTGCACCACGTTCCCTCCGTGAACTGCCCGTCCATCTCATGCCTGGGACCATGCCGACACGACTCCATCGTCATCACGTCTTTCTGGCCCTGCTGGCCGCGTTCGCGCTCCGTGCTGAACCGGGCATCGCACAGCAGCAGGACATGTCGGGCGCCGCGGGAGACTGGGTATTTCGCATGGACGGCGATGCATCTCCGCAACGCGTCGCGCTCACCGCGACCGGCGATTCCGTTCGTGGGCAGGTGTACGGGCAGCAGCTCGCCGGCACACTGCAGGGTCAGCGTCTCACCTTTCGCGTCGGCGACTATCGCTGGACGGCCACTCTCCGCGGCGACTCGCTGCGCGGCTGGCTCGGGATCGGCGCGGACTCCAGCCGCTGGTCCGCCGGACGTTACCGACCCCGCCCGGTTGCGCGCGCGTTCAGCCATGTGCCCACATCCTATCACCGTGAGCTCGCCACCTCCGTCACGCCGGCGCTGCGCCTGTACGCTGGCGATACCGTGCGCACCACCACGGTGGACGCGGGCGGCTGGGGACGCGGCGCATTCGGACAGCGCACGAACAAGCTGACGCGCGGTGGGAATCCGCTCACCGGACCGTTCTACGTGGAAGGCACGATCCCGGGCGACGTGCTCGTCGTGCGACTGCTCCGCGTGCGACTGAACCGCGATTGGGCGTTCAGCGGCACCGCGCTCATCGACAATGCCATCGAGCCGGGCTACGCCGCGGCACGCAAGCCGTCCGACGTCGGCAACCAGTGGGCGCTGGACACGGTGGCGAATGTGGCTCGATTGAAGAACCCGCCACCTCGGCTCTCCGGGTTCAGCGTGCCCTTGCGCCCATTCCTGGGCGTCGTCGCCGTGGCTCCCGGTGACGGCGTGGTGCCGAGTTCGCGCGACTCGGGCCCGTACGGCGGCAACATGGAGTACGCGCGCCTCACCGACGGCGCAACGCTTTATCTCCCCGTGACCGAAGAGGGCGCGTACCTCTACCTCGGCGATGGACACGCGGCACAGGGTGACGGCGAGTTGACCGGCGACGCGATGGAGACGAGCCTCGACATCGAGTTCACCGTCGGCGTGCAGCGCGGCCGCTACGCCGGTGCGACACGGGCCGAGTCCGCAGAGCAGCTGATGAGCATCGGCGTTGCGGGTTCGCTCGACCAGGCTCTCCGGCAGGCTACATCGGATCTCGCTCGCTGGCTGGAGGCCGAGTACGGGCTCACGGCTACCGAGGCGGCGCTGGTGATGGGCTTTGCGGTCGCGTACGATATCCCGGACGTCGTCCCGCCGTGGGTGAGTGTCGTCGCACGCGTGCCCCGAGCTGCGCTGGCACAGCTTAAACGGTAACGTTCCGGTCGTCGCGCGTCCGGATCTCTCGAGCCCACCTGAACGCCATGACCAAACTGTTCGGATTTCTCGGCGCGACGATCGGCGGCTATGCGGGCTGGTGGATCGGGAGCGGTGCCGGCGTGATGACCGCGTTCATGGTGAGCATGCTCGGCACCGGACTGGGGATCTATGCCGGTCGTCGTCTGGCGCGGAGTTTCGAGGGCTAGTCACGCTCTCCGATTCCTTTCATCTTGCGGTCATGACAGATCCCCTCGTGATCGCCAAAGCGGGCCAGACCGACCTCGCCCTGCTCCCCGAACTCGCGAACCGGCACGGCTGCATCACCGGCGCCACCGGAACGGGCAAGACGATTTCGCTGCAGGTGCTGGCCGAGCAGTTCTCGCGCATCGGCGTGCCGGTGTTCCTGGCCGACGTGAAGGGTGACCTGAGCGGCATCAGCAAGTCCGGCCAGATGAGCGAGAAGCTCGGCGCGCGGCTCAAGAAGCTCGGGCTGCCGGAACCGACATGGGGTGGATGCCCCACCACGCTGTGGGACGTGTTCGGCGAGCAGGGACATCCGGTGCGCGCCACCGTCTCCGACATGGGACCGCTGCTGCTGGCTCGCCTGCTCAATCTGAATGAAACGCAGGAAGGCGTGCTCGCGATGGCGTTCCGCATCGCCGACGATAACGGCCTCCTGCTGCTCAACCTTCCGGACCTGCGCGCGATGCTGCAGTTCCTCGGCGAGAACGGCAAGGAGTTCCGGACGCAGTACGGCAATATTTCGGCGGCCAGCATCGGGGCCATCCAGCGCGGGCTGTTGCAGATCGAGGAGCAGGGCGGCCTGAAGTTCTTCGGCGAGCCGATGCTGAACATCGACGACCTGATGCAGACGGTCGATGGCAAGGGCGTCGTGAACATCCTCGCGGCGGACCGGCTGATGAACAGTCCGCGACTGTACGCCAGCTTCCTGCTGTGGCTCCTCTCCGAGCTGTTCGAGCAGCTTCCCGAGGTGGGCGACCGCGACAAGCCGAAGCTCGTCTTCTTCTTCGACGAGGCGCACCTGCTGTTTGCCGACGCGCCGGCGGCGTTGCTGGAGAAAGTGGAGCAAGTGGTGCGTCTGATCCGCTCGAAGGGCGTGGGCGTCTATTTCGTGACGCAGAATCCCATCGACATCCCGGACAAGGTGCTCGGTCAGCTCGGCAACCGCGTGCAGCATGCGCTGCGCGCGTTCACGCCGCGTGACCAGAAGGCGGTGAAGGCGACCGCTGAAACCATGCGGCCGAATCCGAAGCTGGACATCGAGACCGTGATCCTCGAGCTGGGCGTTGGCGAGGCGCTCATCTCGCTGCTCGATGCAAAGGGAACGCCGGGCATCACGGAGCGGGCGTGGGTGTTCGCGCCCGGATCGCAGATCGGGCCCATCACGCCTGAGGAGCGGCGGGCGTTGATCGAGCAGTCGGTGGTGGCGGGTGCGTACGAGAAGGAAGTGGATCGCGAGTCGGCGATGGAGATGCTGAAGGCGCGCGCTGCGGCTACGGTGCCGGAGTCGTCATCGAATCGCGCCGGCGGCGTTGGTGCTGGAGCCGCGACCGCTGCACCGGCTGGTGGGGTGATGGGTGGCGCCATGGGCGGGCTCAACGAATTGCTCTTCGGGTCCACGGGGCCGCGGGGCGGAAAGCGCGACGGACTGGTTGGTCTCGCGGCCAAGAGCGCAGCGCGCAGCGCCGGTTCCGCCATCGTACGCGGCATGCTTGGCTCGTTGCTGGGTGGACGGCGGCGTTGAGTTACGACGTCGGCGCGCGCGCCATTGGTGAACGCAATGCCAATCCGCCTCGCCAGGCTGCCACCGTTCAATCCCGATCTGGACACGTTGGATGGGGAGGCGTTCGTCACGCTGTCGCTGCCCAGCCGGCCGCACGACGCAGCGACCATCGCGGCGGACCCGGCGCTGTCCGAGGTGCTGCGCAATCCTGTCGCGGCGCTCGTTCGAGCCATCGTTGAGCGCGGCTGACGATCGCATTGGCAGAAGTGATCGCCTCGGCGTGTGGCTGCGAACTTTGCACGTTACGCTGCGGAGGCGAGCTGCATAATCTCACGTCACAGGTATCCGCGTCGGCTCAAGCTCCTTCATGCCATCACCTTGCCGAGCAGTCGCTGCGTAGCGGTAATGATTATGCAGCGTCGCTACGTTGTGATTGTCGCATGGACGTCGTATAACGTGACTGCATAACACGCGAATGTTGGATAACGTAATTGGATAATCGGCGTTAGCTCGCAATCCGGCTCACCATTTGATCGACAATGTCGTTCACCGCTCACCATGGTGCCCATGTCCGACGATGCGCGCGCCGACTTGTCAGACGCTTCACTGCGCGCGTGCGAGGCCGCGCTTCGCCAAGCTCAGTTGGCTAGCGATGTGTCCGCGCTCGATGAACTCGTGGACGAGGCATTAGTCTTCACCGGCCCGGACGGCGCGGTGTATGGAAAGCACGATGATCTTGACGCGCACCGGCGTGGCGCAGTGCGCATCACGCGCCTTGAGCCAAGCGAAGAACGCATTCAGCGCTTCGGACCCGTCGTCGTGGTGAACGTCCGTATGGAAATGAGCGGCACGTTCCAGGGCGCGGCCTTTGCGGGGCCGTTTCGCTACACGCGCGTCTGGTGCGCCCGACCCGAGGGCTGGCGCATCGTCGCCGGACACGTGAGCGCAGTGCTCGCCTGAACCCCATAAACGGTCAATCTCTCCTCGCCTGCGAGCTAACGAACGCTGAAGCTGCCGAGCGATCATTGGAAGCTCGCTTCGCTCGCATTTTATTGGACTCGCTCGCAGCTTAGCTGGGGCGTTACGCCGCACTTCGGACGGTTGTCCACCGTACGCCATTGGCGTACATTGCTCCATGCGATTCGTCGAGACGCCGGTATTCACAGCCAGTGTCCGCCGCCTTCTCGACGAGGAACAGCATCGCGCGCTGCAACTGGCCCTTCTGCTCCGTCCCGAGCAGGGTCAGCTGATTCCGGGCGGCGCCGGCTTGCGGAAGATTCGATGGGGTGCCGAGGGGCGAGGCAAGCGCGGCGGCGTCCGAACGATCTACTATTGGGCCGTCGACGAGCACGTTTGCTACATGCTGTACGTCTACGCGAAGAACGAGCAGGGCGATCTCACCCCCGCTCAAACCAAGGCTCTCGCGCGACTGGTTCGGGAGGAATTCAAATGAAAGCTGCTGCCTTCGAGGAACTGCTGACCAGTGTACGCCAAGCCGGCGAGATCCGCCGCGGGCGCCGGAAGCCTACGCGCGCGACCACGTTCAAGCCCGCAGATGTGAAAGCGCTGCGCGGCGACTTGGGTCAGTCCCAAGTAGAGTTCGCGCTGATGATCGGCGTCAGCGTGGCCACGCTCCGCAATTGGGAGCAGGGCCGACGGACGCCTGACGGGCCTGCGCTGGCCCTGCTTCGGGTGACCGCGCGCAATCCCGAGGCAGTCGTAGAGGCACTGCATCGGGGTTCAAGCCGCGGTGCGGCATAACGAACGCTGAAGCTATCGAGCGATTGAAGGACGCTCGCTTCGCTCGCCTTTTATCTGATTCGATCGCAGCTGAGCTGGGGCGTTAAGCGTCAACATACTTTGGTGCGACGATGGTCCAGAGGAGAGCAACGCCCGAGAAACAGGCACGCGCTCGCGCGCTGCGCCGGGACCCTCCGACTGCGGAGTACGCACTTTGGCAGCTGCTACGCCGCCGCCAAGTTGCGGGGCTCAGATTTCGCCGTCGAGCGATCGTTCTGGGTTGGATTCCGGACTTCTGGTGTCCAGCAATCAAGCTCGCGATCGAAATCGATGCCAACATGAACCAGGCGAAAGCTCGTCGCGATCAAGCGCGTGATCCTCACCTTGCACGCCACGGCATTCGCACGCTGCATGTATGTGCCAAGGACGTTCAGAACGCCCCTGGCAAGGTCGTCGAGCAGATCATTGCAGCGGCCGGGGACGTCAGGCAAGAGCGGCTCGCATGAACAGCCGGGATGATGGGTAACACTGTTGCCTAGGTACATGCGTAACACTGGTGGGTGTCACCATGCTTCTGACAACTGAAATGACCGCTTTCACGCATCTTCGCTCATTGGTTGCATGCTTGGTTCTAGTTGCGGCATGCCATCGCCAGCGTACGATTCTACCACCCGACGGCGCGCGGACGGTGGATGAGCAACGTGGTGGGCGGCTGATCGTGCACGGGAATTTTGGTGAAGAGGATCTTGGAGCTAGTACCTCCGACGCGGCGGTGCGCCTCACCATGAGTCAGTCCTTCGGGGGTACGAGTGTCCACCGACTCGTATACCGCGGTGGGAATTGGACGTACGTTATCAAAGGAAGGGGATTTGGCACGGATCGCGAGTTGGTCACTGCCGACTCCACCGAGGTGCCAGCTACACTGGCTGACAGTGTCGTCAACGTGATTCGTGCAGCCAACTTCTGGGAAGGCGCAGCGGGTTGCCGTGACGGTGGTATCGACGGACAGTCGCACACACTCGAAGTGTGGCTCGACGGCAGAAGGCGGTTCAAGCGGTGCTGGATGTCAGGAATGTCTCCCTACCCGTCTGGCGTCCAAGCAACCCAGCAGGTCTTCGCCTGGATGGCGTCCCAAGTGCCTGCGCTGGATCGGCCTCGCGCGCCGTGAAACCCAAGGTGCGTGGGAGCAGACAAGGGGGCCTCGGAAGCGCGCTTCACTCGCATTTTATGGATGCCCTTCCGTGAGCGCCAAGCGTTCCGCCAAGTCTTCCCGAGCTAAGGCCAGCCGGAAGGTCCCGAGCCAGGGCCGCGCCCAGCTCGCCCGTCTCCGGCGCGTCAGTGACGCGGAGATCGCGCGGACGGCACCGGCCGAGCTCCGGGACTTGCCGGCCGATTTCTGGGATGAGGCCGTCCCGGTGCTACCAGCAGCGAAAGTGCCGATCTCGCTTCGCGTCGATGCCGATGTGCTGGACTTCTTCCGCGAGTCGGGCCCGCGTTACCAGTCGCGAATGAACGCCGTGTTGCGGTCGTACATGGAGCGCGCCTCGAAGCTGGTGCGCAAGGAAGGAAAGCGGCGCGGGATCGCCTGACGAAGCGCTGCACCAGCCGGACGCTGCGAGGCATCATCATGAGCGCGCGCTGATTATCGCGGGCGGTCGAGGGTTTCCCCATACTGAGCGACGGCCCGCAGGTGAGTTACGCGTTCAGCAATGACATGCCCTTCAAGTGAGAGAAATGAACTCAGCGCGCAAGCGGCGGTCGTGCACGCTTCTGTTCCTCAGCTTGCAATTGAGCTCTGGATGCTTCCCGCAGCACGCCACTCCGCTATCCTCGTGTGTTGCGGTGCTTGGGACACCATCGGCCGGTGGGCCTCTCCGCATTCTGCCCTCGATGTTGCCGGGCATCACCATTGATTCGGCGCGATGGGAATCCGAAACCTCATCCCCTGAGATGAGCACTCAGACATCGGTGATCTACAGGGCGTATGTTACCGCCTCAACCACCATCGCTCTTTCACAATTCGCCATCCAGTTCCGCTCGAGCGAACCGAAGGAAGACTCAATACTGCGAACGCGTGGGCGGATGCTCCTGAAGCGGTGTCACGTGGCTTACGACTGCATTCAGGGCGGCGGTGACTCCTTACGCCCACAGCAGCCGCGGTTGGCAATCGCGTTCCGCTCCGTATTGGGTAAAAGACCAGGTCCTTGGGGGTGTCCGCAGTCCGTGCAAGTCGTCGATCGAGCGGAACGTCCAGCGAGGTAGGCGGTCCAAGTGGCCATTGCTGCACGATGCGCTGCTGCTGACAAGCGAACATTGGTAGCTCGCTTGCAGCAGCGCTTCGGCGTTGATATGACCGGGCTCGTGTCACGGGAATGAGTTGACCGCTCGTGTTGCGAGTGAGGTATGGACGACGTGGGCCCGAGGCAGCATCGAGCTGGCGAGTCAGGTGGCCCTAGGTACGCCAAACGTACGTGCGGCGTCGGAGCGAGACATGAACGTGCACACGCAGATCAGCGACTACCTGGCTGCGCAGCCGGAGCGCAAGCGCGCTGACATTCAGGCGCTGCACAGTATGATGTTGAGGGTGATGCCCGACGGTCGGCTGTGGTTCCTGGATGGCAAGGGCGAGGACGGTCGAACGATCTCCAACCCCAACATCGGGTATGGACTCCTCACCATTTCCTACGCTGATGGGCGGACCCGACAGTTCTATCAAATCGGCCTGAGCGCCAACACGGCCGGGATCTCCGTTTACATCATGGGGCTCGATGACAAGACATACTTGGCTCGGACTTATGGCGAGCAACTCGGCAAGGCGAGTGTGACGGGGTACTGCATCAAGTTCAGTGCACTTCGCAACGTCAACCTCGACGTACTCGAAGCGGCGATCCGAGACGGAATTGCGCGAACCAGCACGTGACGTCCTGCGTCATCTCTGTTCACATTTGATACGTTGCAGGTGCCGCGCAGCCGTACTTGCAGTCCTTCACGCGGTGGCGATGGCCGCTACCACGTACCCATGTCCCGTCGACGTCTCCATCTTCAAGTCCGCGTCGCGCCGCCACCTGACAAGTCGCTGCAACTGACAGGTGCCGATGGTACGGGTTTGTCGGGCGGGACGCTCTGCACGTGAACTCCGGCGTTGGGCAGCCGACCTCACTCCTTCACCCAATCATGGCGAATCCCAGCGAGTCCACGCACCCAAATC
>JANLTI010000156.1:0-7112 GCA_031362845.1 Gemmatimonadaceae bacterium | reverse complement strand
CCCCATTGTGCGCCTCCTCTCGTGTCCGCGTGACGTTCCGGGAGATGCACCCCATCCGGTTACCGGCCGGAAATGCAGACCGCCCCGCCGGCCGGCGGGGCGTTCTGCATTCCCATCCCTCTCGCTACGACGGCCGGCTGAACCGCGCGATCACCGTGCCGAGCACCGATGCCTGCTGCAGCCCGACGACGATGGGGTCGTACGCCGGATTGAACGACGCGAGTTCAAGCGACCCGCCCGAGAGCGAGGCAACGCGCTTCACGACGAAGCCATCGTCCGGCAGCCGCGCGACGACGAGATCATCCACCACCGGCACGGCATCGATCCGGACGAGGATCACGTCACGAGGCGAGAGCACAGGCAGCATGCTGTCGCCCGCGACGCGCAACGCCACGTAGCGCGCGGACGGCACGTCGCCAGGCAGCTCGACCCAGGTGTCGCACGGCTCGTCCCACAACTCGCGACCGGCACCGGCGGCAGCGGCCATCTCGAGCAGCGTCGCGCAACGCTCCGCCGCGGCGAGCGGCAGTGATTGCGCCACCGTGGCCGTGATGGGTGCATCACGCTGTCGCAGCTCGCGCCGCGGCAACCGCCGCTCCGCACGGCGCACCGACAGCCGCGCCGCGGCCCGCCGCGCGAACAACTCGGCATCCCGCACGTCTCGCGCGCGCGCCTCCACTCCCATCGCCGCGCGCAGGTCACAGGCGAGCCACGCGAGCAATCGCTCGCTCTGGTGATGGAGCCGGTCATCGCGCCGCTCCAGCTCATCACCCACCAGCCGCATCAGCGCATCGACTTCGTCGTCGTCAGTCCGCGTCATTTGATCCCTCCCGGGCGTTCGTGCTCGTCAAGCAGATCCCCGCGCGCCGAAAAAAGCGCTCCATCTCCTTCCGGTCGTCGCCACCCAGCGTGTCGACGTGCGCCACCGCGAGCTTGCGAAAGCGCTCGCGCAACCGGTGCACGCGCACCCGCGCATTGCCGTACGTGATGCCCGCCTGCGCCGCCAGCTCGCGCAGCGGCACATGCCGGCTCAGCCCCACCATCAGCGCCACCTCGTCGTCGCGCAGTGCCAGCGCAGATGTGGTGGCCAGCGTCGCGAGCGCCGCACTCACCGACGCGCTCTCGTCGTCGCTCGGCGGGCGGGCGCTGCGCAATCCGTACTCCGAATGACACTCGGCCACGATGCGCTCCCCGCCGCTGCCCACGGACGCGTACGCGCGCTCGCTGGTGGCGCGATGCCGTGTGTCGTTGCGGTGCCGGTTGCGCGCGCGGTTGCGCAGCGCAGTCACCAGGTAGCGGGCGAGTTCGCGCGGCACGTGGTCGGTGTCGTACAGCCGCAACACGAAATCGTCGAGCAACGTGGTCACGAGCTCGGATCGCTCGTCCTCCGGCACGCTCATCTTCCGCGCCTGATCTCGCAGGAGCGGCGCGTAGAAAAGAAAGAGGGCGCGAAGCGCCGCGGCATCCCCGGCGCGGATTGCGGCCACGAAGATGACCACCGAGCGATACGGCGGTGGCACCACGGGTGAGGTGCTGCCTGCGCTCCACTCGACACTGCTGTCAGACGTCGCCACCACCATCCCCCATCGCGCCGATGTGTGCCAGTGCATCGCTTCCACTGAATGCACCCCGGGCCGTTACACGGGCCGGCGGCGGAGCCAACCGCGAAGCCTGGACTCGATTCGTTGCACGCGCGCCAGCGGCACGACGGGAAACGCGTTCGCGCGCGTACGGAGCACCCCGGCTCGCCGAGCGGAGAACCCCCGTCGCTCGGCTGCGACGAGCAGGGTCAGGAGATCGTGCGCCGCGTCGGCGTGCGCCTGCAACGCTGCGCCGCTCGGCCCATCCGCTGGCGCCAGCGTGAGCCGGCGCCGAACGCGACCGGCTTTCTCCATCTCCTCGCGACTCGGGCGTTTCGACGACGCGGTAAAGCCCATGTTGGCCAATGCCCGCCCAATGGCCGACGTTTCGGTGTTCTCGAGGCAGGCCACGGTGTTTACCTCTCCGTCGCCCACGCGCTCGGACGCCCAGCCGGTCGCGGCCGGGTAGCACTCGGCGGGCTCACGAAACAGCAGAGCCTTGAACGTGATCTCGCCGTCCGCCCGAGACACCAGCTCCGTGTTGATGCGGCCGGACGGATACTGCCTGTAGAACAGCAGTATCCGATCGGCGACCGGCGCATACCCCTCCAGACTGACGAACGCATCCGACTTCGGCATGGTCGCTCCCGAGTATCCCGACGCAGCAAGCTACTACCGAACAAATACCGAATCAAGGGGTGGAACTAGCCCTGACGGTGTCGGGGCAGAGCGCCGAATCGGCCGGATTGAGCTTTCGGTCCATCAGCTTGTGCGCGATGCCGTACGCCGCCACGACCACGGCGGTGGTGAGGGATGCCTGGCTCGGGGCATCGATCGGAATGCCGAGTTTCGTGGTCAGCATGCCCGCCGCGGCGCCAATGAGTGCACCGGCGAAGCGTGAGATGAGCGGGCGCAGTGATTCGAGCATGTCATTGTCTCCTGGCTGCACTGTGGGTGGTGTTGCGAGTGCCGGGCGGAGACCCTGCGTCACCGCCAGTTGCTGCATTACTTCTGCGCGATGGCGAATCCAGTCGAATCCGGCGGGGTCCGACTTCCGTCCGCGCGGCAGCGCCACCGAGGCATGGCTGACGAAGGCGTCGAGTGGCACACCCTGCTCGACATAGTGCGCGGTCAGTCGAGCGACCGTGGCGTACTGCGCGTTCGAAAAGGGCTCGCTGCCATCGTTTCGATTCGCCAACTCCCAGCCGAGTGAGAAGTCGTTCACGCGGGGCATGCCGCTCCACTCGCTCGGCCCCGCGTGCCATGCGCGCCGCGTGTCGGACACCAGCCGCACGACTGTCCCGTCTCTCCGGATGAGGAGGTGAGCGCTGACACGAGCGGTCGGCTCGGAGAGCCACGCCTCCGCACCGTCCTCGTTGCCACCATCCGCGGTGGCGTGCAGGACGACGCAACTGATGCCGCGCACGTGAGCCGGCCGTGCGTCGTGGTTCACGGATGGCCGCTCGGCGTCTACCAGCGCCTGACGCAAGCCGGCGAGCGGCGCGAATCGTGTGTGCGTCGCGATCACGGCAGCGTCACGAACGACGGTTCGGCAAACCGGGCGCCGGAGATCACCTTGGTCGTGTCGAAGTTGTGACCGGTCACGAAGACAGGGCCGCCAGCGAGAGAAACATTCGCCTCCGACGTGAGAGTGCCCGGCTTGTCGGTGTTGACTCGCGTAAAGCCGTGTACCTGCACTCCCAGCGCGCCGCCCTCCACGAGCAGATGCGGCTTGTCCACGAAGTATCCGGATCCCACGTTGTCCGACCGGAAGCCGTTCACGACGATCGCCGAACCGCCGTTGATCCGGAGTGGCACCTCGGTGCACTTGCGGGACACGCATCCATCGAGCACGACTTCCGTCGCCGTGTTGATGAAGAAGGAACCGTATCCGCCCTCCACTTCGCAGGCCTGGAGCACCACGCCAGCAGCGCCGCTGTCCACGACGATTGACTGTCCGGAGCCTTCCACGCGGACGGTGGATAGCCTGATCCCCGTACCGCCGCGCACGCGGACGCCGCTGTAGCCGATGTTGCGCATCGTCACGTTCTCGATCTCGACCTGCGCGCAGTTCATCAGGTAGAGCCCGAATTCGCCGATCTCCTCGATGTGCAGGTCGCGGAAGTGCAGGCGTCGTGCAACGGCGAGGCCGGTACTGCCCCGCGCGCAGAGGATCGCACTGTTCTGCGCCGCGATCGCCTTTCCCGGCCCCACGATCCGCAACCCTTCGAGTCCGGCGAACTGCGTCTGGTTGCCGAATCGAAACAACGGACCGGCGAAGTCCTGCTTCATGATTTTCGTCAAGCTCGTGCCCGGCTGCGTGCCGGAACCGCTGCCCGCCCCACGCACCGTCACGCCATCCGGGACGTCGATCACGTTGGCGACCGAGAAGTTGCCGGGCGCCAACCGCACCCGGCTGCCCTGCGACATGGCGGCAAGGAGCGCCGCCGTGTCGTCGGCACCCGATGGCACGACGTAGACCTCCGTGCCGGAGGCGCTCAGTTGCGCGAGGCCATCGGCCGTCTGCGCAACCTGAAGCCCACTCGCGAGGACGAGCGTATTGGACCGTACCTCACTGCTTCCCTGTCTGATGATCACCGGCATCGCGTAGATCTCCGTTGGTAGTCGTTGATGATGCGCGTTCTATTTGTGGAAGCCACTCACGGTGGCGGCGTACTCCATCACGCTGCCGTCGAGCGCATTGGTGGCGACGATCCGGTATTCGGATGTGCGGTGCGCGCACCCGGGGTCGGCCGGATCAGTGCAGAATGTCGCGAGATCTGCGTGTCCCTTCTTCCAGAGCGGAGTCGTGGCGATCGGGGTGAGTTGGCCCGCGCGGAACACCTCCACGTCGTACGCTTCGACGCCATCGCCGCCCGCGCTCTGGTATGTCCACATGGCGCCGTTCGGCAGCCAGCGCACCCAGTGCTCATCGCGAACAGGATCGAGCTCGGGGGTCAGGTACCGTCCGGTCCGGTCTTCGTCCCAGTATTGATGCGCCTCATACAGCAGGCGATCGCTCGCTGGATCGGTGATGAACGGTTCACGATCCTTCACCGGCAACGACCAGGTGCCCGACCACATGTACCCGCCCACCGAGATCCACTTGTGCGCACCCGATCCTTCAGCAGCGCGGATCGCATCGACGGCGCCCTGCGCCGCTGTCTCCCACGTGCGAGCAGGCGTGAGTCCGGGCGCAGGGGTCATGTACACAGGCTCGTTCATCAGCCCGTAGCCGATCACCGCCGCGTTTGCGTTGAACGCAGCAGCGAGTCTGCTCCAGAGATCGCTGAAGTGCGCGAACGTCACCTCGGCAGTGCCGATCGTGGCGCGGACGCCGTCGCCGGTCGCGGCATCGTGCAGCCAGTACGCGCCGTAATTGTGGGCGTCGAGGATCACCGAGAGTCCCGCTTGCCCCGCCGCGGTCACGGAGTCCGTCATGCGCTGCAGCTCGGCGGCGTCGAGCGGGGCGCCGAGCGTGGGCTGGATGCGCTCCCAGCGGAAGGGAATGCGCGCCAGCGTGTGGCCCTGTGCCGCCAGGTACTGATAGATGGCGAGCGAGTTCCACGCGTAGTCCGCCCCGGGTCCGGCGATGCCTCGGTTCACGTTGCTGAACCAGTTCGTGCGCGCCTGCACGTCGGGTGCACGGAACTCCGCGCCAGCCACGTTCACGCCCCGCGCGAATTCCGGGGTGGTGCGATGCAGCGGATTCTCGAGCACCAGCGCCTGCGGCTTCTTCGTCCACGCGCCATTCACGGACACGTAGGGCTGTAGCGTGTAGTTCGGGCCCCAGCTCTCGCCCGTGGCCCACGCCGTGACCCACAGCTTCGCTTCATCGGCCACGGCGAACCACGATTCGGCCACCTGGTTCCAGGCATCGCCGCCATTCCATGTCCACCCCACCTCGCCGATGTAGCCGCGCTTGCCGAACCGGGAGAGCCATGAGGTGAACTCCTTCAGCGACTCCACCACCTCCACCTTTCGCTGCTCGATGCCGTTGGTGGGGATCGCGACCACCGACATCGCCGGCCGCGCGCTGGAGCCCACCGTGTAATCCAGTGCGTCGATGGCGCGCGGTCCTTCTGCACCCGCGGCGTTGTATCCCACAGCGATCACGCACCAGACATCGCCCGGAATTCCTGATACCTGCATCCCGAACGCGAGTTCGTCTCGATTGCTTTCGAAGCGGAGGTAGGCGTCGTCCAGTACGCCGTCGGGCATTCCGCTGATCGTGGGCCAGGCGTTGCGACGTGCGTAGCTCTTCCACGAGGATGCGCTGCCCGGAGTGACGGCCACCGCGAGCCGTCCATACTCGAGCGACGCGTTGAGCACGCCGAGCGCACGCGCGAGGGTGGCATCGCTCGCGCGCGGGCCGAGCGTGACGCTGCCCGGCGCGGCCACGAGAGCGCCGCTGGCAAGTCGGGCGCGCGCCTCGATGCGCGTCTGGCGCGTCGCGTCGAGCAATATCTCCTTCTCGAACGCGCCGAATGCGGGGGCACGGTCGGCAGGGAATGGACCGGCGCGCGTCTCGGCCCCGGAGACATCGATGACAACGGAGTCGAACTCGACGTCGATCACCTCGCCGGATGAATCACCGACCGAGAGGCGAACCGTAGCGACGGCACCGTCGTCGGCGCCGGCGAGAGCAAGCTGCAGCGGGCTCACGCCGACACCTGCAGGTCACGTGCGATGCGCGGGCCCGCCTGCCCGGCGCCGTTGTAGCCAAGGATGATGACATACCAGCGGCCCGGAGCGGCGGCCATCGTGCTCGACGTCTCGGACGGTGTGGCTTCGACGCGCAGATAGTCTTCGTGGAGCGCGGCGCGCGGCGTGCCGTCAGCGGTGGGCCAACTCCCCAGCCTGGCATAGCATCGCCAGCGCGTCGCGGTTCCCGCTGTCGCGTCGATGCGCAACGCGCCGGGTATGGCCGTGACCACTGCCGATGCCATCGTGCCCGCCGGAGCAGTGCGAGGCTCGAAGCGGACGCCGAATCCGGCCGTCGGCGCGCGGAGCACCGTCCCATCGTGCAACGTCGCGAGCGGATGAACGCGCGTGATGCGGCGCTCGCTCAGCACGACGTCCTTCTCGAAGACGTTCGCCGAGGGCGTGCGATCCGGGCCGAATGGTCCACGCGCGGTGGAGCCGAGTTCCGTGACCTCGAAGCCGATCGAGGCGACATCGTTGCCGGGATCGGTGACGGTGAGGCGCACCGTACCGATGACGGCCTCCTGCGAGCCATTCACGTCGAGCTGTACTGCCATCCGGTCCTCCGGGTGGTGAGCAGTCTGGTTGCCGAGTCATCGTGACTCGGTTGATTCCAGAGATGCACCCGGAGGCGTTACGGACGACCGAACACGTAGAGAGCGTCGCAGAAGCGACGCTTCCCGGTTCTCTCGCGCGCGCTACGTCAGTGCCCCTTTCGCGCCTCGCGCACTGCCGCGGTCAACGCGGGAATGATCTCCAGCACGTCGCCGACGATACCGTAGTCGGCAACCTTGAAGATCGGCGCTTCCTTGTCCTTGTTGATCGCGA
>JANLTI010000153.1:0-3944 GCA_031362845.1 Gemmatimonadaceae bacterium | reverse complement strand
CCAGAACCGTCTCGAGGTCCACTTCCGGCTCCCCCTCCTCACGCCGAGCCTTCAGAATTCCGGCGTCGGTCTCCATGGAGAATTCTCCGTCGCCGACAATCCCGAGCTCGATAGCCAGCCGAGCCGTGCAGAGCGAGGCATTCCCGCACAGGTCCGCTCGCGAGCCGTCGCTGTTCAGGTACGTCATCCGATAGTCCGCGATCACGGACGGCTCCAGGAACACGATGCCGTCGGCGCCGATCCCGGTTGCCCGCGCACAGATGGCGCGCACGGTTCCGGCATCGCCAAGCGCGCCCGGCGCGTCCTGCATCGCGTCGATCACGACGAAGTCGTTCCCCGAACCGCTCATCTTGTAAAAGGTGCGACCAGCCGGGAGCATGCGCGTCTCGTGAGTGAACAGAGGCCTGCGGGTAGCCGTCGGCTTCGCGACGGCGTGATCCGGACTAGATGGTTCCCCGCAACGACCACCAGCGCAGACGCCAGACCATCCAGACCGCCTCGCGGACAATCGAGTTCGACATCTTGCTCGCTCCCTCCGTCCGGTCGACGAACACGATCGGGATCTCGGCGATCCTGAAGTTTCGCTTCCAGGCGCGAAAACTCATCTCGATCTGGAACGCGTACCCGTTGGAGCGAACGCGATCCAGATCGATCGCCTCGAGCACCGACCTGCGAAAGCACTTGAACCCTCCGGTCGCATCCCACACAGGCAGACCAGTTACAGCCCTCGCGTAGATGTTCGCGCAGTAGCTCAGGATCAGCCGCGCGATCGGCCAGTTCACGACGGTCACCCGTCCCTGCTGGTACCGCGATCCGAGCACCAGGTCCGCGTCCTCGATTGCCAGCAGAAACTGGGGCAGATGAATGGGATCGTGCGAGAAGTCGGCGTCCATCTCGAGCACCACGGCGTACCCGCGCTCGAGCGCCCACCGAAAACCGGCGATGTACGCGGTCCCCAACCCCATCTTGCGGGCGCGATGAATGACGTGGACGCGTTCGCTCTGCGCGACGATCTCATCGACCAGCGTGCCCGTACCGTCCGGCGAGCCGTCATCCACGACGAGCACGTCGATTCTCGCATCCTGTACCAGGACGGTGTCGACGAGGCGTCTGATATTCTCGCGCTCGTTGAAGGTGGGCACGATGACGAGGGCGCGGTCAGACACGTCCGGCACTCCGGCGGTCAACGGCGAGACCCGCCCCCAGTGCGGCGATGGCCAGCAGCAGCGCAACAAGCGAGATCCCCTTGCCCCTGTCGACGCCGGCATCGCGGAACGCCAGCTCGATCCTTCGTCCGCCGGACGGCAGCGGCACTCCGATCAGGTTGAAATCCGCCCGGTAGACCGGCACAGACTTCCCGTCGACAGTCGCGCTCCAGCCTGGATAAAAATTCTCGGAGACGACGAGCGCCGATCCTCCCGGCGCCGGCTCGCTGAGCGCGATGGTCGCGATCCCGGGCCCGATCGCGGCGGTGGTCGTCGTGAGAGTCAACGGGACTGGTAGCGACGTCACCGGAGGCGCCTGGACTGCGGCGGAGGAGTCGAAGACGGCCACTCGACGCGGATCGAAACGCGGGTCGAGGATCGCCCGCTCGATATCGGCGTCCGAGGCCTTCGTGATGGACGGCGTGACCCACGCGTACGGATTGTCGCCCGGCAGTCGGTAGAGATAGACGGTGGAGCCCGCGGAGTTCTTCACCGGCCCGATCAGCAGCCGCATCGCACTGTCGGCGATGGGCTGATTCGTGTACAGGTAGCGGGCGTTCTCATGTCGCCAGAACATGGGCGTGGCGAGAGCTGCTCCACCGTTCGACAGGGTCGACTCCTCGAGCGACTTGTAGCGCCCCAACTGATTGCCGTGATAGCCGGTGAGCGAGCGAATGCCATGGACCATCAGACCGGTGCCCTTGCCCCGCCGGTCGGTTCCGAAGTACGGGTCCGGCGACGCGAGCCCCGAGTCGCTCGTCGCGGCCACCAGCACGCGACCGGGCTCCCGCTCGCGCTTGAGGAACTCGATGGCCGGATCGGACGCATACAACGAGCTGGCGGGCGGCGAGAACTGCCAATAGCGGCGCGCCACGCTCCACAGGTCGGCCGCCACGACCACCGCCATCCCGAGCGCAAAGAGCCGCGCGGACATGCCTCCGCGGAGATATCCGAGGAGTACGCCCGCCGCCAAGGCCACAAAGAGGAACGACCTCCACGCGCCGAGCACGACATCCGTCGCGTTCGCGCTGGCGAGCTGCTCGGCGATCTGCGGCGCCACGGCGGGGTCGTATCCCTGTGCGCTCGCGATGCCCTGCGCCGTCGGCAGCACCGACGCCTGCGCGAAACTCGTGAACACGCCACCCGTGGCGAGCAACGCGATGAACAGACCGGCTCCCACCCATGCGAATGCGTACCGGCGCGCGAGGCCGCGCTCGAGAATGCGCTCCGCTCCGAGCGCCGCGAGCACGCTCACGGCGAAGCCGAAGACGTAGATGATCGTGCTCGGGGCGCGAAAGAACTTGGTCCCGGGCACGAGCTCGTAGACGAGGCGGAAAAACGGGGTGTTTCCACCCAGCATCCAGAGGAACGCCACGCCACCGACGGCCAGCCAGAATCGCCGAAAGCGACGCCGGGCATCCCCACCGAACGCCGCGCCGGCGAGCAGGAGGACGGAGCCCCCCAGGTACTCGCTGTGCAGGTGGATCCCGTTCGGTCCCCAATACCGCTCCAGGATGCCGGTAAACTGCGGGAGATACAGGTTGAACAGTTCGACGATGGGAAACGAATAGCTCGTCGCGTACGCGTAGTCTCGCCCGCCCGCGCGGGGCGACCAGGCCACGTACTCTCGCACGGGCGCGAACTGAACGGCGCCGATCGCCATCCCGATCACCACCGCACCGAACGCCAATCCCAGACGACGTATCGCCAGCGATCTCGGGATCGGGACACCGGCGGCGTCAGCGCCAAGCGCCAGAAAGAGCGCGAACGCGCCGGTCGCGAGCAGCAGATACTGCAGCAGCTGGGGATGGGGACTCAGCACGGCGAGGCCGATGGTGAGAGCGAACGCTCCCCACGCCCACGCCCGACCGTCGCGAACGCCGCGCACCAGGAACCAGAGCGCGAGTGGGAGCAACGCCGACACGAACAGCTTTCCGTCGTGGCCCGGTGAGGCGTACGAGGTGATCGGCCCGGAGAGGAGATACGCCATTCCTCCAATGAGCGACGGATAGAAGCCCAGTCCCCACGCCCGGAGAAACGCGAAGGTGAACAGACCGGACGCGAACAGGTGGAGAATGAATCCCCACGTCATCGCGAGATCGGTCGGCATCAGCATTCGCAGGAGCGCCGTGGGATAGAACACGTCACCGTGCATGGCCGCCACGTACGGCAGCCCGCCGAACATGTACGGATTCCAGTGCGGAATGCCCTGCCCCGCCCTCAGCGACTGCGCGGCAAAATCGCGGAACGCGAACCCCGCGAGGTATTGATCGCTGCTGGGGTTCACGAGGAACTGGCCCGCCAGGACAGGATACGCGAGCGCGAGCGTCGCGATCGCGAACGCGAGCGCGGCCCATGCCATTGCGAACCGCGGCGCCGGTTCGGACGGCGCCGCGTGACTGCGATCAGGTCGCGACATCCGAAGAATCAGTGGTCCGCGAGCGGCGGCGGAGTGCCGCGTGCGCCCAAAAGAGGAAACCCGGAACGACTTCGAGCAACGTCAACCAGACCCGCGACGTCAACGCGATCAATGCGGCCTGCGGACGTGTCGCGAGGCCCGCGTAGACGAGCACGGCGACCATCGCGCCCTCTCGCGCTCCAATGCCAGCTGGCGCGAACAGCGCAAGATAACCGACCAGATACGAGATCGTGTAGGCTGCCAGGTACTCCTGATAGCCGCCGGCCGCACCGCCCAGGACGCCCACCATGAACGCACGAAAGGCGGCCCCGTAGAGGAGC
>JANLTI010000144.1:0-34633 GCA_031362845.1 Gemmatimonadaceae bacterium | reverse complement strand
GATCGCGCTATTCGGCGAATCGTGACACTGAGTACTGCGACGGGGAGTGGGGAGTATCACGGCCGAGCTGATAGCTGCAAGCTGTGAGCTGACTGAAAACGCCTTCGTTGTTTTTTGACGCCGTGGACGGGGCACCGCGCGGGGGCGCTGTCGGGACGAACATCGTTCAGACGTCTGACCTACGAGCTGGCCTGCGATGCACTGAGCTTCACGCGCTTCAGCAGGCCGACCAGCATGCGGCGAACCTCAACCACTCGAGTGGACAGTTCGTCGTAGACCTCGTTCTCGATGAGTTGCAGGTCGCGGGCGACTAACAACTGGTAGTGAGTTTCGGACGCGGAGCCGAGCGCGATGTCGAGGAAGCGACGAAAGTCGCCCGTACCGGACTTTCCAGCGCCCTCGGCGATGTTCGAGGGAATGGAGAGCGCCGCTCGCCGCAAATGCGGCGTCAGCGCCACCCCGTCTGTCCGCGGAAAGCCTTCGCTCAAGCGATAGACATCGATCGCGAGCAGGTGCGCCTTCTCCCAGACCTTGAGCTTGTGGTAGTCCTGCATGGGCAGAACATGCAGTTGGCGTCACGCACACTCGCACCGATCCGCCGCAGTTCGATCCGAAAGCGCCCCGTGAGCCGAGCTCGTGATAGACTGCGTGACCACGAGTGTCTCAGTCAGCTCACAGCCTGAAGCTGTCAGCTCGGCCGTGCAAACTCCCCACTACGCACTCAAAACTGTCGACTCCGATTCCCAGCGGGAATAGCACCGGAACCCGAACTCGCGCGCCGCCCGTGCCTGATCCCAGAACCCGAAACAGTCCCGCCATCCTTCCTGCTCGGCGCGCCACGCGCAGCACCACGTAAACGCAATGCGATGCTCAGCGTCGGCGGCGAACACCGTCAGCACCCCCGAAAAATCCGAGCAGCCCGACCGTCCGCTCACCCGCACGCGCTCCACCTCCAGATCCGGGTGCGCGTGGAGTAACTGCGTGAGCAACCGCTCGACCTTCACCCTCGGCGCGTAGCCATCGAGCTCGATGCGTGGGGAGGCCCCACCCTGCACGAACGTCAGCACATCGGTCTTGAACTCGGGGCGCGCGGCGGCAGCGTCCAGGAACGGGAGCAGGTCGGGCATCGGCACCGTGAGAGAGGTGGATGACAGCCATGAAATATGGCTCCATTTGCTTAAGAATTCCAGCCCGGCACTGTCACTTCGTGGCCGTCCGGCATAACCTCCCCGCGCGACTCTCCTTCAACTACTCGACGGACTCGGCGATGGAACGCCTCCGGCCCACCAAGAGCGTGCTCGACATCGCCGGACGCCTCGAGGCAGCCGGCTTTGAGGCGTGGTGCGTGGGTGGGGCCATTCGGGATGCGCTCGCCGGTGGACACCCGCTGGACTGGGATCTTGCCACCACGGCCACGCCCACTCAGGTGATCGGGGTGTTCGGTCGACGCCGCACCATTCCGGTGGGCATCGAGTTCGGCACGGTGAGCGTGCTGGACGACAGCGGCGTCGCGCACGAGATCACGACGTTCCGTCGTGATGTGCGTACCGACGGTCGGCATGCCGAGGTCGAGTTCGGTGTGAGTCTGAACGATGATCTCGCGCGCCGTGACTTCACGATCAACGCGATCGCGTTCCGCCCGCGCACGCAGGAACTGCGCGACCCGTTCGGCGGGCGCGCCGATCTCGCGGCGAAGCTCGTGCGCGCCGTCGGCGACCCGGAACAGCGCATGCGGGAGGATCGGCTGCGCGCGCTGCGCGCGATCCGCTTCGCGGCGCGGTTCGGCTTCGCGATCGATCCCGCCACGCGCGCCGCCATCGTGCACTCTGCACCGTTCCTTACTCGCCTCTCGGCCGAGCGAGTCCAGCAGGAGCTCGTGAAGACGATGGAACAGGTCGACAGGCCGGGAAGTGCGCTCCGTCTGTGGCGTGATTCTGGCGCGCTCGCCGCACTCGTGCCCGCGCTCGCCACGATCGACGACGTGGCGATGGCCACGCTGGATGCGCTGCCGCGTCAGCGCACTGCCGCGCGGGACGCGCAGCGTACGGTCAATCGGCTCGCGGCGCTCTTTCTCGACACGCCCAGTGCTGCGACGCGTGGAGTGCTCACCGATCTCCGCATGTCGAAGCACCAGGTCGCGTGGGTGACGTCGATCGCCGCGAGCTGGCAGGAGATCGGGGTCGATGTCCGTGACACGCTTTCGGCACGAACGCCGACTGGCGAGCAGGTGCGACGATGGCTCGCGCGCATTGGGCGGCTCCATGCCGGGTCATTCCTGCGCGTCGCCGAGGCACGCTGGCGCGCGGAGCGGGACGCTGGTGGGCGGGCACCGAGCGGCGCATCCGTGCGCGCGCTGCACCGGAGCATGCGTCGAAGTCAGTTTCGCGATCCGCTCCAGGTGTCGGACCTGCGGATCGGTGGCGACGATCTCCGGCGGCTGGGCATCCCTGCCGGGCCGATCTATGCTAAGATTCTCCAGGCGCTGCTCGAGCGGGTGTTGGAGGATCCGGCACGGAACACGCCTGAGACGCTGCTCGCCGAGGTGCCGCGCATCGCGGCGGCCGCCGCCGGCGGGATGGGAGTGAAGGCAGTTCACCCTTCGACCGAGCAGTAGACACGCATGCTATTTCGTGGCAAGCAGCCCGAGTCGTCGATCTGGCGACGGTTCCGGGCGAGCAACGACGGGTTCACCTTCAGCGAGTCCGACGGTGTGTTCACGGCGCACGTCGTCGCGAACGCGGAACGAATCGTCGACCTCTTCTGGACGTTGTCGGAGATGCTCAGCCCGGCGGTGGACGTCCACATCGACGATCTGCGCAGTGGACGGAGCTGGAAGGGCGACGCACTCGCGCTGCCCGACGTTCGCGACGCCATCGCCCGCATCCGACTGCTGCTCGCGCGCTTCGGTGGCACGGAAGTGAGCGTCTTCAATTCGGAAGATCAGTTCTCGCTCAATCCGCATCTCGAGCTGTTCATCTACTCGAAGTCGGACAAGTGGCTGTACCTGCTCGAGGGGCGTGGGCTCGAGGAGCGGACGCAGCTGCGGCCGAAGAGCTGGAAGATTCAGCGGCAGTCGTTCCCCGCGGCGCCCGACCTCGTGAGCGCCGTGGCTGCTGCTGCCGAGCGGCTCGGGCTCCAGCGGGTGTGACGCTGCTGCCCGGACCGCGCGACCTCGCGCGAGATCCGTGACGCACGACCGGATCGTCTATGCGCTCGTTGCCGCCGGCGCCAACGTCGTCGGCGCGCTGGCCGTGACGTCGCGTGCCCGCTGGAGTGTGCGTGCCCTCGATGGCATGCTCGCCTTCGCCGCGGGGTTCATGATTGCCGTCGGCCTCATCGACCTGCTTCCCGGCGCGATCGCGCGCGGAGGCCCGTCGGCTGCGATCGTCGCTCTCGGAGGCTACATGGCGGTGCACATCACGCAGCACGTCATCGGCACGCATTTCCATTTTGGCGAGGAGACCCATCACGTCTCCGAGGCGGTCTCTGTCGCGGCGCTTGCGGGGCTGCTGTTGCACACGTTCGTGGACGGCGTCGCCGTGGCGAGCGGACTGGATGCCGGCGGTGCAGTGGCCTCGCTGGTATTCGTCGCCGTGATTCTGCACAAGGTTCCGGAGGGTTTCGCGATCTCCAGCCTCTTCCTCGCGGCGGGCCAGGGGCGACGCCGCGCCATCCTTGCCGCCGGTGCGCTGGGCGTCGCGACGATCGCTGGCGTGCTCCTCACCGATCGGGTCGCGGCGCTCCGCGATCACGGCCTGGCGCTCGCGGCTGGCGTGACGCTGTATGTCGGCATGTCCAACCTGGTGCCCGAGTTTCGCGCGCGCGGCGGGTGGCATCTCCCGTTGGCATTCGTGGGCGGGACGGCGACCTACTTTCTCGCGCGCACGCTCGCCGGCGGCTGAGGATGGCCGATCGACGTCCTGGCCGAGCGCGCTCGGCGGGCCCCTCGCTGTTCGCCGCCACGGCACCGCCGCCGCCGCTCGCGGCGCGGATGCGTCCGCACACGCTCGAGGACTACGTCGGCCAGGATCATCTGCTCGCGCCGGGCATGCCGCTACGGGAGAGCATCGAGAAGGGCACCGTGTCGTCCATGGTGTTCTGGGGACCACCGGGCACGGGCAAGACGACGCTCGCGCGACTCATTGCCCGCTACACGGACCGCGAGTTCGTGTCGTTCTCCGCCGTGACGGAAGGCGTGCCGCGCGTGCGCGAGATCGTGCGTGAGGCGGAAGACCGCCTGGAGACGGGCCGCGGCACCATTCTGTTCGCCGACGAGATCCATCGCTTCAACAAGGCGCAGCAGGACGCCTTCCTGCCGCATGTCGAGGCGGGGACCATCACGCTGATCGGGGCGACGACCGAGAACCCGAGCTTCGAGATCAACGGGGCGTTGTTGTCGCGCGTCCGGGTGTTCGTCCTCCGCGCGCTGACGCCTGCCGACATCACCCTCGTCATCCGTCGAGCGTTGCGCGACGCGGATTCCGGGCTCGGCGCGAGCGCGCTCACGGTGGATGATGATGCGCTCGCGCTGATGGCCGTGGAATCGGACGGCGATGCGCGCCGAGCGCTCACGGTGCTCGAGGCGGCGGCTGAACATGTCGGCGTGGGTGGCCACATCACCACGCGGGTTACGCGCGATGCAGCGCAGCTCCGCTTCTCGCACTACGACAAGGGTGGCGAGGAGACGTACAACATCCTCAGCGCGTTTCACAAGTCGCTGCGCGGCAGCGATCCGCAAGCGGCACTCTACTGGATGGCGCGCATGCTGGAGGGTGGGCAGGATCCGATGGTGATCTTCCGTCGCGCCATCGCCATGGCGGCGGAAGACATCGGGCTGGCCGATCCCGAGGCACTCAAGCTGGCCGTCGCGGCGCGTGACGCGTATCACATGCTGGGCGCCCCGGAAGGCTACCTTCCGATGTCGCAGATGGTGATTTACCTGGCCACCGCGCCCAAGTCGAACAGCAGCTACCGGGCGCTCAGCGCTGCGCTCGAGGCGGCGCGCGCCCATCCGGCCGCACCCGTCCCGCTTCACATCCGGAACGCGCCCACCGCGCTCATGAAGGAACTGGGTTACCACGAGGGGTATCAGTACGCGCATGCCGTTCCGGAGGCATACATCCCGCAGGAGTATCTGCCGGATGCCTTGCGCGGCGCGGCGTTTTATGAGCCTGGGCCATTCGGCTTCGAGAAGGAGATCGCGAAGCGGCTGGCGTGGTGGGAAGAGTTGCGCGCTCGCGCGCACGGCGCCGACTCGCCGGGCAGACAACCGTCAACCGAGGACTGAACGATGCGACGACTGATGTTGGGTGCAGCAACGGCGATGATCGCCGTGACGGCCGGGTGCAGCATGTTGGGCAAGGCGGCGTTTCAGCAGCCGGTGGTGAACCTGAAGGATGTGTCGGTGCAGGGGGTCGGGCTCACGGGCGGCCAGCTCGCGGTGAAGCTCAACGTCTTCAATCCGAACGGGTATCGGCTCGACGCGACGCGGCTGTCGTATGCAGTGCAGGTGGGAGACGACGTGAATCTCGCGACCGGGGTGCTCGACAGCCGCTTCACGGTGCAGTCGGGCGATTCGACGACGGTCACGATCCCGGTCAGTTTCACGTACGCTGGCATCGGCGCGGCGGGTCGTCAGTTGATGAACAGTGGAGCAGTTCCGTACCGGGTGAACGGTGATGTCACAGTTGGAACAGTTGTCGGTAATTTTACGGTGCCGTATAGCTCCACGGGGCGGTTCACGGCGTTCGGGGGGGCGAGTCGTTAGTAGTGGCGACTTCAGTACTACGGACAACTGCAGTCGGGAGTTTGCACGGCCGAGCTGACAGCTTCAAGCTGTGAGCTGACTGAAACCTGTGGTAGGACGCTGTAACTCCACGACTGCCGGGAACGGGGCTTCATCGTGACGAACTGCGTTACGCCGTTGCAGGTACACAGTTCTCACTTCTCACGCTGACAGCTTGCAGCTATCAGCTCGGCAGTGGAATTACACTTTAAACTCAAGCAGACAGCTCTCAGCTATCAGCTCGGCCGTGGAATTTCACTTTAAACTCAAGCTGATAGCTCCCAGCTATCAGCTCGGCCGTGGACTTTGATTTCCATCGAGGACTCGACACCATCTCACGCGACCTGATCTCGGTTGACAATCCGACTGAACGCGCCCTCCTCGTCGGTGCCCCACTTAAGCGTGCTGGCGCGCGGAAAGCCCTCGAGGATCATCTCCGCGAGCTCGAGCGCCTGGCCGACACCGCCGGCGCCGTGGTCGTCGGGGTGCTGACCCAACAGCTCGATCGGCCGCATCCCGGCACCTACCTCGGCAAGGGCAAGATCGAGGAGCTGAAGGCGATGGTCGCCGAGAAGCAGGCGACGCTCATCATCTTCGACGACGAGCTGTCGCCGAGTCAGGGCAAGAACGTCGAAACGAGCGTCGGCACGCGGGTCGTGGACCGTGCGGAGCTGATTCTCGACATCTTCGCGACGCGCGCGCGCAGCAGTGAAGCCAAGATGCAGGTGGAGCTGGCGCAGCTGGAGTACACCCTGCCTCGGCTGACGCGCATGTGGACCCACCTCGAGAAGTTCCGCGGTGGTATCGGCGTCCGTGGGCCGGGCGAAACGCAGCTCGAAAGCGACCGCCGACTCATCAATCATCGCATCAAGCTGCTCAAGGAGCGGCTCGTGCACGTGCAGCAGAACCGCGCCGTGCAGCGGCAGTCGCGGGCGGGTTCATTCAAGGCGTCGCTCGTCGGCTACACGAACGCGGGCAAGTCGTCCATTCTGCGCGGACTCACGGGCTCGGACGACGTCCATGTGGAAGATCGACTCTTCGCGACGCTCGATCCGCTCACGCGTGAAGTCGACCTCGGTGAGAACGCGCAGGTGCTCGTCACCGACACCGTGGGATTCATCCGCAAGCTTCCGCACCATCTGGTGGCGTCGTTCCGCGCGACGCTCGAGGAGACGCGCGATGCCGACCTGCTCCTCCACGTGGTGGATGCGAGTCATCCGCTGTGGGAGGAACAGCGCATGGTGGTGGACGATGTACTCCACGAGCTCGCCATCACGGAGCAGCCCGTCCTGCTCGTCTTCAACAAGACGGACCTGCTCAGCGAGGAGGCGTTGCTCGCCATGCAGGAACGTGTGACGGCGCTGGTACCGAACGCGGTGTTCGTGTCGTCCACGTCGGAGCACGGACTCGACCCGCTGCGTCGATCGCTGCGACATGCGATGCGTGCCCGGCGTCCCGTCGCCGAGGTCTGGTTGTCGCCGCGCGACGGCAAGTTGCTGGCGGAGATTCATGCGCAGGGCGAGGTGCTCGAGCAGCGCACCGAGGGAGAGCAGCTGGTGATACGCGCGCGGCTCACGGATCGACTTCGAGGTCGTCTGGAGCAGGCTGGCGCCGACGTGCGACCGGAGGTGCGGCCTGAGGTGGCGATCGGCGTACAGCCTGCGGTGGTTTCGTGAGTACGGCGCTCGGCCCCGAGATCGCGCCGCTGCCGGAACGCGCGCCGGGATTTCCGTCGACGGTGCTGGCACTCGTCGAACGCGGCGCGCCGGATGACGACGTGTCGTACGCGGGCGCACTGCTGGAGCGCGCGCTCGGCGAGCTCGCTCCGCTGTCACGCACCCTCACGGTGTTCCCCGATCAGGAAGGAGGCGCCGACGCCACCCTCGTGCAGCGTGGCGTGTTCGCCGCTCGGCTGATGGCCGCGAGCCGGCGTGCCGACTGCGTGGTCTACAATCATCTTGGCGTCGCCACGGCGCAGACTTCGATCCCGACGGGCATGCGCCGGCCGTACGCCATCCTGCTGCATGGTGCAGAGTCGTGGGAGTCGGATATCGATGCCGCGCGCCAGCGTGCGCTCGCCGACGCTGCGCTGCGAATCGCGACGTCGGCCTACGCGGCGCGGCGCGTGACCGACGCGCACCCCGAAACGGGCGCGCCCGTCGTGCTGCCGCTGGCACTCCTCCCCGAGCGCGACGCGACGCCGGTGGATGGCGCACTCGTCGGATCGATGACGACACGAACCATCGTTGTCTCGGGCCGCATGAACGCGGCGGAGCGGTTCAGGGGGCACGACGAGATCATCGATGCGTGGCCGGCCATCCTTGGCCGTCGTCCCGATGCACGCCTGGCGATCGTCGGGCAGGGCGACGATGTGAAGCGCCTGGAGTCGAAAGCCACCGCGCTCGGGCTGACCGGCAGCGTCCGGTTCACCGGTCTCGTCTCGGAATCCACCCTCGACGCGATGCTGTCCAAGGCGGGGGGATTCGCGCTGCCAAGTCGGTCGGAAGGTTTTGTCCTCTCGTACCTGCGCGCCATGCGCGCGGGTCTGCCGTGCGTTGGCGGCGCGGATGACGCGGCCAGCGAAGTCGTCGAGGACGGCGTCACGGGCATGCTGGTGGCGGCGGGCGATCGCGAATCGGTGGCGCAGGCGATCATCTCGCTGCTGGGCGATACCGAGCGTCGACGGGCGATGGGCGATGCCGCGCGCGCTCGCTACGAGGAGCGGTTCAACTTCGACCTGTTCCGTGAGCGGCTGGACGCACTGATGCGAGCCGCGTTTCCGGTCCGCGCCCCCTCCTGACGGCCTGCTGGCGCCCGATGTCCATGAGCCACCTCCGCATCGCAGTTGCGGCGAGCCTGCTGTTGCTCGTCGCCGGCGTGCCGCGCGCCGACGCGCAGGGCACCGGCGTGGTCGCTCCGAGCGATCGCGCGTACGACGAGATCGACAGACTGCGCGAGTTCGGGCTACTCCAGTCGGGTGCAGCGAGCCAGCGTCCGTACTCGCGTCGCGAGTTCGCCCGACTCGTGCGCGCGGCGCGGGACGCGGTGACGGTTCAAAGCGGCGCTGGTGCGCGCACCGAGGTGGTGGCGTCGGCAAACGCGATCATCGCGAGACTCTCCGAGCGATTCGTCGTGGACGACGAAGTCCTGAGGTCGCGGCCAGAGGTGAGCCTCATGGATGGCGCCGAGCTGGAATTCATCACCACGGATGCGGTGCGCCGAGGGTTTGCCGGCACGAATGTCAGCGCGATCGAGGCGACGATCGATCCGCTCGCCCGCCCTCGTCTCGGACGACCCGCGGCGCGCGGCGAGTCAGTGGCGCTCGAGATGTCACAGCGAGGTGAACTCACGCCCTGGCTGTCGGTGCAGGCCACCGAGCGGCTCGAGCAACGGTGGCCGCGCGACAGCGCGCTCTCGGCGCACACCGGTGAGGTGCTCGCGGCCACGATCCGTGCGCGGTACAGAAATGCAGCGCTGAGCGTTGGCCGGCAGCAGATCGGGTGGGGCCAGGCGCGCGGAGACGGCCTGTTCTTTTCATCGGATGCACCGGCGCTGGATCTCATAAAGCTCTCGTCCGACCGTCCGTTCACGATGCCGAGCGTGCTTCGGGTGTTCGGGCCCACGCAGGCCACGCTCGTGGTTGCGGAGGCGGGCCCCAGTCGCGTGCGCTCGCACTCGAAGCTGCTCGCGTACAAGGTGAGCGTGCAGCCTCGCCCCTCGCTCGAGCTGGGCGCGTCGTTCATGAATCACTACGGCGGCTCGGGTGGTCGCGCATCCAGTCTTGGCAATCGGGTGGTCGACTTTCTTCCGTTCGTCGACATCTTCCGGACGCACAACTACTACGACACCACGCGCACGCTCGACGTGGATTCGGACAAGCTGCTCGGCGTCGACGCACGGGTTCGTGTCGCGAGGCTCGGCGGGTTGACGCTCACCGGCGAACTGCTGATCGACGACTTCGACGTGCACCGTATCCCCACGTTGTTCACGTGGGACGGTGCCCAGACGTTCGGGGCCACGCTGCCGTCCATCGCCGGCTCGCCGGTGTCGGTACGCCTGTCCGCGAAGCACACGGGCGTGCGCACGTACGCGCATGGGTCGCTCAGCAACGGCATCTCGACGCGCGGCCGACTGCTCGGTGACGAGCTGGGTCCGGACGCCAAGGCGTTCGGCGCTACCATTCGGTGGGAGCCCGCCGGGCGCCTGGGTGTCGCGTTGGAGGGGAGGCGCGCGATCTACAGCAAGGCGACCTATACCTCCGAGCTGCGTGGGAACTACTTCGTGATTCGGCGCATCGGCGACGCGTCCAACGAGGAGCGCGATCGCGCAATCGTCTCGCTCGTCGCTGAGCTGGCGACGGGTGCGCGCCTCGTCGCGCGCTTCGGCGGCGAACGCATCGCCAACTTCGAGTTTGGCGGTCGCCGTCGTCGCGACTATGCCGCCGACGTCGCGATTCGGTTCGCGCGGTAGTCCGGGCGCCCGACGATGCGCGTCGCGCTGGTGTGTGACTGGTTCCTCCCGCGCGCCGGTGGTATCGAGCTGCATCTGCATGATCTTGCGCTCGCGCTCCGCGCTCGTGGCATCGACGCCAGCATCGTGACGACGACGCGGGGCGACGCGGTGGTCGACGGCATCCCCGTGTCCCGCGTGCCGGCCGTGCTCTCGCCGATCGGCGGATTTGCGGTGTCGCCCGGAGCACTGATCGGAATTGGCAGACTTCTCGCTCGTGAGCGCTTCGACCTGGTGCATGCGCACGCGAGCGTGGTCTCCCCACTCGCCTATGCTGCCGCCATCGCCGGTGCTCGAGCCGGCCTGCCCTCGGTGCTGACGTTCCACTCCATGCTGCACCGAAGTGCCTTCTTCCTCGGCGCCAGTGAATCGTTGTTCGGATGGTCGCGCGACCGCATCGTCCTGAGCGCGGTGAGCAGCGTGGTTGCCGCGCAGGCGGCACGATGGATGCCGGGGGCGGCCGTCGCCATTCTCCCCAATGGCGTCGACGCCGGCTTCTGGCGCGGCGCGCGCGTCAACGATGCGCGCGCGAGCACGGGCGAAGTCCTCTTCGTGTCAGCCATGCGGCTCTCACGGAAGAAGCGGCCGGAGGCGTTGCTACGCGCCTTTGCGTCTGCGGCGCGGCTGACCGCTGGAGCGCCTCCCATGCGACTCGTCGTCGCGGGCGATGGACCGGCCCGCGTCGCGCTCGTCCGCCTCGCGCAGGGGCTCGGCATCGGCCATTCGGTCGAGTTTCGGGGTCAGCTCGATCGCGGGGCGCTCCGACGGCTCTACGGCGCAGCGCACGCGTTCGTCTTGCCCAGCGAGCTCGAGTCGTTCGGGCTTGCCGCGCTTGAGGCGAGGGCGACCGGGCTTCCGGTGATCGCGATGCTCGCTGGCGGCACGCGCGACTTCATTGCGCAGGGCATCGACGGCGTGCTCGTGCGTGACGAGCGAGAGATGGCGAACGCAATGGCGCGGATCGCGATGGACGCGCCGTTTCGTGCGTTCGTCACCCGTCACAATTCGACCGTGCCGCCGCCGTACGACTGGCGCGACGTCTCGGCGCTTCACGCGCAGGTCTACGCCGCCGCCGCAGCACGGCGGGTCAGTGCACCGCGTCCCAGCCATCGATAGCCGGGGAGCGCGAGCGCCACGAAGAAGCAGGCGTGCTGCACGACCGCAATGCCCAGCGCCCGCTCCGGCGTCACGCCGAAGAACGAATACCCCACCACCACCGCTGCTTCGTACACGCCGACATTGCCCGGCACCACGGGAAGCAGCGTCGCGAGGTTCACCGCTCCGAGGATCACGAGCGCGCTGGCGACGGGAAGCTCGAGTCCAAACGCGCGCTGCATGCAGAGGATCGCGAGGGCTTCGGCCAATTTCTTCGCCAGCGCGAGTGCCAGTGCACCGCCGCTGCGAGAGGGCGATCGAATGGGCGCGAGCGAGGCCCCGACGGCCGCACCCAGCCGCGAGAGGCGCGCCGGAAGCCAGCGAGCCGCCGAACGACTCAGTGCATCGCCTCGCCAGGCCAATATCACCAGAACGGCCATGAGGGCAGTGACGACGAGGAGAAGCGCCTTCGCGCCGCTCGCCATCCATGCAGGCAGGACGACGATCGCCGCCGCGGCCGACAAGACGCAGAGCTTCGCCACTCCGACGAAGAGCTGATCCATTGCCAGCACCGACAGCGCGGCCGCTCGCGCCAGCGATGCGCGTGTGACGAGGAAGTAGACCCCCGCCACCTCGCCGACGAGGAGCGGCGTCGTGTTCAGCACCGTCGACGTCATCGCGACGACGCCGAGCATCGTCGAGAACGAAACGGGAGGGCGCAACGCGGCGAGGAGGCGCCACTGGAGTGCCCACAGCGGAAGGATGGCCGCGAAGCACACAATGGCGAGCGCGATCCAGAGTGGCCTGGCCGTGCCCAGCTCCGCGAAGACTCGTGCGAAGCTCAGCCGGCGCATCGCGAGCACGATCAGCGCGGTGACCACAGCCAGCGCGATCAGCGACGCCAGTCGCCGTCGGCCTGCGCCCGTGGAGGTCACGCCGCGCCCGCGCTCGGCAGCAGCTCCCGCATGGTGACGAAACGGTCGCCTCGCCGCTGAAAGAGCGCGATCACATCGCGCAGGCAGCGCAGTGCGACATCGCCGGTGCGAAAGCGGCAATCGTAGCGCAGGTCTTCGTGCGTGAGATCGACGAACTCCCACGGGTGCACGAACAGGACGACCGGATCGGCGAGCGAGAGCAGCCATGGATCGCGCACCACTGCCGGCAGGCGCAGCACGGACGACGTCATGGACGCGGGAATTCGTGTGAGACTGGTGGGCAGGCGTCTCGCGAGGTACGACCACTTGTACTTCGCCAGCGACGAATCGAGGGTGAACTCGGCATCCTCGAGCAGGCGAACGTAGGGCTCGGGAAAACGCAGATAGGGGGCGCGGAACGAACCGACGGGCGCAAAGGACCGGAGCAGGCGGGCCGAGTCGACGATTTCACGACGCGCGTCGGCTTCGGGCAGCTTATCGAACGAGGTGTGGCTGACGCCGTGACACCCGAGCTCGTGGCCATCGCGGACGAGCGCGCGAACCGCGTCGGGATATCGCTCGGCTACCTCACCCGTCGTGAAGTACGTTGCCCGAATGCACCGCTCGGCGAACAGCGCCAGCAGCGCCGGCGCGCCCTGTTCGATACCGCGGAACGTGGTGCTGAGATACGGAGGACAGTCGGGCTCGAAGTCGACGGTGATGCAGACGCGCGACACGGCGATGTGAATCGGAAGAATGGGCCCTGCTGGATTCGAACCAGCGACCGTCAGATTATGAGTCCGCTGCTCTAACCACCTGAGCTAAGGGCCCGCGATGCCGCGCAGAGCCGCGACACCCGGAAAGCTACGCTGGGGTCGCGCACTTTCCAGTCGCGAGGTGGCCGTCCCCACTATGCGTCGAGAGGCGGACCGCCCAGATTGCGGCGATGATCGCTGTCGTGACTGGCTCGTCGGGCTTCATCGGCTCGCATCTCGTGGACGCACTGCTCGCGCGCGGCGATGACGTGCGCGCCCTCGTCCGTCCCGAAACACTTCTCGGCGCGCGAGACCCTCGCGTGGAGTATTTCGAGGCCGACCTGCTGGACGATCGGTCCGTTCGTGAATCGCGCGTCTGGGAAGGGGCCGCCCAGGTCTTCCACCTCGCCGGCATCACGCGAGGCCGTACGCTCGATCAGTTTCGCGCCGGCAATGTCTTTCCCACGGCGAACGTGCTGGCGGCCGTCGCTGCGCGCTCGGGAAAGCGGCCACGCATCGTGCTCGTGTCGTCGCAGGCGGCGGCCGGACCCGCGTCGTCTCCCGACGCCCCTCTCAGTGAGACAGATCGGCCGGTGCCGGTCGAGGCGTATGGGCGCAGCAAGCTGCAGGCGGAGCAGGCCGTGGTCCGATATCGCGACGAGCTATCCATCACGATCGTTCGACCGTCCGCAGTGTACGGACCGCGCGATCACGATTTCCTCGCAGCGTTCAAGCAGGCGAGCCGGCGAGTCGCGTTGCTCGCCGCTCCGCGAGATCACAGCTTTTCCATTGTGCACGTCGCCGACCTCGTGGATGCGTTGCTGCGTGCGGCGGAGAGACCCATCGCGTCAGGCAAGACGTACTTCGTGGCCGACGAGTCTCCCATCACCTGGGCGCAGCTGTACGACGCTGTGGCCGCCGCGGCCGGCTCTCGCCCGCTCCAGATCGAGGTGCCACGCTCCGCGGTCAAGCTCGCCGCGCACGCCGGAGATCTCCTGAGTGCGTTCACCGGTCGTTCGACGATGCTCAACACCAACAAGGCGGCGCTCGCCAAGCCCCGCTGGTGGTTGTGCGATGCGTCACGAATTCGGGAGGATCTCGAGTGGAAGTCATCGGTGCCACTGCAGTCGGGCGTCAGAGATACATATAATTGGTACGTCGACGCGGAATGGCTCCGGCCGCCGAAAGTCGACGTCACTGCGCGACCGTTGGAGGAGCCGAAGGCGTGATCGTACGTGAGCTGTTGCCCGACGATGCTCGCGCCGCTGGCGTGCAGACGCTGGTGGACCTGCTCGAGTACCGGGCCGCTCGTCAGCCGACGCACACCGTCTTTCGCTTCATCAATGGCGACGGACGCGAGGAAGAGGCGCTCACCTTCGCGACGCTCGAGCGTCGCGCGCGAGCCATCGCGGCGCACCTGGCCGAGCATGTCGTGCCGGGCGACCGCGTCGTGCTGTTGGTACCGCCGGGGCTGGAGTACGTCGCGGCCTTCTTCGGCTGCCTGTACGCGGGCGTCGTCGCCGTTCCGGCCTACCCGCCCAATCCGCGCCGGGCCGATCCGCGCGTCGCGCGCATCGTGGCTGACTGCGGTGCACGTATCGCGCTCGTGTCGGACGCATTCATGGCGCGTCTCGATGGCTGGCTCGCCCTCAGTCCCGAGCTGAGCGGGCTCACCTGGCTCGATGCCGCGCGGCTCGCCGACGGCGATGCGTCCGGCTGGCGCGCGCCCTCCGTGACGGGCGCCTCGCTCGCGATGCTGCAATACACCTCGGGATCGACCGGCGATCCGCGCGGCGTCATGCTCGCGCACTCGAACCTGCTGCACAACTCCGCCGTCATTCACCGCGTGTCGCGGCATCGTCCGCTCGATAACGGCGTGTTCTGGCTGCCCCCCTTTCACGACATGGGGCTCATCGGCGGCATCCTGCAACCCATCTACGCGGGCTTGTCGGCGGCACTCATGGCGCCCGCAACCTTTCTCCAGCGGCCGTTGCGGTGGCTGGAGGCGATGTCGCGGTATCGCGCGACGACGAGTGGCGCGCCGAACTTCGCCTACGATCTCTGCGTCGAGCGCATCGGCGACGCAGAGCGAGCAACGCTCGATCTCTCGCACTGGCGCACCTCGTTCAATGGGGCGGAGCCGATCCGCGCCGATACGATCGAGCGATTCTCGCAGGCATTCGCGTCGTGCGGGTTGCGCCGCGACGTCATCCTGCCCTGTTACGGACTGGCCGAGGGCACGCTGCTCGTGTCGGGAGGTCCGGCCGAGCGCGCGTCGCTGCTCGTGCACGCCGATCGACGGAGGCTGGAGTCGGGCGAGCTTCGCGATCCGGACGAGGGAGGATCGGCCCCACTCGCGCTCGTCGCGTCCGGTGAACCGGTCGCGGAACAGGTCGTCGCGATCGTCGACCCCGATACGGGCGCCGCATGCGACGTGCGGCAGGTGGGCGAGATCTGGGTCGCGGGCGCGAGCGTCGCGGCGGGTTACTGGGGCAGGCCGGACGCGAGCGCGGCCACCTTCCAGGCACGACTCGCTGGCTCGGATCACGCCTACCTGCGCACTGGTGACCTGGGGGTCCTGGAGCAGGGGCAGCTCATCGTCACCGGGCGGCTCAAGGACCTCGTCATCATCGATGGCCGCAACTACTATCCGCACGATATCGAGGTCGCGGCGGAGCGTAGCCATGCGCATGTGCGGGCGGGGTTCACGGCCGCGTTCGGCGTGGCGGTGGAGGGGCGCGAGCGGCTCGTGCTCGTGGCCGAGGTCGCGCGCCAGCACAAGTCGGACGCGGACAGTGCGCTCTTTCAGGCGATTCGCACCGAGCTCGCGGGAACGATCGGCGTCGTGCCCGACGAGATCGTGCTGATTCGCCAGAACACCATTCCCCGCACGTCGAGCGGCAAGATCCAGCGTCGCGCGTGCCGCGTGGCGTATCTCGGCGGGTCGCTCGAGGGCGTGGGTCGCTGGAAGAGCAGGGGCAGCGATGTCGTGCCGGCGAACGATGCGATCACTGCATTCGTGATCGATTGGGTTCGTGAAGAGCTGCAAGTCGATCCCGCGCGCCTCGATCCGCGCACGAAACTTCGCGAGCTCGGCCTCGACTCCCTGGCGGCGACGCGGCTGATGGTGGCACTGGAAGGCCGCTTCGGTCGCCGGATCGACCCCGCGCAACTGTGGGAACAGGGCGACATCGGCTCGCTCGCGCGACACCTCGCGTCACTGGACGCTCGCGGCACGCCCGCCTCGGTCTCGCGGGTGCCCGAGCGCACATCGTACGGCGTTCCGAGCGCCGCGAGCACGGACGTCGCGCAATGGACGGAATATCGCGCGCTACGAAGTCGCCTGGACACGCTCACCGAGCATGGCATCGCCAGTCCGTTCTTTCACGTGCACGAGGGGATCACGGGCAGCGAAGCCGTGGTGGGTGGGCGCACGCTCATCAATTTCGCGAACTACAACTACCTCGGGCTGTCCGGCGATCCAGACGTGACGCGCGCCGCGCAGGATGCCGTGACGCGGTTCGGCAGCAGCGTCTCGGCCAGCCGCGTCGTGTCCGGTGAGCGGCCGGTGCATCGCGAGCTCGAACGGGAGATCGCGGAATTCGTCGGCGTGGACGACGCCATCGTCTACATTGGCGGCGTGCCGGCCAACGTCTCCACGATCTCGCACCTGTTGGGCGCCGAAGACGTCGTGCTGTGCGACCAGCTCGTGCACAACAGCGCAATGCAGGGCGCCGAGTTCTCCGGCGCTCGTCGACTCGTCTTCCCGCACAACGACTGGGCGGCGCTCGACGCGATGCTTGGCCGAGTGCGTGCGCAGCATCGTCGTGCGCTGGTCGTGATCGAGGGAGTGTACAGCGCGGACGGCGACATTCCGGATCTGGCGCGGTTCATCGAGGTGAAGGACCGACATCACGCCATGCTGATGGTGGATGAGGCGCACTCCCTCGGTGTGCTGGGCGCCACCGGTCGCGGGATCGCCGAACACGCGGGCATGGACCCACGTCGAGTCGACGTCTGGATGGGAACGCTGAGCAAGTCGCTGGCGAGCTGCGGTGGGTACATCGCCGGGGCGGCCGCGCTCGTGGAATATCTCAAGTACACGTCACCCGGATTCGTGTACAGTGTCGGCATCACGCCCAGCAACGCGTCGGCCGCGTTGGCCGCGCTGCGTAAGCTGCGAGCGGAGCCGGAACGTGTCGCGCGGCTGCAAGATCGCGCGTCGCTGTTCCTGTCGCTGTGTGCGCGTGCCGGTCTCGACACCGGCGGCAGTGCGGGCACGCCGGTGATTCCCGTCATCCTCGGCGACTCGCTGCGCGCGGCCCGCGCGTCGGCCATGCTGTTCGAGCGAGGTATCAACGTGCAGCCGATGGTCGCGCCATCGGTACCGGAGCATCTGGCGCGACTACGCTTCTTCATCGCCTCCACACACACCGATGCGCAGCTCGCGGCGGGCGTGCGGGCGCTCGTGGCCGTGCTTGCCGAGCTCGACGTCGATCTTGTGCCCGCGGCGCCACCGCGGCGCACCGTCGTCGCGTGAGCGGTTCTACCCGCCTGTCGTGCGTCCGATGGCCGGTGGCGGATCTCTCGGTTCGTATCGCGTCCCACGACGCGGTGCTGTGCGCGACCAGTCTCCTGGCCGACGACGCGGCCGTGGTTCGATCACTGTCACTGCTCTCACGCGAGGAGCGGACGCGATTCGACGGGTACACGAACGCGGTGGTCGCGCGTCGCTTCGCCATTGGACGATCGGCCCTGCGCGAGATCCTCGGCTGCGCACTCGGCATGGCGCCGGGCTGTATTCCCCTTCGCGAGGGACTGCATGGCAAGCCGGCGCTCAGTCGCGATGCCGGCGTGCGACGGCTCTGGTTCAGCGTCGCGCATACCGAGGACGTGCTCCTTGTGGCGCTGAGCCGGAGTTTCGATGTGGGAATCGATGTCGAACGGTCGCGGTCCATCGAGCAGTGGGAACGCGTCGCGGATCGCGTGCTGGCGGAGGGTGAGCGCGCCCAGCTACAGCGCGCCGTGGAGTCGGGCGAAGACGCGGGCACTGCGTTCCTGCGGCACTGGTGTCGTGTGGAGGCAGAGCTCAAGGCGATTGGCTGCGGCATCGCCGGCCTGGAAGAGCATCGCGCGGGGAAACGGCCACTGGGCCTGCGCATCGTGGACCTGAAGGACGTCCCGTTTCCCGACTCGGCCACGTCGAGTGGCGCGAGGTATCAGGCGGCGCTGGCGCTCTGCTCACCGGGTGTGGAGAGCGCGCGGCAGAGCGCACTCGCGAGCAGCCAGGCGGCCACCCCGACCACGAACCCGGCCAGGGCATCCACCGCATAGTGGAATCCGCCGTACACGGTCGCGAGCGTGAGTCCCACGGTCATCGTACTCACGGCCATGCCCACCGGCCGCTGAAAGCGCAGCGCGGCGAGCGAGGCGACGACGGACGCCGCGACGTGCGAGGATGGGAAGGCCGTCCCGCGTGAGGAGCCCGCGTGGAGCAGCTGAAGGACGAACGTGCGCATCGGGCCGTCGGGTGCGGCCGCCGGTCCGAGGAGATAGCGAGGGCCGTCGACGGGGAAGAACAGGTAGGTGAGGAAGCAGAGGCCGTAGACGAAGGTGAGTGCAAGCAGCGTCGCGGCGAAGTCGGCCCGCCTGCGCCGGATGTAGAGCACAGCCGGCGGCAGATAGATGAGCAGGTAGTAGGAGGCGTACGCGGCGTGCAACAGCTCGCTCATCCAGCGCACGGGCATCGCCGGTGCCCACGTCACCGACGGGTTGCCGGCGAAGAGGACGGACTCCCATCCCTGCACGCGTGCGTCGGCATGGGGGATCCCGAAGCCGACGATCAGCCAGCGCAGCTCGATGTACAGGAACGGTCCGGCGATGAGCGGCAGCCACTCTCGCACCGACCGAGCCCATGGCCAGCGAGCCGTGAGCACGGCAACACTTCCGATGAGCGCGAGCAGGTGCGCGACGAGGGGCAGGGAGTGCGACGTCGCACGCGCGTACATCGCCATCGGCGCGACGGTCGCGACCAGGTAGGCCACCACGAGCACGTCGGCGACGCGCGTCACGCGGTGCGCGTAGCCCGTGTGCGAGGGGGAGAGGTGGTCTGGAGGTGACGCCGCGTTCATCGGGGCGCAGTATTACACTTGGCATACTCCCGACGTAAGTGTCCTTACCGCGCAACCTCGTGACCTTTCAGATCCAGCGCGTCGAGACGCGACGCGATTTGCGCCGATTCGTGGACTTTCCGTGGCGCCTATACGACGCGCGGCAGCATCCGCAGTGGGTGCCGCCGTTGCGCATGGCCGTCCGCGATGCGCTCGATCGAAAGCGGAACCCCTTTTACCGGGATGCCGAGCGCGAACTGTTCGTCGCCGTGCGTGCGGGGGAGGTGATCGGACGCATCGCGGCGATCGAGAACGGCACGCACAATCGCTTTCATGGCGACCACGTCGGATTCTGGGGCTTCTTTGAATGTGTGGATGAGCAGGCCGTCGCCGATGCCCTGTTTGCGGCAGCGGAAGGGTGGCTCACCGCCCGCGGGCTGGACACGATGCGCGGGCCGATGAACCCGAGCACGAACTACGAGTGCGGCCTGCTGGTGGAGGGATTCGAGCACCGTCCCACCTTCATGACCGCCTGGAATCCGCCCTACTACGACACGCTGTGCCAGCGCAACGGTCTCGTGAAGGCGAAGGATCTGCTCGGGTTCTGGTTCGACGGCCAGACCACCGACTACGCGCTCCCGCCCTTTGTCGCTCGCCAGGCGGAGCGCGCGATCGCGGACGGCAGGCTCACCTTTCGCGACATGGACCCGTCACGCTTTGACGACGAGGTAGCGGCGCTGTGGACCGTGTACAACGACGCGTGGGAGCGGAACTGGGGATTCGTGCCGATGTCGGAGGCGGAATTCCTCCACATGGCGAAAGACATGAAGTCGCTGCTCGATCCGCGGTTCGCGTTCGTGGCGGAGTTGGCGGGGCAGCCGGTGGGGTTCATGCTGGCAATACCGGACTACAATCTGGCGCTCGTGCACAACCGGTCGGGACGGCTGTTCCCGCTTGGCGGACCACTGATGCTCTGGGGTAAGCGGCGCATCCGCAACATGCGCGTCATGGCGCTGGGCGTCCGGCACTCCGCGCGCTCCCGGAGCATCCTCGCGCTGTTCACCCACGAGATCATGCGGCGCGGGCGGCTGCACGGAAAGAATGGCGCCGAGGCGTCCTGGCTGCTGGAGGACAATCAGCTCATCGTGAAGCCGATGCGGGCGATGGGTGCGCGGGAGCGGATGCGGTGGCGGTTGTACGAGCGGGGCGTGGCGTGAGCGGCGATCGATTTCTCGTCACCGGGGGCGCCGGTTTCATCGGCTCGGCATTCGTGCGGCGCGCGGTGCGCGATGGCCACCATGTGCTCAATCTCGACAAGCTCACCTACGCCGGAAGCCTGCTCTCGGTCGCGGAGGTCGCGGGCATTCGAACCTACGAGCACGTTCGTGGCGACATCTGCGACCGAGCACTCGTTCGCGCGCTGCTGGCCCGGTTTCAGCCCACCGCCATCGTGCATCTGGCCGCGGAGTCGCACGTCGATCGGTCCATCGACGAGCCGGGTGCGTTCATCGAGACGAACGTGGTGGGGACATTCGCGCTGCTCGCAGAAGCGGTCGGGTATTGGCGGACCCTCTCCGCCAGCGACGCGAATCGCTTTCGCTTCGTCCACGTGTCCACCGACGAGGTGTTCGGGTCGCTCGGGACCACCGGGCGGTTCGACGAAGCGTCGCCGCACCAGCCGAACTCTCCCTACGCGGCTTCGAAAGCAGGTGCCGATCATCTCGCGCGGGCGTGGTTTCATACCTACGGTCTTCCGGTCGTCACCACCAACTGCACGAACAACTACGGTCCCTATCAATTTCCCGAGAAGCTGATTCCGCTCGTGATTCTTCGCGCGCTGGCCGATCGGCCGCTTCCCGTGTACGGCAGCGGTTCGAACGTTCGCGACTGGTTGTTCGTGGACGACCACGTATCCGCCCTGCTGGCAGCCGCGCGCGCCGGACGGGCCGGCGAGACGTACGCGGTGGGCGGCGGGGCCGAGCGAACCAATCTCGACGTCGTGCGCGAGTTGTGCCGAGTGGTGGATGAACTCGCGCCCAGCGTGATCGTGCCGGATCGAACCCGCCTGATCGAGTTCGTCACCGATCGGCCTGGTCATGACCATCGGTATGCGATCGACTCGACGAAGATCACGCGAGAGCTCGACTGGCGCCCACGAGAGAGCTTCGCATCGGGCATCGAGCGCACCGTCGCGTGGTATCTCGCGAACCGTGACTGGTGCGACGCGGTGCAGGCGACCACCGGCTACGACGGCGAGCGCCTCGGGCGTACGATAACGGGAATGCCGAGATGAAGGGAATCGTCCTCGCCGGCGGATCGGGAACACGGTTGCATCCGCTGACGAAAGTCACGAGCAAGCAACTCCTTCCCGTGTATGACAAACCGATGATCTACTATCCCTTGTCCACGCTGATGCTGGCGGGGATTCGGGAGATTCTCGTCATCACGACGCCCCACGACGTGGATCGATTTCGCGAGTTGCTCGGCCATGGCTCGGCATGGGGGCTCGCGCTCTCGTACGCGGTTCAGCCCGAGCCAGCCGGACTGGCCCAGGCGTTCATCATCGGCCGGACCTTCATTGGCGATGACAGCGTCGCGCTGGTGCTCGGCGACAACATCTTCTACGGGTTGGGCCTCGGTACCGACCTGCGCACCCACGCCGCGCGCAACGATGGCGCGACGATCTTCGGGTACTACGTGAGCGATCCGCAGCGGTACGGCGTGGTGGAGGTCGACGAGGACGGTCGCGTGGTAAGCATCGAGGAGAAGCCGCGGAATCCGAAGTCAAACTTCGCGGTCACCGGGTTGTATCTCTACGACAATGCGGTCACGGAGATTGCGGCCGCGCTCCGGCCTTCACCACGGGGCGAGCTCGAGATCACCGACGTGAATTTGGAGTATCTCCGTCGGGGTCACATTCGGCTCGAGATGCTGGGACGTGGCGCGACGTGGCTCGACACGGGGACATTCGATTCCCTGCATGAGGCGTCGGCGTTCGTGCAGACGATCGAGCGTCGTCAGGGGCTGAAGATCGCGTGTCCTGAAGAGATCGCGTGGCGCATGGGGTATATCGATGGTGAGGCGCTCGAGCGGCTCGCCCTGGGGCTCATGAAGAGCGGCTATGGCGAGTATCTGCTGGAGCTGCTCCAGCGCGTACCGCGCCCGCGATGAACGTGGAATCGACGGCGCTGCCCGGCGTACTGATCGTGACGCCTGTAGTCCGCGGCGACGCGCGCGGCTCGTTTCATGAGAGTTGGCAGCAGGCGCGTTACGCCGAAGCTGGGCTACCGATACAATGGGTGCAGGACAATGTCTCGAAGTCCGCGCGTGGTGTGCTGCGCGGGCTGCACTTTCAGCATCCTGATGGGCAGGGAAAACTGCTGTCGGTGTTGAACGGCGAAATTCTGGACGTCGCGGTGGACGTCCGCCGGGGATCACCGACGTTCGCGCGCAACGTGAGTGTCGTGCTCTCATGTGACAATCACCGACAGCTGTTCGTGCCGGCCGGATTCGCGCATGGCTTCCTTGTCCTCTCCGACGTGGCGATCGTGCACTACAAGTGCACGGAGTACTATCGGCCCGAGCTGGAGCGGGTGGTCGCGTGGAACGATCCCGCGCTCGAGATCCAGTGGCCGATCGCAAATCCATTCCTGTCACCGAAGGACGCGGCGGCTCGACGGCTCCATGAGTTGTCGAGCGATGCACTGCCTGCGTTCGTGGCCGACGCGTGACGTCCGGCGGTCGCTCGACGGGTCCAATTCTGCTGGTGGGCGCAGCCGGACAGCTCGGCACTGCGCTTGCCCCCCGACTCGCGCGACTCGGGGCGCTCGTGCGCGCGACTCGAGCCGACGCGGATCTCGAGCGTCCCGACGACATCCGGGACCTCGTACGACGAGTCCGGCCACGGATCGTGGTGAATGCGGCGGCGTACACGGCGGTGGACGACGCCGAACGTGACGAAGCCCGCTGCGCGCGGCTCAACACGGTGGCGCCCACCGTGTTGGCCGAGGAGTCGGCGACATTGGGCGTGCCATTCATCCACTACTCCACGAACTACGTCTTCGACGGCGGCCAGCCGGCGCCGTATGCCGAGACCGCTGAGACGTCACCGCTTGGAGTCTATGGAGCCACGAAGGCGCACGGGGAGCGCGGCGTCGTTGGCGCCAACCCACGCCACGTGATTCTGCGCACGGCCGCACTGTACGGACACACGGGTCGGAATTTCATGCGGCGTGTGCTGGAGCTCGCGCGCGAGCGGGACGAGCTGCGCATGGTGAACGATCAGTTCATCTCGCCCACGCCGGCGTGGCTCGTGGCCGACGCAACGGTGACCGTCATCTCGCAGCTGTTCACGGAACGCGCGGACACGTATGGAGTCTTCCACCTCACGACGACCGGCGCAGCGTCGTGGCATGAGTTCGCGCGGCGCATCCTCGCGCTGGATCCTCACTCTGCGTCACAGAGAGCCAAGTCTGTCGTGGCCATCGACACGAAAGACTATCCGACTCCAGCGCGCCGTCCGCCCAACGGGGTGCTGTCCGTCGATCGCTTTGAGCGGACGTTCGGGCATCGCCTTCCGCCGTGGGACGATGCGCTGCGAAGGACGCTTGAGGACCCGGGAGCATGCGCCTGACACGTTCCGGTGGCCGGTATCTGATCGTCAAGCTCGCCGCGCTCGGAGACGTGGTGATGGCGTCCACCCTCGTCGGCGCCATCCGGGCACGTGACGCCGACGCCCACATCACCTGGCTGTGTGGCAGCGGCGTCGCGCCGCTCGTGACCCTCTTCGAGGGTGTCGACGAGGTGGTGGAGGTGAACGAACTGGCGTTGCTTCGTGGCAGTGCGCCGGCGAGATGCCGCGCGGTGTTGGCGCTCTGGATGGCGCTCCTGCCGCGTCGGTTCGACATGACGCTGCTTGGCCACGCGGATGCTCGCTATCGTGCCGCGCTGCGGCCGATACGTCTGGGCGAGGTGCGCACCCTCGAGCCACGGAGGGCGGGCCGAATGCTGCCCATCCCGGGCCGCTGGTTTGGAGACGAATACGCGCGCCTGCTGGATCCCGAGGGCTCTCGCGGCCCCATTGTCGGACACGCCACGATGGCGCGTCTCCGCCAGCCACTGCTCCCGCAACATGCACCCGACACGGTGGGCATCGTGCTCGTCCCCGGCGGCGCGCGGAACGTGCTCCGTGAAAGTGCGCTGCGTCGCTGGCCGGTAGACCGGTATCGCGAGCTCGCAGCCAGGCTGCTCGGTCTCGGGCATCGCGTCACGCTCGTGGGTGACGCGAGCGACGCGTGGGTGCAACCCACCTTCGCGAAGCTCGCAGTGCGCGACGAGATCGGCGGGCACGGCATCGCCGACACACTCTCGATACTCGCGCACGCCGGACTCGTGATCACGCACGACACCGGCCCCCTCCATCTGGCCGGTTTGGCGCGAGTGCCGATCCTCGGCCTGTTCGGACCCACGATGCCTTCGCAGTTCATGCCGCCGGAGGCGTCAGGCGCAGTGCTATGGGGCGGGGCAAGGCTGGCCTGCCGTCCCTGCTATGACGGACGGGAATTCGCCGCCTGCGCCGACAATCTCTGCATGCAGGACATCTCCGTCGATGCGGCGTTGAGCCGCGCGCTGGACATTCTCGGCGCACCCGGCCGAGCGGAGCCGTCGGGCGCTATCTTCCGGGCATGACTACGCCCAATCCCCCCCGTTCGCTCGTCAGCGAGCGCGACCGTTGGGAGCGGCTTGCACGGGACCCGTACTACGCAGTCCTGAACGTGGAGCAGCATCGCGACGAACACATGACCGCCGATGCCCGCGCACTGTTCGCGCGCACCGGCGAGCAGGACATGGCAACGACGTTCGATGAAATTCGCCGTTGGGTGGCGCCCGGCTTCGCTCCGTGTTCCGCGGTGGACTTCGGGTGTGGAGTCGGACGGTTGACCATACCGATTGCGCGCGTGGCGCAGCATGTGACGGGGATCGACATCAGCGAGACGATGCTGGGCGAGGCGCGTCGGAACTGCGCCGCCAACGGCGTATCGAATGCCACCTTCGTTTCGTCGGAAGCATATTTTGCACGAGCGCCGAAGGATCGCGACGCGGTCGATTTCGTCCACGCGTACATCGTGTTCCAGCACATGCCGCCACGAACAGGGTTGTGGGTCGCCGACGCGCTGGTGCAGAGCCTGACGTCCGGCGGCGTGGGCGCGCTCCATTTCACCTACGCGCGGCGCGCGTCGCGGCTCCGGCGTGTCGTGAATCGCCTGCGTCGCGTGGTACCAGGAGTGAACGCGGTGGTCAATCGTGTCCAGGGACGCCCGCTGTCCGAACCGCTCATCCCGATGAACGAGTACGACATGAGCGTCCTCTTCGCCCTCCTTGCCGAACGCGGGTGCACGCACATTCATGCCCGTCTCACGGACCACGGCGGCCACCTGGGCGCGATGCTGCTCTTTCAGAAGCCGTGAGCCCGATGACACGGGCTGCATCGGCGAGTCAGACCAACGCGAATGCGTCTGCGACGGAGCAGCCCGCGGGCATGACGCCTGATCGCGTCATCGTCATCGTCCTCAACTGGAATGCCGAGCGGGACACGTCGGCATGTCTCGACTCGTTCCTGGAGCAGCGCGGCGTCGCGGTGGAGATTCTCCTCGTGGACAATGCGTCCGACGATGGCAGCGGCGAACGGCTGCGTGCGCGCTATCCAATGGTGAGCTATCTCGCGACCGGGGCGAATCTCGGTTACTCGGGCGGCAACAATCGCGGCATCGAGTGGGCGTTGGCGCGGGGAGCGAGGTGGGTGCTCGTCGTGAACAACGACACCGTCGCCGCGCCGGACTGCGTGCACCTGCTGCTCTCGGCCGCGTCGAGCGATCCGCGACTCGCGGCGGTCGCCCCGCTGATCGTGCGTCATGACGATCCGTCGCGTATCTGGTTCGCGGGCGGGCGCTTCGATCGGGCACGAGCCATCGGTGTGCATCAGCACGATGGCGAGTCCGTGGACTCGCTGGCGCAATCGATGCCTCGTGGCGACGCGGCGCAGTGGCACGCATGCAGCTTTCTCACCGGCTGCTGCCTGCTCCTGCGACCGGCGGCGCTCAGGGACGTAGGTCTGTTCCAATCCGATTATTTTGCGTACGGCGAGGATGTGGAGCTCGGACTCAGGTTGACGCGCGCACGGTGGGCGATGGGCTGGGTCCCGTCGGCGCGGATTGCGCATCGCGTACCGCCGCGCGGTGCGGAGCCGTCTCCGGACCAGATCCGTCTGCGAGATCGGAACCGACGACGGCTCGTAGGGTTGCATTATCCGCTCGGCTGGCGCGTGCTCTTCGCGGGCTGGTTCTGGCCCACGAGGGTGATTCACTTCCTGCGATATGTCCTGGTGGGAGATCGCGCCCGCGCCACTGCGATCGTCGCGGGCATGCGGGAACCGTGATGGTGTGTCGTGTCCTGACAAAAGTCTCCTGCAACTATCGATGTCCCTAATGTCAGTTTTTCCCATGCGCTTCGCGCCGTCACCTCGTCAACGATTCCGAGCCATGCGTCGACTGTGCCTGCTGATCGCCGTTGCGCTCATGGCTGATTCGGTGCGAGCAGGCGGTCAGTCGACCACCGCGGCCCCCGAGCGATTCTCGATCGAATCAGGCGACGTCGTTCGGGTGCGCATCTGGCGGGAGCCGGGACTCGACGGCGATTTCCAGGTTGACGAGGAGGGTCGCCTCACTCTTCCCCTGCTGGGGACGCGCGCGGTGGCGGGCGTTCCCTGGCTGGAGTTGCGCGATTCGCTCCTCACGGCGTATCGACGCGAGCTCAAGGCCCCGTCCGTGACACTCACTCCGCTCCGGCGCGTCTACGTGCTGGGCGAAGTCAGTCGCCCGGGGCTCTATCTTGCCGATCCGACGTTGAGCCTCGCCGGTGTCGTGGCGCTCGCCGGCGGTGCGACGGCCATTGGCGATCTGCGGAAGCTTCGCGTCGTGCGCCACGGGCAAACGATCATCGCGCACGCGGCGATCGAGGGGCAGTTGATTCAGGCCGACGTGCGGTCCGACGACCAGATCTTCGTGGACCGACGCAACTGGTTCGCGCTCAACAGCACCTTCGTCGCCTCCGCGGCCATCTCGGTGGCTTCGATCATCATCTCGCTCCGTCGCTGACCGCAGTTCGGCTCGTCACCAGCCTCGGACTCGCGCCGCGGCGTGCAGGTTGAAGCGCTCCACGCCCGGCAGGAGATTCCGGTTCAGGTCGATGGCCGGAACGAGCGTGACGGTGTAGTCGCGCGCGCCGTCGAAGCGCAGCATCTCCAGTCTTAGGCCGTACAGCACGTTCGGACGAACCCGCGTGGCCGTCGTCGGTTGGCCCGGCAACCAGTCGAGGCGCAGCGCACGCTCGAGCGCCACGGTCACTCGTCCGCGCTCCGTGTAGTCGTCGACCGCTGCGCGCCATCCGGCGCCGCCATACGCTTCGGGTGAGCCGAGGAGCATGCCGCGCTGCGTGTGTCCCTGCAGAACCTGAAAATGAAGATACGGAGGCAATGGCGCGACGAAGCCACGCTGGCCGCGCTCCTGATGTGACAGCTCACCATTCACGATCTCGAACCGTGCTAGTCGGTGTCGCCGCGGAGAGGCCACCAGCAGGCGCTGGAACCCCACCATGAACGAGCTCAAGTCGTCCGGCTTGATGAGCAGCTTCCGAAAGTCTCCGGGAAAATCCTCCCGATACCACTCGCCGTACACCTCCACGCCCGCCGTCGGAATTGCCCAGCGGAAGAAAGCCGACGCAATCTGATTCTCGTTCGGCAGGTTGTCGGTGATCGTGTCACCGATCGCGCCCACCAGGCCCCGCAAGCTGAGCGGGCGCAGGAGTTGGTCGAGCGTCGCCGGTTCAGTCGATGAGAAAAATCGCGCGAAGCCCAGCTCGAGTCCGTCGAGCCCACGCGGACTGATACCGATGACGGCCGCCGATGCCACACGCTGGGCGCGATCGGCCGGTGCGGCCGAGAACGCCGACTGCGAGAGTCTTCCCGCGATGAGACGCGCCTGAACCACCGCGATCCCGAGATTGATGGGATCGGCTGTACCGACGAAGGCGTGCGGGAATCCGCCGGCGCCCGGCCCGAGCACCAGGGGATACTCACGAGCGGGCCCCCACCGCTGCGGCGCATTCGAGACGCCGGCAGTCACTGCGCCGAGATCGACCGCAATGCTGGAGGTGCCGAAGTCCAGCCGTCCGTACGCCGATTCCCCGAAGCGCTGCGGATAGTCGATGTTGAACGGAAATCGCGCATCGCCGAACCGCGAACCACCGGTCGCCCCGTTGGGCGCGAGCACGAAAGCGGCGTTCTGGGCAATGAATGCGATTGGGGCGAGCTGCAGATTCACGCGCCCCCACCGTCCGGCCAACCCTCCCTGGATTGCTGCTGTGGCGCCGCGGCCTGTCCACACCGGCCCTGCGGCACCCTGGTACGGGAAAGTCGTGTTGACCGTGGTCGACGCTGTCGGTCGAAGCCAGTGAAACGCGCCGGACGCAGGAGTGGTCGCGCCGAATCGGCTCTGCCACGGATGCGGTCCGCGCGGGAGAAGTGAGCGCTCCGCGCTGCCTGCGAACGGCAGCGCCGTCCATGGCGAAGCCGGCACGGTTCCCGTCAGCTGCATCATGCGGAGGTAGCGCTCGGCCTCACCTCCCACCTCCAATGCGCCGCCAAGATCGAGCCGCGGCGCGCTCTGGGCGCCCGCGGTGTGCACCGCGATGCACGCGCCGAGCGCGAGCGCGAACACGATGACGCACCATCGCGGGGGTGGGACGAACTCTCGCATGACGGTTCCGGCGGTTATGTTTGGTGTCGCTCCTGCTCAGCAGCACAGTACCATCGCGTCGCCGCCACGAGCTACCCCTCCTTCGTTCACGATCGACGTGAGATTGACCGCGTTCCGGAAGTGCCAGTTTCTGTGTTGGCTTTCCGCCGCCGCGCTCGCGCCGTCGCGGCTGGTCGCGCAGCGGGTGGGAATGGAGCCGCTCATCCTGATCGGCGGCGAGGGAGAGGAACGCCGGCGCCTCGAGCAACTTGTCGGCGCGCCGGCCGGCGACGGAATGCTGCTTCGGTCGCTGTCCCGTTCCATGCCGTGGACGCCGGACAGCTCGGACTGGCGCCTGCTCATTCTCGCCCCGGAGCTGCGATTTGTCGGCAATTCCGCCCTGCCGCTGTCGCTGAATGACGGAGCGCTGCGTGCGTCGCGCGGATTGAACGCCATGCTCACCGGGGGCATCGACATGCGCGTCGGTGCCGTACGACTCGTGGTCGCTCCGCAGGTCGTCGCGGAGCAGAATCGTCCCTTTCAGGTGATTCAGTATCCCCAGGATCCCACCCTCCCGCGCAGCGTGTGGGCGAACCCGTTTCATCCGCTGCCGGAATCCATCGACCTCCCGCTGCGCTTCGGCGACCGGTCGCACACGCGCGTGGAAGCCGGGCAGAGCAGCCTCACCGTTCGGGTGGGGCCCACGGAGCTCGGCGCGGCGACAGAGAATCTGTGGTGGGGGCCGGGCATCAGGAACGCCATCGTCCTCAGCAACAACGCGGCGGGATTTCCACACCTGCTCGCGCGATCGGCCGAGCCGCTGCGCACGCGGGTCGGCGCGCTGGAGTTCGATGTCGTACTGGGGCGACTGAGCGAGTCGCCCTATTTCGATCTCGATCCGTCTAACGACCGTCGTACGGTGGCGGGAGCGGCGCTCGCGTGGCGCCCGCCGGGCTCCACCGGGCTCCAGCTCGGGCTGTCTCGCCTTCGCATCGCCAGCAAGGGTGAACACGACCAGATGTCGTCCCTCTACGGCCGATGGCTGTTCGCTCCCGCCGGCTTCGAAGCGTATGCCGAGTGGGCACGGTTCGAGGATCCGACGTCGCTGCGCGATCTGCTGGAGTACCCCAACCATTCGCAGGGCTACACGATGGGGCTGCAGTGGGCGCGTCCGCTCAGCATGCGGCGCACCTTCCGGCTTCAGGCCGAGGTCTCGTATCTCGAGCCGAGTGCATCGCTTCGGGTCCGTCCCGTGCTGACGTCGTACACCAGCAGCCGCGTACCACAGGGATTCACTCAGCGTGGCGAGGTGCTCGGCGCGAGCATCGGTCCCGGATCGTCAAGTCAGTGGCTCGCGGGCGATGTCTTCGCGCCGAACTGGCGTCTGGGTGTGTTCGGCGGACGGATACGCTACGACAACGGTGTCCTGTACGAGCCCATCGTGCCGGGGTTCAAGCTGCAGGACGTGAGCATCCTTGGTGGCCTCCGGGCATCCACTTCGTATCGGGGCATCGGCGTGTCGATGGAGTTCACCGATACGGCGCGACTGAACTATCTGTATCAGGCGTATATCGCCGATGCTGCGGCGGGAACATCCGGCGGTGTGGATATCGGTAACCGAACGCTCTCCGTCACGATATCCTCCGCGGTCCGGCGCTGATCGATGGAGCCTGTCATTCACACCGAACAGTCACTTCGCGTCCTGCTCCGGCGGATCGCTCGCCGCCGCCGGCTGCTGCTGGTCGTGGGCGTCACCGTGTTTCTCCTCGTTGCGGCCTGGACGTTTCTGGCGACGCCGCGTTACGAGAGCACCGCGGTGCTGCGCATCGAGAGCAAGAGCGCCATCCCGAGCCTTCCCGACGCGGTGAAAGACCTTCCCGGACTCGGATTGGCGGGGCTCGCGAAGGACGAACTGGAGACGGATATCGGCGTGCTCAAGAGCGCACGCATGTCCGATGCGACGATCGACGCGCTCGGCTTGGCGGTTCAGGTCGACAAGCCATCGAACGATCGCGCTCGCGTGATCCAGGTGCGCGTCCTCGACTCATCGGACGTGGAGGGGAAGCTCACGTTCTCGAGACAGGACGACGGCCGCTACGCGGTGGAGGCGGACGGCCTGGAGGAGCAGGGTCGCCTGCCACAGCTGCTGTCCCCTGGCGATTCGATGCGCGTCGGGAGCCTGATGCTCACGCTGCCCGTGAACTTGCGTGCGAGTGGCCCGTCACGAATCAAGCTGCGACTGCTGCCGCGCTACAAGGTGCACAGGCGACTGGACAAGCGACTCACCATCCGACGGCAGGAAGGCGGATCGCGACTCGTCGAGGTCTCGTTCGAAGACGCCGACCGCCGCCTGGCGGCGCAGGTCATCGATCGGCTGGTGCGCGAGTTCGTGGCGTACACGCTCCAGACCGATCAGCGCGACGAAGGAGCGCAGATCAGGGAGCTACAGGGAGCGGTGTCCGCCACCGCCGTGCGGCTCGCCTCGGCCGAGGAGCAACTCCGCCGATTCCAGCAGCGAAGCAAGGTCGTTCTTCCGGAAGAGCAGGCGGACGCACAGGTCAAGCGCATCGCCCTGCTGGATGTGAAGCTCGACGCGATCCGCATTGAGCGGAACGCGCTGTCCCGCCTGTTGGACCTGATCCGCGAACGATCGCGCGGTGGCAGCGATCCCACCGCATTCCGCCAGCTCGCGACCTTTCCGTCGCTGATCAGCAACCGGGCCATCCAGGACCTGCTTCAGGCGCTCATGGACCTGGAGTCGAAGCGCTCGGCACTCTCGATCACGCGCACCGATTCGAATGCGGAGCTGAAGCAGCTCTCGGGACGCATCGCCGAGCTCGACCAACAGCTCTACCGGCTGGGATCACAGTATCTCGAGAGTCTGGATCAGCAGCTGACGTCCACGACACGCACCGTCGGCACGCTGAACGACACATTGTTTACGCTGCCGGCGACGGCGATGCAGTACGCGCGCCTCGTGCGCGACCGCACGATCCTCAACGAGGAATACCTCGCGCTCTACAAGCAGCTCAAGATCGCGGAGTTGCAGGACGTGCTGCGCAAGGAAAAGGTGAAGATCGTCGATCCGCCACGTGTGGCGAACGAGGACGACCCTGAGTTCCCCAAGCGTACCGTGCAGCTCGTGCTGGGCCTCGTCCTCGGCCTCGTCCTGGCATTCGCCGTGGGACTTGGTGTAGAGCTGTGGACCGAATCAGACGCGTAGTCACGACGTGGTCGCTCCTTTCGCGGGACACGAGCTCATGGTCGCTTGCGGCCCACGACGAAGAAGTTCGTGTTCAGGGCAGGGAGCAGCCGGCTGAACGCACGGTCCAGCGCCTCGTAGGCTCGCGCGAAACGCACACTGCGCCGGATGACGTCCGGGAGAAATCTGACGTGGTTGCGGGGAAAGAAGTTGTAGGTCCCGATCTCCACCACGTCGAGGCCCGCGGCGTTCCACAGCGCGAGAATCTGCGCGCTATCGTACCGCCGTTGATGGAAGTGCCAGTTCTTCCGCACCAGACGAAACACCGGCTCCACCCAGCCGAAGCGATTCGGCAGGTGAAAGGTGAGAAAGGTTCCGCCCGGCTGGAGAATGCGCGCGATCTCGCGAAGCGACGACGCCTCATCCCCGCCTGTCTCCCACACGTGCTCCAGCACCCCGACGCTGCACACGCACTGAAAGGTGGCGCTCGCGAACGGAATGCGTCGCGGATAGGCGTCGTCGCCGCGGACATGCGTGAAGGATCCCGGCCCGGCCATGCTCGGAGGGGCAGCCTCGAACGAATAACCCGTCACGCGAGCGCCGATGAGCTTCAGGAACATGCTGAAGTGGCCATTGCCGCAGCCCCAGTCGAGCACCTGGTCGCCGGGCGACAGATGGCGCGCCGTCAGCTCGTACGGCACGCGATACTGCGCGTGCGTGGCCAGGTTGTCGAACTGGTCCACCGTCGAAACCACTCCCGCGTCGCGTGCTCCAGCGTTGACGCGTTGTACGAGGTCGAAACCGATTCCCATGCGCTTGCGCTGTGTGCGGGTGTCGGACCGTGACGCTCGCCGTGCATCGCCGGTCGCTGATCCAGAATACTACCGCGCTGTTCGGTGCGCAGGCAGTTGCGCTCCTCGTGCCATTGCTCACGGTGCCGTATCTCGCGCGCACGCTGCGCCCCGATGGATGGGCGCTCGTGCTGGTGGCGCAGGCGCTGGGAAATTGGCTGCTGCTGCTCATCGAGTACGGCTTCGACATGTCGGGCACTCGCGCCGTGGCGCAGGCGCGCATGGTGCCACACTCGATGTCGCACGTGGTAGGAGGAGTGCAGGGTGCGAAACTTCTCCTGCTGCCGGGGGCGGCTGCCGTCGGCCTGCTGGTGTTCGTCGGCATGCCTGCACTGCGGGGAGAGGGAAGGCTGCTCGCATGGACGCTGGCCTTCGCTGTGCTCCGGGGAATGAGTCCGCTCTGGTATTTCCAGGGCGTCGAACGCGTGCGGGCCGCGGTCGCGGTGGATGTGGGAGCGAAAGTCTGTGCGGCGCTCGGCGTCTTCCTCCTGGTCCATGAGCCCACGGATGGCTGGCGCGTGCTCGCGCTCCAGGCGTGCTTCGCTGGCGCGTCACTCGTGATCCTCACGAGGTGGATGTGGCGCGACGCCATGCCGCTGCTGCCCAGTATCCGAGAGGCGACGTCGATCCTGCGTCGTGCCGCCGGCGTGTTCGGTGTGCGGGCCGCGTCCGGCCTCTATATCCAGGCAAACACCTTGCTTCTCGCCGCGCTCGCGAGCGCGACCACGGTGTCGTTCTTCGGCGGCGCCGAGCGAATCGTTCGCGCGAGCATCAACCTGCTCCAGCCGTTGACGCAGGCCTTTCTCCCGCGCCTCAGCTTTCTGAGCGTCTCCGATCCAGCGCATGCGCGACGCACGATCGAGCGGTGCCTGGTCCTCGTTGGTGCGCTGGGCGGCCTGTTCGGAATCGTGGCCTTCGTTGGCGCGCCGCTGCTGACGCGCATCCTCTTGGGTCCGGGATACGAAGGTGCGGTTCCCGTCATGCGTGCGCTCGCTATTCTGCCCTTCCTGGTGGCGGTGGACACCGTGCTCGGTCTGTACTGGGCCGTCCCCTTCGGCCACGAGCATGCATTCCTGCGAACAGTCATTGCCGCGGGTGCGACGAACGTCGCGGTCGCGTTGCTGCTGGTTCCGCGCTGGGGCGCACTCGGCATGGCTGCCGCAGTGGTGCTGTCGGAGCTCGTGGTACTGGTGTCACTGACGTCGCTCTATCTTCGCCGCCGCGAGCACGCGACCACGTCACAGGTGGTGAGGGCGCCATGAGCGTGCACGCCGCCGACGCGCCTGCCGTGGACATCATCACCCCGACGTTCAACGGCGAGCGGTATGTCGCGGAGTTCGTCGCCAGCGTTCGCGCGCAGACGCATGTCGCGTGGCGGCTCTGGGTACGCGACGACGGGTCCACGGACTCCACCCGCGACATCGTGCGCCGCCTCGCCGACGCGGATCCACGCATCGTGCTTCTGGAGAGCGGCGGCGAACGGCTTGGCCCTGCCGCGGGCTTCGACTGGCTGCTCACCCGTGTGCCCGCCGATTCGCAATATCTCATGTGCGCCGACCAGGACGACGTGTGGCTTCCCGCCAAGATCGCCGTCACGCTGTCGGCGATGCGCGCCGCTGAG
>JANLTI010000135.1:0-5770 GCA_031362845.1 Gemmatimonadaceae bacterium | reverse complement strand
CGACTGAGCACCGGATACCGGCGCACCATGTCGTGGGTGCGCCCGCCGCGGTGCGGATAATCCCACGGCGCCTTGGTCGCGCTCAGGTAGTCGCGGATGTGCTCCACCTTCTTGCCGCGCTCCAGGAGCAGCACGCGCAGCCCGCGCTCGGTGAGCTCCTTGGCCGCCCACCCGCCCGAGATGCCGGATCCTACCACGATCGCGTCGTAGCTCTGCTGTGCCGTCATGCGCGCGCGCCCTCGACTCGCTCCCAGCGCCATACCGGGCCGTCATCGGGATCGACGAACTCGCCCGTGCGCTGAAAGCCGCACTTCGCGAGCACGTGCGTCGATGCATTCGGTGTCGCCAGCGTGTGCGCTATCACCAGCGAGACCTGGCCGCTGCCGAGCGCGTATGCCGTGAGTGCTCGTGCCGCTTCGGTGGCGTACCCGCGTCCCTCGAACGCCGGTACGATACCGTAGGCGATCTCCACGGCGCCCTCTGCGTCGGGCCCGCCCTTGAAGCCGGCGCTGCCAACGACGAGCTGCTTCTCTCGATCGACGACGGCGAAACCCAGAATCCAGGGATCGGCGTGCTCCAGCGTCCGAAGCGTCGCGAGCCAGGCGGGCGAGATCTCTCCCGACGTGAAGAGCACGTGCATTCCCGCGTCGGCTGACACTCCAGCGAGCTCGAGGAACTGCTCCGGGCGCTCGATGAGTGCCAGCAGTTGCTGCGGCGTGAACGGCACGAGTCGCAGGTTGTCCGTGTCGAGCATCATGTCGCCCTCATTGGAAGTTCAACGCGCATCGCGCCACCATGCCAACTCCCGCTCGGCGGCAATGTACCCGAACGCGCCCCACTGCCCGCCAGCGAGAATGCGGCGGAAGATGCGCTCTGCCTCGGCACGCCTCCCGTTGTACAGGTGCCAGTTCCCCATGCCGTACGCCGCCGTCGCGTCGGTCACCGACATCTCGCCGCTCGGTGTCATCGCCAGCACCGAGTCCGGTGCGAACTCGCCCTTGTACATGAGAAGCAGATGCTGATACGTGTCGTTCTCCACGACATTCATCTGCCGGCGGAACGGGACCAGCACCGCGGCCGCTTCGTCGTTGCGCCCGAGTCTCCGGAGGCTCATGTACAGCCAGTGCGCCGTCGACACGAGTCGGTCGTCGTTCCGCGCCTCGGACATCTCGCGCCGGTACACCGGCACCGCGCGCGCGAACTCTCCCTTCAGGTAATACGCGAGTCCCAGGTGGTACGCGATGTTCGAGTGGAGCGTCCCGATCGGCTGATTCGCGGCGTTTGGCTGGCCATCCGGCTCGATCTCGTCGGGCGTTCCGCTCACCAGCTGCGTGGCGCGTTCGAGGTCGGCAATCGCGCGATCGAGCTCGCGCACGCTCACGTACCGATGTCCACGATGGCGGAGCAGCCACGCGTTCCTCGGATGCAGCGCGATCCCGCGCGAGTACACGTCGATCGCCTCACGGATGCGTCCGAGATACGCCAGTCGTCGGCCGAACCAGATGATCGAGTCCGCGTTCGTCGGCGCGCGCGCGTACGATGCGCGCGCGTCGGCCAGCTGACGTTCGTATCGCTCGCGCGTCGCCGGCGACAGCGGGAAGGCGCGCAGCGTATCGCCCAGGAACGAGATCGCCTGGGCGCCGGCCGGCAATGGAGCGGGGGAAACCGGAGCGCCGGGCATTCGGCAGGCGGCCCCACTCAACAGGCACGCGAACAGCAGTGCGCGGACAGTGATCGGTCGTCGTTGAATCGTCATGCGCATCATCATGGAATGGGAAAATCGTTCGTCACTCAGCGTGGTCGCGCGACCCTGCCGACGGATCGAAGCCGATGAGTTCGTAGTATCGCGCCCGCGGCTCGGCTGTCCAGCCATTGACGCCGTTCCTGGGAAGCCACCATGCATGCACGACGGCGACAGCCACGAGAATGACGCCGAGCAGCACGAGGCTCCAGCCGCGACCGGCGAATACCGACGTGCCGACCATCAGGGTCGCACCCAGCACCACCTTCAGGAGACGTCGCCACCGCGGCTTGTGCTCCTCGAAGCGGCCGAAGCAGAGATGTCCGATCAGCAGCAGGCTGGTCGCGAGTGCGACGTCGAACCAGTGAGTGTCAGTCCGCCACATGCCGTATCTCGTCGTTCCGCGTTTCGTCCGGTGCACCGTTCATCGGAACACGATCCACAGCACACCCACCGTGGCGGCGAGCAGCACGGACATCGCGATGTTCACTCGTCGCTTCGTCGGGTCATCCTCGGCTGCGGACGACACCGCCGCGGTGCTGTACGTGAGGTCCGCCGTGCGCTCGGGCGCGGGCGGCGCCGTCGAGTAGCTCACCACAACGAGAATCACCGTGCAGAGCACGAAGAGGAGGGCCGCGAAGTTGAGGAAGTTGATGGTGGCGAACCAATGCGTCAGCGATCCGGGGGTCAGCCCCGCCTTGCCGAGCTCGAGCCCGAGTCGGGCTGCGCCGAGTACGAGGCCGGTGAGCAGTGCCGACATTGCACCGTTGCCGTTGAGCCGCTTGTTCAGCACACCGAACAGGAAGCACGCGGCGATGGGCGGCGCGATGTAGGCCTGCACGCTCTGGAGATAGATGTAGAGCTGCGGCGACACGTATTTCATGAACGGGATCCAGGCGAACCCGAGTCCCACCAGAATGACCGTCGAGCCTCGGCCGAAAGTCACCAGCTCCTTTTCCGTCGCCTGTGGCTTGAGCTTGCGGTACACGTCCCACGTCAGCAGGGTGGAACACGAATTGAACGCCGACGCGAGAGAGCTCATGAGCGCGGCGAGCATGCCGGCCAGCACCAGGCCCTTGAGGCCAGCGGGCAGCAGGCGGGTGACGAGCGTGGGATAGGCGGTATCACCTGCGCCCGCGCGCACATCGGCGTAGATCGCCGCGGCCACCATGCCGGGCAGCACGAAGATGAATACCGACAGCACCTTCAGGTAGCCGGCCATGATCGTCCCGCGTCGCGCCTCGGAGATGTTCTTCGCCGCGAGCACGCGCTGCACGATGTGCTGGTCGGTGCACCAGTACCAGACGCCGAGAATCGGTGCGCCGAAGATGACCCCCGTCCAGGGAAAGTCCGGGTGATTGGACGGCTTCCACATGGAGAAGTAGTCTGCCGGAAGCCGCGCGTGGAGACCGCTCCAGCCTCCCACTTCGTTCAGCCCCATGAACATGAGCGCCATCGAGCCGCTGATCAGGACCACCGCCTGCGCCACTTCGGTATAGATCACCGCGCGGAGCCCGCCGACGATCGTATAGAGCCCGGTGATGACGATCAGGACGCCGGCGCTCGTCCACGGGTCCATGCCCGTCACGGCGTGCATCACGACGCCACCGGCGAACAGCGTGACGCTGATCTTCGTGAGCACGTAGCCGACGACGGACACCCAGGTGAAATACCAGCGCGCCGCGGAGTTGTAGCGGCGCTCCAGGAACTCCGGCATGGTGTACACGCCGCTCCGCAGGTAGAACGGCACGAACAGCCAGCCGAGCAGCAGCAGCATGAAACACGCGATCCACTCGAAGTGGCCCACCGCGAGACCGCTCGCGGCGCCCGTGCCGGCCAGGCCGACGAGGTGCTCGCTGCCGATGTTGGATGCGAACAGGCTCGCGCCCACAGCGAGCCACCCCACGTCGCGCCCCGCCAGGAAATAGTCGGAGCTCAGCGCCTTGTCTCGGCGCGCGGCCCAGATCCCGATGCCCAGGAGGACCAGGAAGTACGCGCCAATGACGACGAAGTCGAGAACGTGGAGATTGCTCATGCGATCAGCGGGTCCAGGTTGTCGGAAGGCGAGCGTGGCCACACTATGCGAAGGCGGCCACGTGCACTGCAAGGAGGTGGGGTGATGACGCGTCCAGGATACGACGTGATTGTCGTGGGAGTTGGCGGGATGGGAAGCGCCGCCGCCTGTCACCTCGCGGCGCGGGGGCTTCGTGTGCTGGCGCTCGAGCGGTACGCACTCGGACACCAGTACGGTTCGTCGCACGGCGTCACGCGCATCATCCGCCTCGCGTACTTCGAGCATCCGTCGTACGTGCCGCTGCTGCGTCGCGCGTTTGCACTCTGGCGGGAGCTCGAGCGTGGGCTCGACGAGCCGCTCCTGTACGTCACCGGGTCGCTCGATGTGGGGCGCGCGGGAAGTGGCGTCTTCGAGGGTTCAGCGCGCAGTTGCCGCGAGCACGGGTTGCCACACGAGACGCTCGACGCCCAGGCGCTTCGCGCTCGATTCCCGGGATGGCGACCGGCGCCGGACATGATGGCGGTGTATCAGCCGGATGGTGGCTTTCTCGCGTCGGAGCGATGCATCGCCGCGCACGCCGCACGAGCGGCGGCGCTGGGCGCGACGATACGAGAGCACGAGCCGGTGCTCGAGTGGAACGCCGGGGGCGGCAAGGTGACCGTACGCACCGACCGCGCGACGTACGAGGCCGGGCAGCTCGTGCTGGCCGCCGGACCATGGATGGGTGCACTCGTGCCTGAACTGCGTGCGCGACTCGTCCCCGAGAGACAGGTGGTCGGATGGTTCGACATCGCGGAGCCGTCGCGATTCGCGCCCGGCGCCTTTCCCGTGTTCGTGCTCGATGCGGACGAGGGACGCTACTATGGATTTCCCGAGTACGGCGTTCCAGGCTTCAAGATTGGCCGGTACCATCACCGGCATGAAGTCGTCGACCCGGACACGGTCGATCGGGTGTGTCATCCCGCGGACGAAGCGGCATTGCACGCCGCCGTTGCGCGCTATTTCCCCTGTGCCGATGGCGCGATGCGCTCGTCGAGCACGTGCATGTTCACCAACACGCCGGACGAACACTTCATCATCGACCGTGCGCCGAGTGCGCCCGAGGTGCTGCTGGTGTCGCCCTGCTCCGGCCATGGCTTCAAGTTCTCCAGCGTGATCGGCGAGATCTGTGCGGATCTCGTCACGCGTGGCACGACGGCTCACGACATCTCGCTGTTCGGGCTGTCGCGGTTCGCGGAGCGGATCGCCATCCTGTGATTGCGTGTCGGACTCGCGCCCCTAGAATTGGCAGCTCCCCCAGTCCGGAGCCTGCCATGAAGCGGATGTGCATTGCCCTGATCGCGCTAGCGGCTGTCGCCTGCTCACCCAAGGCCGCGGACACCGGTGCCGATACCGCGGCGCGCCAGATGAGCCCCGCCAACGCTCGCGCCGCCGTGCAGCTCGCCATCGACTCGGCGCTGACACGTTTTCGCGACGGGCTGTTGACTGCTGATACCGCGAAGATGCGCAGCGTCTATGCCGCCGACGCGATGGTGTTCCTGCCAAACGTTCCACTGGCGCGCGGACACGCCGGCATCAACCAGTTGAATGCGGGAATGCTCGCCGCTTTCACCTTCACGGCCGCGAATTTCCAGACCACCAACCTGATCCTCACCGGCGACTACGCCATCGAGACGGGGACCTACGCGATGACCATGAAGCCGAAGTCTGGAGCGTCCATCGCCGACGTCGGGAAATATCTCTCGGTGTGGCAGAAGCAGTCGGACGGTAGCTGGAAGATGGTGAGAGACATCTCCAACAGCGACAAGCCCGCGATGTAATGGCGAGAGGAGAACGGCCGCCCGCGGCGTGGTCACCGTCGGCCGTTCTCCTCGTGCCGGCGCGCGCTGCGGCCTCCCCAGCGGCACCTGCGTCATGCTCGTTCGTCCCACCATCCCACCTGTTCACGTCATCCCGTCTCCCCTCGTGACTCCTGTGGGGGCACCGTGCATGGGCATCCACGCGGCGATCGTCGT